>NZ_JAEMSS010000233.1:764-5434 GCF_016462705.1 Nocardioides sp. | reverse complement strand
AGGGAGGTCAGGGCGCGCACCTCCTTGATGACGTTGATCTTCTTGTCGCCGGCGGACTCGAGGATGACGTCGAACTCGTCCTGGTCGGCGGCCTCGTCGGCACCGCCGGCGGCGGCGCCGCCCGCGGCGGGCGCGGCGGCCACGGCGACGGGAGCGGCCGCGGTGACGCCGAAGGTGTCCTCGAACTGCTTCACGAACTCGCTGAGCTCGATGAGGGTCATCTCCTTGAACACGTCGAGGAGTTCGTCAGTGCTGAGCTTGGCCATGGTGGCGCAACCTTTCAGATGTGACCGCCGTGGGCGGCCGGGTTAACAGGGTGGTGGTCGTTTCAGGCTTCGGTGCTGGCGTCCTCGGCCGCGGGGGCCTCGGTGCTGTCGGTCGAGTCGGTCGACTCGATCGACTCGGGCGCCTCGTCGGTGTCGGCGGCGGCCTCCACCTCCGGAGCGTCCTCGGTGGTCTGCTCGTCGGCAGCAGCCTCGGGCTCGGCCTCGGCGGCCGGAGCCTCACCGGCACCGCCGGCGAGGATCGAGGGGTCCTGCTCGGCCTTGGCCTGGAGGGCACCCGCGAGACGGGCGGCCTGGGCCAGCGGCGCGTTGAGCAGGTAGACGGCCTGGCTGAGCGAGGCGAGCATCGCGCCCGCGAGCTTGGCCAGGAGCACCTCGCGCGACTCGAGGCTCGCGAGCGTCGCGATCTCCTTCGCGTCGAGCTGCTTGCCGTCGAGGATGCCGCCCTTGATCACCAGGGCCGGGTTGGCCTTGGCGAAGTCGCGCAGCCCCTTGGCGGCCTCGACCACGTCGCCCTTGATGAAGGCGATCGCGGTGGGGCCGGTCAGCAGGTCGTCGAAGCCGGAGATCCCGGCCTCGGTGGCGGCCAGCTTGGCCAGGGTGTTCTTGACCACGGCGTAGTCGGCGTTCTCACCCAGGGAGCGGCGCAGGTCCTGCAGCTCCTTGACGGTGAGACCGCGGTACTCGGTGAGCACGGCACCGGCGGCGTCGTTGAACGACTCGACGATCTCCGCGACGGCGGCTTGCTTGTCTGCCCGCGCCATCGGTCTCCTTCCACAAAGTCATGGTGAGCACGCCGGCGGGCGGGGCCGTGGAGATGACGAACGCCCCGAGCGCAGGCTCAGGGCGTGGGCACTCCGGTGGAGTGTTCTGCTCTGTCCCCTGCGCAGGCCGTCCGCTTCCGCGGAACCTTCGGTCGGGTGCACGCACCTGACCACCGGCGGTCTCTGGTTACGGGGATCACGGTACGGGCCCGGGGACCGGACCGCCAAATCGGACCTGCTCGGCCCGCCTGGGAAGATCGACCACGTGACCGCACCGCTGAGCACCCCCCTGGCCGACCTGTCCGCCGCAGACCTCGCCGCCTTCCTCGCCGACCGCCAGGCGGCGTACGCCGAGCTCCAGGGCAAGGGGCTCACGCTGGACCTGACCCGAGGCAAGCCGTCGAGCGAGCAGCTCGACCTGTCCAACGCGCTGCTGCGCCTCCCGACGACGCACCTGTCCCCCTCAGGCGTCGACGTGCGCAACTACGGCGGTCTCGAAGGCCTCGCCGAGCTGCGCGAGATCTTCGCCGAGCTGCTCTGGGTCGAGCCCGAGCAGGTCCTCTGCGGCGGCAACTCGAGCCTGAGCGTGATGCACCAGGTGCTCACGTTCCTGATGCTCTGGGGCGGCCCGGGCTCGGAGCGGCCGTGGAAGGACGAGCCGGTCGTGAAGTTCGTCTGTCCCGTGCCGGGCTACGACCGGCACTACACGATGCTCGCCGACCTCGGGATCGAGATGCTCCCGGTCCCGATGCACCAGGACGGCCCCGACGTCGCCGCGGTGCGGGCGCTGGTCGCCGACGACCCCGCCGTCAAGGGGATGTGGATCGTGCCGACCTACGCCAACCCGTCCGGTGCGGTCTGCACCCAGGAGGTGGCCGCGGAGCTGATGTCGATGCCGGCCGCCGCGCCGGACTTCCGGATCCTCTGGGACAACGCCTACGCCTTCCACCACCTCACCGAGGAGGAGGCCAAGAGCGCGGACGCCCTCAGCCTGGCCGCGGCCGCCGGCAACCCCGACCGGCCGCTGATGTTCGCGTCCACCTCGAAGATCACCTTCGCGGGAGCCGGCGTCGCCGTGCTGGCGCAGTCCGCGGCCAACAGGGCCTGGTACCTCGAGCACCTGGGCATGTCGTCGATCGGGCCCGACAAGGTCAACCACCTGCGGCACGTCGAGTTCTTCGAGAACGCCGACGGCGTGCGGGCCCACATGCGCAAGCACCGCGAGATCATCGCCCCGAAGTTCCACGCGGTCGACGCGGCGCTGACCGCCGGGCTCGACGGGCTGGGCATCGCCACGTGGTCGAAGCCGGCCGGCGGATACTTCGTCAACCTCGACGTCCTCGACGGCACGGCGTCGCGCGTGGTCCAGCTGGCCAAGGAGGCGGGCATCGCCCTGACCCCCGCCGGCTCGGCGTTCCCGCACAGCCAGGACCCCGACGACCGCAACATCCGGCTCGCCCCGACGTTCCCGTCGCTGGCCGAGGTCGAGACCGCGATGGCCGGTGTGGCCACCTGCGTGGCGCTGGCGGCGGCGGAGAAGCTCACCGCCACCGCTGGTTGAGGAGCCGCGCTGGCGGCGTCTCGAAACCACGCAAGCCGGGGCTGGTACTCGCGTGAGTACCAGCCCCGGCTTACGTGGTTTCGAGACGGGCCCAGCGGCCCCCCTCAACCAGCGATGATCAGGCGTTCTCGTCCTCCGCCGCGACGTTCTTGGTGCGGTTGGGGTCGACCTGGACACCGGGGCCCATGGTCGTCGAGACGGTCACCTTGCGGATGTAGCGGCCCTTGGAGCTGGCCGGCTTCAGCCGCAGCACCTCCTCGAGAGCGGCGGCGTAGTTCTCGGCCAGCTGCACCTCGGAGAACGACGCCTTGCCGATGATGAAGTGCAGGTTGGAGTGCCGGTCGGTGCGGAACTCGATCTTCCCGCCCTTGATGTCCGCCACGGCCTTGGCCGGGTCGGGCGTCACGGTGCCGGTCTTCGGGTTCGGCATCAGGCCGCGGGGACCGAGGACCCGGCCGAGTCGACCGACCTTGCCCATCATGTCCGGGGTCGCGACCACGGCGTCGAACTCGAGCCAGCCGCCGTTGACCTTCTCGATCAGCTCGTCGCCGCCGACCACGTCGGCGCCGGCCTCACGGGCGGCGTCGGCCTTCTCGGCGTTCGCGAAGACGAGCACGCGGGCGGTCTTGCCGGTGCCGTGCGGGAGGTTGACGGTGCCGCGGACCATCTGGTCGGCCTTGCGCGGGTCGACGCCGAGGCGCATCACCACGTCGACGGTCTCGTCGAACTTCTTCTTCGAGCCGCTCTTGGCGATCTTGATCGCGGTCAGCGGGGCGTGGAGCTCGTCCTTGTCGAACGTCTCGGCCGCCGCGCGGTAGGACTTGCTGCGCTGCATGTCAGTTCCCCTCCGTGGTGACGCCCATGGAGCGGGCGGTGCCCTCGACGATCTTCATGGCGGCCTCGATGTCGTTGGCATTGAGGTCGGGGAGCTTCGTCTCGGCGATCTGGCGCACCTGGTCCTTGGTCAGCTTGCCGACCTTCTCCTTGTGCGGGACGCCGGAGCCCTTCTGCAGCCCGGCGGCCTTCTTGATCAGCTCGGCGGCCGGAGGCGTCTTGGTGATGAACGTGAACGACCGGTCCTCGTAGATCGTGATCTCGACCGGGATGACGTTGCCGCGCATCGACTCCGTCTGGGCGTTGTACGCCTTGCAAAAGTCCATGATGTTGACGCCGTGGGGACCGAGGGCGGTACCGACGGGCGGGGCCGGCGACGCGGCACCGGCCTGGAGCTGCACCTTGACCAGGGCAGCGACCTTCTTCTTGGGAGGCATTGCTCTTCCTTCTTCTCGTGGTCATGACGAGCGCCGTCCTTCGACGCCCTGCCACAGGGGTGCTGCTTCGCGGAGCTCCGGGGTCAGACCTTCTGGATCTGGCTGAAGCTCAGCTCGACCGGGGTCTCCCGGCCGAAGATCTCGACGAGGGCCTTGACCCTCTGCGCCTCGGCGTTGATCTCGGTGATCGTCGCGTGCAGCGTGGCGAACGGGCCGTCGACCACCATGACCGAGTCCTGCACGTCGAAGTCGGCGACCTCGACGGGCTTCTTGGCGGTGGTCGCACCGCCCTTGGAGGTGCCTGCGGCGACCGCCTCCGCCTCGGCACGGGCGACCACGGCGGGAGCCAGCATGCTCTCGACCTCGGCCATGCTCAGCGGCACCGGCTGGTGGCTGTGGCCGACAAAGCCGGTGACCGAGGGGGTGTGGCGGACCGCGGCCCACGACTCGTCGGTCAGGTCCATCCGGACCAGGACGTAGCCGGGCAGGACGGTCCGCTTGACCATCTTGCGCTGGCCGTTCTTGATCTCGGCGACCTCCTCGGTGGGGACCACGATCTCGTGGATGTAGTCCTCCATGTTCAGGGAGATGATCCGGTTCTCGAGGTTGGACTTCACCCGGTTCTCCATGCCGGAGTAGGTGTGCACCACGAACCAGTCGCCGGGCTTGGCCCACAGCTCGGCGCGGAACGCCTCGAGCGGGTCGTCCGCCGCAGGCTCCTCGTCGTCCTCGGCATCCTCGTCCGCGACGTCGTCCTCGGGGCTCTCGTCCGCAGCGGCGGGCTCCCCAG
>NZ_JAEMSS010000233.1:0-664 GCF_016462705.1 Nocardioides sp. | reverse complement strand
CCTCGTCCGTGTCGTCGGCCTCGTCCGTGTCGTCGGCCTCGTCCGTGTCGTCGGCCTCGTCCGTGTCGTCGGCGTCACCGGCGAACAGCTCGTCCTCGGAGGGCTCGTCGGCGACGGTCTCCTCGAGGACGGACTCGACGAGGGCGTCCTCGGCCACGCCCTCGGCGCTGGGGTCGGTGGCCTCGTCGGCCTCGACCGGGCTGTCCTGCTCGTACTGCTCAGACACGCGTCTACTCCATTGCTTGTTGCTCGGGGGCGGGCCGCCCGGGGCGGCCCGGTGGTCAGTCCGAGGACCGGCCGGTGAAGACCTCGAAGGCCAGCTTGCCGAAGCCCAGGTCGAGCCCGGACACGATCGCCATCATCACCAGCACGAACACCATGACCACGGTGAAGTAGGTGACCAGCTGCTCCTGCGTCGGCCAGACCACCTTGCGCAGCTCGGCGACGACCTGCCGGTAGAACGTGGGGATGCTGGTGCGTCCCTCGGGACGCTTGTCACGACTGTTGTCGCGCGGCCCACGGACGGCCTTGCTGTCCGTCACGCCTCTCACCTTCGTTCGACTGGTTGTTCTGCTGGTTGTTCTGCTGGGTGCTGATGTGTCTCGATCTGCAGGGCACGAGGGACTTGAACCCCCAACCTTCGGTTTTGGAGACCGATGCTCTG
>NZ_JAEMSS010000232.1 GCF_016462705.1 Nocardioides sp. | reverse complement strand
GGTCGCCCTGGGCGGACTGGAGCAGGGCCGAGCGCAGCGCCCAGAAGTACGGCTCCATCCGGTGCAGGCCGGCCTCGCGGTAGAGCTCCGGCATGACCCGGGAGACCACCCGCCGGTTCTCCATCGCGTAGCCGATTCCGGACGGCGCCTGCGCGCGGTCCGCCAGCACCCGCCACCGGCCTTCGGCGTCGCGGCCCAGGTCCGTCGCCGAGAACACCAGCGGCCGCGGGTCGCGCGCGGAGGGACGGGCGACGACCCGGGTGAAGCCGCCGTGCCCGAGGACGACGGCGGGCGGGACCAGGCCGTCGCGGAGCAGGGTCTGCTCGGCGTAGAGGTCGGCCAGGATGGCGTTCAGGAGCTCGGCCCGCTGGGCGAGACCGACCTCGAGCGGCGCCCACGACGCGGCGTCGATGATCAGGGGGACCGGGTCGAGCTGCCACGGCCCGGACCCCTGACCGGGACGCGCGTAGGTCACGCCGTCGTCGGCCAGGAACGCCGTGATGTCGCCGTCGACGCGCCGCAGGTCGGCCGGCGTGATCGCGACGGCCACCTCGGCCAGGCCCTTCCACGCCGGCCGCAGCGCGCCGTCCGGGCCGACTACCTCGTCGTAGCGTGCCGGCTCCTCGGCGCCTCCGATCAGTGGCGGCTGGGAGAGCGCGCTGGCGTAGTCCCGGAGCACGGTCACGGCATCACGACGGTCTCAGGACTGCGGGACGCGCCGCAGGTCGAGGGTGCGCGGGTAGTCGGCGGTGGCCGCGCGCCGGCCGGCCTCCTGCATGCCGGCCACGTCGAGCCGGCCCGGGGTGTGGCCGAACGGCTCGAACCGGCTGGCCCGCCGGGCCTCCGCCTCGTTGGCGTTGACCGGGGGGTGGTCGTAGGCCCGGCCGCCCGGGTGGACCACGTGGTAGGTCGCGCCCCCGAGGCTGGTCGCGGTCCCGGTGTCGACGACCTCGACCCGCAGCGGCGCGTGCACCTCGATCGACGGGTGCAGCGCCGACCAGGGCTGCCACGCGCGGTAGCGGATGCCGGCGTACCACTCGTCGGCTGAGCCGGTCGGGGTGAGGGGCACCGGAACACCCTGGCACGTGACCAGGTGCCGCGAGGGGTCGATCCCCCGCACCGAGACCTGGACCCGCTCGACCGAGCTGTCGACGTAGCGGGCGGTGCCGCCGGCGGTCGCCTCCTCACCCAGGACGTGCCAGGGCTCGACCGCCTGGCGCAGCTCGAGCTCGATGCCGTCGACGGTCGTGTGCCCGAGCCGTGGGAACCGGAACTCCGTGAACGGCGCCAGCCAGGACTCCTCGAAGGCGATGCCGTGCCGGCGCAGGTCGGCGACGACCTCGCCGATGTCGGCGATCGCCCCGTGCGGCAGCAGGAAGTCCTCGTGCAGCGCCGTCCCCCAGCGCACCAGCGGGTCGCGGTGCGGCCGCTCCCAGAACATCGCGACCAGGCCGCGGACCAGGAGCGCCTGCACCAGCGCCATCTGCGGGTGCGGCGGCATCTCGAAGCCGCGCAGCTCGAGCAGCCCGAGCCGCCCCCGCGAGGAGTCGGGGCTGTAGAGCTTGTCGACGCAGAGCTCGGCGCGGTGGGTGTTGCCGGTCAGGTCGGTGAGCAGGTGCCGCAGGGCCCGGTCGACCAGCCACGGGCGCGGCTCGCCGCCCGCGTCCTCCTGCTGGGCGGTCAGGCGAGTGATCTCGGCGAGCGCGATCTCCATCTCGTAGACCGCCTCGGGACGGCCCTCGTCGAACCGCGGCGCCTGGCTGGTGGGACCGATGAACCGACCCGAGAAGAGATAGGAGAGCGAGGGGTGCCGCTGCCAGTAGGACACCAGGCTGGCCAGCAGGTCGGGCCGGCGCAGCAGCGGCGAGTCGACCGGCTGCCGGCCGCCGAGCGTGAGGTGGTTGCCGCCACCGGTGCCGGTGTGCGAGCCGTCGAGGTCGAACTTCTCGGTGGCCAGGGCCTCGGCCCGGGCGGCGGCGTAGAGCGTGGTCGTCAGGTCGCGCAGCTCGGGCCAGGACTGCGTGGGCTGCACGTTGACCTCGATGACGCCCGGGTCGGGCGTGACGGCGAGCTGGGTCAGCCGCGGGTCCGGCGGCGGCGGGTAGCCCTCGAGCACGACCGGTACGCCGAGCCTGCGGGCCGCCACCTCGACCAGCCGGAGCAGGTCGGTGTAGTCCTCGAGCCGCTCGGTCGGCGGCAGGAAGACGTGCACGTGGCCGTCACGGGCCTCGAACGCCAGCGCCGTGGTGGGGACGCCGTCGGGGTCGCAGAGCGAGACGGTCGGGACCTTGGGCTCCAGCGGCGGCCCCGCCTCGAGGTACGACGGCTCCCCGGCGTACTCCGGGTCCTTCCAGGCGATCGAGTCCAGCGGCAGCCGGAGCCCGACCGGGCTGGTGCCCGGCGTGAGGACCAGGCGGCCGCGCCGGAACCGCCACACCGGGCTCGTCCACTCCTCGCCGGTGACCAGCGGGAGGACCCAGCCGGTCGGCTCGGTGACGTCGGCGTCGAGCTTGGCCACCAGTGCCGGCTCGGGGTCGTCGGCCCCCTGGTCCGGCTGCTCGCCGTGCGGCTGCCGGACGTGGTCGGCGAGCGCGGCGAACGGGTCCTCGAACGCAGGCCGGAGCTGCTCGGCCGGCAGGCCCAGGACCTGCGTGATCCGTCGTGCCAGCGCCTCCGTGCGCTCTTCGGCCTCGGGGTCGGCGCCGGCCTCGCTCCACGGGTCGGCGAACAGCTGGGGGTCCTGCCAGAGCGGCACACCGTCGGTGCGCCACTGGAGCGCGATGTTCCAGCGCGGCAGCGGCTCGCCCGGGTACCACTTGCCCTGGCCCCGGTGGACCACGCCGCCGGCGGCGTACGTCTGGCGGAGCCGCTCGGCCAGCCGGCTCGCGAGCTCGCGCTTCTCGGGACCGTCGGCATCGGTGTTCCACTGGTCGCTGACCATGTCGTCCCGGGAGACGAAGGTGGGCTCACCGCCCATCGTCAGCCGCACGTCGCCACTGTCCAGGCGGGCGTCGACCGCGTGTCCGAGCGCGTCGATCCGGGCCCACTGCTCCTTGCTGTACGGCGCCGTCACGCGCGGGTCCTCGTGCACCCGGGTGACCTCGTTGAGGAAGCCGAAGGTGACCTCCACCGGCTCGGTCGCGCCCTCGATCGGTGCCGCGCTGCTGGGGTGCGGGGTGGCGCTCAGCGGGATGTGCCCCTCGCCGGCGAACAGCGCGCTGGTCGGGTCGAGGCCGACCCAGCCCGCCCCGGGGACGTAGACCTCGGCCCAGGCGTGGAGGTCGGTGAAGTCCGCGGTCGGCCCGGCCGGGCCGTCGTTCGCCTCGGTCACGTAGGCGTCGGGCGCGAGCTGGACCAGGTAGCCCGACACGAACCGGGCGGCCAGGCCGTACTGCCGGAGCAGGCTGACCAGGAGCCACGCGCTGTCCCGGCAGGACCCGATCCGCCGGGCCAGCGTCTCGTCAGGGGTCTGGACGCCGGGCTCCATCCGCACGTCGTAGGCGACGTCGCGGTGGACGGCACTGTTGAGGTCGGAGAGGAACTGCACCGTGGGCGTGCCGCCCTCGGGAGGCTCAGGCAGCGTCTCGCGCCATCCGGCCGCGGCCACGCTGTCGTCGACGGGGCGGAGGTAGGGCGCCAGGTCGGCGGCCAACGTGGGCTCGTAGGCGAAGGGGAACTGCTCGGCGTACTCCTCGATGAAGAAGTCGAACGGGTTGATCACCATCAGGTCCGCGACCAGGCCGACGGTGATCTCGAGCGTCGTCACCTTCTCGGGGAAGACCAGCCGGGCCAGCCAGTTGCCGAACGGGTCCTGCTGCCAGTTGAGGAAGTGGTTCTTCGGCGTGACCTCGAGCGAGTAGGCCTCGATGGGGGTCCGGCAGTGCGGCGCCGGGCGGAGACGCACCACGTGCGGGCCCACCTCGACCGGGCGCGCGAACGAGTACGTCGTGCGATGGGTCAGGCCGACCTTGGTGGACACCGCCCCACCCTAAGGACGCCACGGTCACCACCGTGTTTCGTCTCCGGGAGCAATCCGCAAAGAAATCTTTGCAAATGCTTCTTTGTGGTTCTAGGGTGTCGGCCATGGAGCTGACCCGGATCACCCCAGGGGCCGAGGGCCTGCGCGCCCTGAGCCATCCCGTCCGGCTCCGGATCCTCGGACTCCTCCGCGCCGAGGGCCCCGCGACCGCGACCAGCCTGGCCGTCAGGCTCGGCCTCAACAGCGGTGCGACCTCCTACCACCTCCGGCAGCTCCACCAGCACGGCTTCGTCGTCGACGACGTCGACCGCGGCAACGGGCGCGAGCGCTGGTGGCAGGCCGCGCACCAGTCGACCACGACCGAGCCCCCGAGGAACGCGGACGAGCGGTCGGCGCAGGACGCGTTCCTCCAGGCGATCGCGGTGGTGCAGACCGAGCTCCTGCAGCGCGCCGTCGAGGAGCACGAGCTGCTGCCGGATCCGTGGCGCGAGGCGTCGAGGTTCAGCGACTGGATGGTCCGCGTGACCCCGGGAAAGGCCGCCGCCCTGGTCGCCGCGATGGAGGCGCTCGTCGAGGACGTCGAGGAGGACGACGACGAGACCGAGGGCGTGGGTGACTTCCTGGTCGTCATGCAGGCCTACCCGCGGCCCGGCACGGAGTCGAGCCCTCCGTCATGACCGCTCCCGTGGCCGGCCGGCGCCCGCTCTACGGCTGGCTGACCTCCGAGGCCATCTCGCTGACGGGCACCCGGATCTCCATGGTGGCACTGCCGTTCTTCGTCTACACGACCACCGGCAGCGCCGAGAAGACCGGGCTCGTGGCGCTCGCGGAGATGCTGCCGCTGGTGCTGACGAAGGTCCTCGGCGGACCGGTGATCGACCGCGTGGGCGCGCGCCGGGTGAGCATCACCTGCGACCTGGGCAGTGTGCTCGCGGTGGGCTCGATCCCGCTGCTGCACCTGCTGGGCTGGCTGCCGTTCGGGGTGTTCCTGGGTCTGGTCGCCCTGGCCGGCGCCCTGCGCGGTCCCGGTGACGCGGCCAAGCACGCGCTGGTCCCGCGGCTGGTCAGCGAGGCGGCCGTGCCGATGGAGCGCGCGACCGGTCTGCACTCCACGGTCGAGCGCACCGCCGGGCTGCTGGGGGCGGGCGTCGGTGGCGGCCTCGTCGCCGCCATCGGCCCGACGAACGCCCTGGTCGTGGACGCGGCCAGCTTCGGCCTCTCCGCGCTCGTCCTCGCGTGGGCGACCGCGGACCTGGCCCGGGCGGGCGCGCCGGAGGCCGAGCCGGTCGAGCCGGTCGAGCCGGTCGAGGAGACGTCGTACCTCCAGCAGCTGAGGGAGGGCTGGGCGTTCCTCCGGGGCGACCGGGTCCTGGTCGGGATCACCGTGATGGTCGCGCTGACCAACCTCATCGACATGGCGTGGGCCGGGGTCCTGGTCCCGGTCTGGGGGGTCGAG
>NZ_JAEMSS010000071.1 GCF_016462705.1 Nocardioides sp. | reverse complement strand
GTGGTGGGGTCGGCCTCCTTCAGGTGGTAGACCGACCGGATCCGGAGCAGGTCGAGGACCTGCTCGCGAGTGGCCTCGGACTGCACGAACCTCGCGAGCGACGGACCGTCCTGGTCCGCGACCCAGTCGAAGAAGCCGGTGGCCAGGTCGACGCCCTCGGGCACGCCGGGCCAGCGTCCGCGGAGGTCCGCCTCGAGCGTCTGCTCCAGGCGGCGACGTACGCGCAGCAGCTCCGGTTCGAGCTCCGCCCGGTCGTCGACCTCCTCGAACCCGCCGTAGGAGAGCTCGTGCAGCACCCAGAGGGTGATCGCGGCGTCATCCGGGGACTCCGGAGCGAGGTCGATCAGGGGGACCTCGCGGGTCGGTACGTCGACGAGGGCGCTCAGGACCGCCACGCTGAGCGCACCGCGGGGCTTGGGGAGGGTGGTCACGTACCTGCGGTACCCGAACGGCCGCTCGAGGCGCGCCGACCGGGGCAGTTCCACCCATCGGGGTGGCGAGTCTCCTCGCCACCCCGGCAGGTCGCCGGACCAGGTGTCAGACCCGGCCCCGGCCCCTGACGTAGTTGAGGATGAAGATCGCCAGCACGACGATCGCCAGGATGACCAGAATGGTCCAGAGCATGATGAGTCTCCCTCCACGGAGGTGTGACGGCGTCGGATCGACGTCACCACCTGTCCGCAGGGGGCAGTACCCAGTCCTGTCCCCGATCAGGCTGCGACACCCCAGGGTCAGGCGACCGACGAGGGGAACCGGGCCCAGACGCGGTGTGCCGCCATCAGGGTCTGCACCTCGGCGAGCACAGCCGCCGGGTCGTCCCCTGTCACGACACCGACCGCGCCGGTGACCCGCGCGGCGTCCAGGGCCCGGACACCCTCGCCCCAGGCACCGATGACCTTGGCGTGCCGGTAGCACTCCTCGACCATCATCAGGACGCGCGGGTCGATGGCCGCACCCTCGTCCGCCCCCGCCTTCTCGTCCCGGGCCGGCAGGGCGTCGGGGGCGGGGACCGGGGCCCCGCCGACCAGCAGGACGTCGTACTCGACCGAGCGCCCGGTGGCGAACGTGCGCTGGACCGGCATGCCGTCGACCGAGCCGCCGTGCGGGGCGATGAGCAGCGGCACCATCCCGGCGGCGTCGATGGCGGCCCGCAGGCTCCCGACACCGCTGAGGTCGCCGTCCGGGTCGACCACGATGCCGACCATCCGGCCGTCCGGCGGGTACTCCCCGAGCACCTGGGACAGCGCGGGACTGGGGTCGGGGTCCTCGAGGGCGATCGTCGGGTCGGGAGCGGGAAGGCCGAGGCCGGTGGCGACCTCGGCGCAGAGCACCGGGTCGATGTTGGCGAGGGCGAGCAGCTGGCGCTCCTTGACCGCCTGCTCGTAGCACTTGCCGAGCTCGAAGGTGTAGGCCCGGATGATGTGCTCCTTCTCGACCGGGCTCATGCTCAGCCAGAACTGGCGGGCCTGGCTCCAGTGGTCGTCGTACGTCGCCGGGTTGGCCCGCACCTTGGTCGCCTCGGCGACCTGGACCGGGGTGTCGACGAACGGCCGGTCCCCGGTGCCGGCGAAGAACGGGCAGCCGCCGTCGAGGGAGTTCGGCTTGTACGGCGCGACCCCGCCGTGCACCGCGTGCTGGTGGAAGCCGTCGCGCAGCATGTCGTTGACGGGTGCGTGCGGGCGGTTGATGGGGATCTGGTTGAAGTTCGGCCCGCCCAGCCGGGAGAGCTGCGTGTCGACGTAGGAGAACAGCCGGGCCTGGAGCAGGGGGTCGTCGGTCACGTCGATCCCCGGCACGAGGTGCCCGACGTGGAAGGCGACCTGCTCGGTCTCGGCGAAGAAGTTCGTCGGGTTGGCGTTGAGCGTGAGCCGTCCGATCGGCTGCACCTCGGCGAGCTCCTCGGGCACCAGCTTGGTCGGGTCGAGCAGGTCGATCCCCGCGAACAGCTGGTCCTCGGTGTCCTCGAAGACCTGGATGCCGAGCGCCCACTGCGGGAACGCGCCCGCCTCGATGGCGTCGTACAGGTCGCGGCGGTGGAAGTCCGGGTCGAGGCCGGCGAGCATCTGCGCCTCCTCCCACGTCAGGGAGTGGACGCCGAGCACCGGCTTCCAGTGGAACTTGACCAGCGACGTCCGGCCGTCGGCGTTGGTGCAGCGGAAGGTGTGCACACCGAAGCCCTCCATCATCCGGTAGGAGCGCGGGATGCCCCGGTCGGACATGTTCCAGATCGTGTGGTGCTGGGCCTCGGTGTGCAGGGACACGAAGTCCCAGAAGGTGTCGTGGGCGCTCTGCGCCTGGGGGATCTCCCGGTCCGGGTGCGGCTTCCCGGCGTGGATCACGTCGGGGAACTTGATGCCGTCCTGGATGAAGAAGACCGGGATGTTGTTGCCCACCAGGTCGAAGGTGCCCTCGTCGGTGTAGAACTTCGTCGCGAAGCCGCGGGTGTCGCGGACGGTGTCGGCGGAGCCGCGCGAGCCCAGCACCGTGGAGAAGCGCACGAAGACCGGGGTCTCCTTCCCCTTGGCCAGGAAGCCGGCCGCCGTGACCGCGTCCGCGGTGCCGTACCCCTCGAACACGCCGTGCGCGCCGGCCCCACGGGCGTGCACCACGCGCTCCGGGATGCGTTCGTGGTCGAAGTGCGTGATCTTCTCGCGGAGGTGGTGGTCCTGCAGGAGCGTCGGGCCCCGCGGACCGGCCTTCAGCGAGTGGTCGCTGTCCCGGAGCCGCGCCCCGGTCGAGGTCGTGAGGAAGGCGCCCTGCTGGGCGGCGGCGGTCGGGTCTGCCCCGAGGTCCGTGCCCGTCGCGGTCCGGCTGTCCGGCGTGCCCTGGTCAGCCTTGGGCGGCAGCGGGGCGTGCGGCTCGGTGGGCTCGTCCAAGGGCGCCGGCGCGCTCCCCGGCGCGCCCGGGATGGTCGGCTCCAGCAGCTTCGCTGCGGTCCTCGCCACCTTCTTGGCGGTCTTCTGGGCGGTCTTCTTCGCGGTCTTCTTGGCGGTCTTCTGGGCGGTCTTCTTCGCTGTGCTCTTGGCGGCCATGTCACTCCAGGGTCGAGGGGAACCGCTCGGTACCCGTGGGTCTGGTCACCGCTCTCACCCTCAGGGGTACCGCTCCCCCATGACCCACCTCGACTCACTGGCGAACTCACTGGCCAACTCACTGGCCGACTCACTGGGCCGCGCCGCATCGGCCGGCGGCGGCGCCGTCCTAGGCAGCGCCTTCCGCACCGTCGGCGCCGTGCGCCCGGCCCGCAAGCCGCTGCATCCCCGCGGGCGGGTCGTCGGCGGCCGGCTCCGGCGGCACGGCTCGGCCCCGGAGACGGGCGTCGCGTTCCTCGACGAGCCCGGAGACGAGCCGGTCCTGGTGCGTGAGTCCCGGTCGGTGGGCCTGCCCGGCCCGCTGCCCGACATCCAGGGGCTGGCGGTCCGGGTCAGCAACCCCGACGGCTCCCCCGGCGACCTGCTCCTCGCCTCGACCGGATGGGGGCCGTGGAACCGGTTCGTCCTGACCCCGAGCTCCACGACGTACGGCCGGCCGATGACCACGCTGTTCCCCTACCGCAGCCCCCGGGGACCGCTCCTGCTCGGCGCGCGCTCCGACACCCCGGGTCTGGTCGAGCTGGCCGTCGCCCTGGGCCGAGGGCCCTGGCGCACGTTCGCCGAGCTCACCGTCTCCGACCAGGACGCCGGCGACCCCACGGTGTCGTTCGACCCGGTGCTCCACCAGGTGGCCGGTCTCGAGCAGTACCCGGCGGTCGTCCGGCTCCGCGAGCCGGCGTACCGGTCCGCTCGTCGGTCCCGCGGCGCCTAGGTGTTGCTCGCCGACTGCCGTCGGGTACCAGTCCGCCATGCGTTTCGGCTACTTCCTGTCCAGCGAGGAGTACTCGCCCGCCGAGATCGTCGAGCAGGCGGTCGCCGCCGAGCGGGCGGGCTTCGACGCGCTGTGGATCAGCGACCACTACCACCCGTGGAACGACGAGCAGGGCCACAGCCCGTTCGTGTGGGGCCTCATCGGGGCGATCTCCCAGGCCTGCTCGCTACCGGTCACCACCGCGGTCACCTGTCCCACCGTGCGGATCCACCCGGCGGTCATCGCGCAGGCCGCGGCGACCGCCGCCGTCCAGCTCGAGGGCAGGTTCGTGCTGGGCGTCGGCAGCGGTGAGGCGCTCAACGAGCACATCCTCGGCGGGCCCTGGCCGTCGGCGGACGTCAGGCTGGAGATGCTGGAGGAGGCGGTGGACCTCATCCGCGAGCTCTGGAGCGGCGAGGTGGTCACCCGCCAGGGCAAGCACTACAAGACCGACACCGCCCGCCTCTACACGCTGCCCGACCAACCGCCCCCGATCTACGTCTCGGCGTTCGGGCCCAAGGCTCTGAAGGTCGCCGCCCGCATCGGCGACGGGTTCATCAACACCCAGGACGACGCCGACGCCGTCGCCTCGTTCAAGGAGAAGTCCGGCGGCAAGCCGGCTCAGGGCGGCGTGAAGGTCTCCTGGGCCGAGACCGAGGACGAGGGCGTGGACATCGCGCACCGGCTCTGGGCCAACGCCGGGCTCCCGGGTGAGCTGGCGCAGGTGCTCCCCAGCCCGCAGCACTTCGAGCAGGCGTCCCAGCTGGTGACCAAGGAGTCGACCGCGGACAGCATCGTGGCCGGGAGTGATGTCGACCGGCACGTGCGGCAGCTCCAGGACTACGTCGACGCCGGCTACGACGAGGTCTACGTCGCCAACATGGGCCCGCACTACGTGGCGATGATCGAGGCCTACGGCCGCGACGTGCTGCCGAGGCTGCGCGACTGAGGCCTGCGGTCAGGGCGTCCCGTCAGCCCTTCTTGGCGGCGGCCTTGCCGCCCTTGCGGCCCGCCTTCTTCTTCTGGGCGGTGGTGCCGCCCTGGCTGCTGTCACCGCCCTTGCCGCTCTGCTTGCCGCCCTTCTTGGACGCGTCCGTGGTGTTGGCGATCTTCGCGGCACGCTCCTTGGACATCCCCTTGTCCTTGAGGGCCTCGTACTGCTTCTCGTTCTTCACGTTCGCTGACTTGCTCGGCATGGCATGACCTCCGATCGGACGGGTCCGGCTAGGTCTGATCGGTACCCTCTGCCCGGCCGGGGTATGGGTACCTTCCAGCCATGACGACAGACGACGCCGGACCCGACCGTGAACGGGTGCTGCGCGAGGAGCCGGACCGGCGTTCGCACCAGGACCCGCTGCGCGGGTCCCGCACGAGCGGCTTCTGGGCCGCCACGGTCAGCCTCGGGGTCGTGCTGGTGCTGCTGATCGTCTTCATCGCCCAGAACACCCGCACCACCACGGTGTCGTTCCTCGCCTGGGACGGACAGGTGTCCGTGGCCGTCGCACTGCTGATCGCCGCCGTGGCCGGACTGTTCCTCGCGGGACTGTCCGGGATGCTGCGCATCCTGCAGCTGCGCCGCCGCGTGAAGCGCGAGGCGCGCTGAGCCGCGGGCCGGGTACCTGCCACAGGTGGCGAGAGCGTGGATCGGCTGCTCGGGGTGGAGCTACGACCACTGGGTCGGGGTGCTCTACCCGGAGGGTCTGCCCAAGGCCCGCTGGCGGGACCGGTACGCCGAGACGTTCGACTGCGTCGAGCTCAACGCGAGCTACTACCGGTGGCCCGGCACCAGGCGGTTCGAGCGCTGGGGTGAGGTGCTGCCGGACGGCTTCCGGATGGCCGTCAAGTCGTCCCGGTGGATCACCCATGCCCGGCGTCTGAAGGATCCCGAGAACGCGTGGGCGGTGCGGTTGCACGAGGCCTGGCGCGCGCTGGGCGCGCATGCCGGCCCGGTGCTGCTCCAGCTGCACCCCGACCACGAGCGAGACGACGAACGTCTCGCCGACTTCCTGCGACGCCTGCCCCCCGAGCTGCCGGTGGCGGTGGAGATGCGGCATCCGAGCTGGCACGTCGAGGACGTCTACGCACTGCTCGAGCGGCACGGTGCTGCGTACGTCGTGATGAGCGGCGCCCGGCTCCCCTGCGTCCTGCGTGCCACGGCGCCGTTCGTCTACGTGCGGCTGCACGGCCCGAGCCACCAGCATCTCTACGCCGGGTCGTACTCGGAGGGCGACCTGCGCTGGTGGTCGGACCGGATCCGTGAGTGGCTGGACGACGACCGTGACGTCTGGGCGTTCTTCAACAACGACGGCGCCGGGCACGCGGTGCGCAACGCGGAACGGCTGCGGCTGCTGCTCGGCTGAAGACACCCAAGAGCCGGCCCGGGCCGTCTCGTCCACGCTCGCGTCCTCCGGGTACTGGCCGTGGATGGACCGACGACGAGTGCTCGCGCTCATCCAGGCCGGTGGGGTGGGCGGGCGCCTCGACGTGCTGACCCGGGAGCGCGCCAAGCCCGCCCTGCCGTTCGCGGGCGTGCACCAGCTGGTGGACTTCCCGCTCTCCAACCTGACGCACTCCGGGATCAGCGACGTGTGGCTGTCACTGCAGTTCCAGGGCGCGACGCTGCAGGAGGAGGTCGCCAACGGGCGGCCGTGGGACCTCGACCGCAACCTGGGCGGGCTCCGGATCCTGCTGCCCCACGAGGGCACGGGCGGCATGGACGAGGAGGGGTTCGCCCGTGGCAACGCCGACGAGCTCTTCCGGTTCCGCGACCAGCTCGCCGAGTTCGACCCGGACCTCGTCCTGGTGATGAGCGCCGACCACGTCTACCGCCTCGACTACCGCGACGTCCTCGACGCGCACCGGGACAACGCGGCCGAGTGCACCCTGGTGACCACGCCGCTGCCTCCCGGCTACGACCCGCGCGACCACGGCGTGGTCGACGTCGACGACGACGGGCGGGTCACCGGCTTCAGCTACAAGCCGGACGACCCCCCGGACGGCGACGCCCGGGTGTCCATCACGGCGGAGGTCATCGTCTACGACCCGCAGGTGCTGCGCGAGGTCCTGGAGGAGCTGCACCGGGAGACGGCCGCCGAGAGCGACGAGGGCGACACCGGGCTCGGGGACTTCGGGGACCTCCTCGTGCCCCGGCTCGTCGAGCGCGGCCGGACGTTCGCCTTCCAGCACGACGGCTACTGGCGCGACCTGGGCCAGCCGCACCACTACCTGCGCGCCCACCACGAGATCCTCACCGACGACGTGGACGTGCTGTCGGTCCCCCACTGGCCGGTCCTGTCCCGGCTCCCGCAACGCACGCCCGCACGGGTGCTCGACGGCGGGGTCGTGGTCGACAGCCTTCTCTCGCCAGGCGCCCGGGTCCGGGGACGCGTCGAGCGCAGCGTGATCGGCCCCGGGGTCGTCGTCGAGGCGGGCGCGCTGGTCGCCGACTCGGTGGTGTTCACCGACGCCGTCATCCGGTCCGGGGCCGAGGTGCACTGGACGGTGCTGGACGCGCGGTCCGTCGTGGACCAGGACGCGCGAGTCAGCCACCCGCAGGTCGATGCCCGGGACGACCCGGACGCGGTCACGATGGTGGGCTGCGACAGCAGGGTCGGTCCGGCGGTCACCCTGGAGGCGGGCGCCCGGCTGGAGCCGGGGAGCGTCGCCGACTGACCATGGGTACCGCTGGCGTGTGGACACCCGCACCGTCGGCGTCGAGGAGGAGCTGCTGGTCGTGGACCCAGGCTCCTCGACCGTCACCTCGCGAGCCCGTGAGGTCCTCCAGGAGCACGGCGAGCGGCAACGAGGTCCGCGTGGGGCAGCCCGCGCACCGGACCAGGAGCTGGACCAGGAGCTGTTCCGGCACCAGCTGGAGATCCGCACGGCGCCCACGACGAGCATCGACGACCTCGTCGAGCAGCTCGTCGCGGCGCGACGCTCCGCCGGGGAGGCAGCGGCCGCCCGTGGACTCGGCGTGGCCGCGTCCGGCACGGTCCCCGTCGGGGTCGACGAACCCCGGGTGACCCCCGACCAGCGCTACCGGGACATGGTCGAGACCTTCGGCGACGTGGCGCTGCTCGGGACGACGTGCGGCATGCACGTCCACGTGGCGGTCGGCTCCCCCGAGGAGGGAGTGGGATGCCTCGACCGGATCGCCGCGTGGCTGCCCGTGCTCCTCGCGATGAGCACCAACTCCCCCTTCTCGGCCGGCAAGGACACGGGCTACGCCTCCTGGCGGACCCAGATGTGGTCGGCCTGGCCCAGCGCCGGGCCGACGGAGCGCTTCGGGTCGCTCGTGGGCTACCAGCAGGCGAGCGAACGGATGCTCGCCAGCGGGGCGGCCCGGGACCGAGGGATGCTCTACTGGGACGCGCGCCTGTCAGAGAGCTGGCCGACAGTCGAGGTGCGGGTCCTCGACGTCGTGACGGACCCCGACGACGCCGGGTTGCTGGCGGCCCTGGTGCGTGCGCTGGTCGCGACCGCCGCGGCGCAGTGGACGGCTGACCGTGAGCCGGTGGTGTGGCGATGCGAGGAGCTCCGGGCCGCCCGCTGGCGGGCGGCCCGCTACGGCCTGTCCGGCGACCTGGTGGACCCGACCACCCACGAGCTGCGGCCCGCCCGCGAGGTCGTGACGCAGCTGGTCCAGCTCGTCGCTGAGCAGCTCGAGGTCGCGGACGACCAGCACCGGGTGGCCGACGGTGTCGACCGGGTCCTGGCCGGGTCGGGCGCGAGCAGGCAACGGACTGCCTACGAGCGCACTGGCTCCGTCGAGGGCGTCGTGGCAGACCTGCTCACCCGCACGGCCGCGTCGTGGGAGCGGCGCTGACGCAGACCGCAGACAGGACGAGGGCCACCCGCGAACGCGGATGGCCCTCGTTGCCTGTGTCGAGCTGGTGCTAGGCCTGCTGGTCGATCCGGTCCGTCGCCGTCGGCGCGGTCGGGTCGTTGGCTCCGAGGTAGAGCCTCAGCGAGTCGATGTCCAGCCCGCCGACCAGCTTGTTCGTGCCCGACTTGAAGGTGGCGAAGTTGTCGCCGCCGTCGGAGATGAACACGTTGGCCGCCACCCGGTAGGTCTGACCGTCCACCAGCGGCACCATCGCGGTGAGCGGGTCCCCGTCGGCGTCGACCATGACGTCACCCACCAGGGCGTTGGCCCCGGGCAGCGCCGCCTCGGAGGCGTCCCAGGTGTACTCCAGCCCGGAGACCTGCAGGATCTTGCGCTGGTTGGAGGGCTCGTTGGTGCCGTTCCACTGCTCGTTGAGAACCGCCTTGATCTGAGCACCGGTCAGGTCCATCGAGACGACGTTGTTGCTGAACGGCTGCACAGCGAAGGCGGCACCGTAGGTCACGTCCCCGTTGGCGTTCTCGACCAGGTCGGCGCGGATGCCGCCGGGGTTCATGAACGCGAGGACCGGCTTCTGTCCGTTCCTGATGATGCTCGGGTCGGCCTTCTGGGCGTCGGCGATGAGGTTCCCGAGGGCCGAGTCACCACCGTTGACGTCCGCGGTGCGGGTGATCGAGGAGACACCGTCCAGATGACCGATGACCTGGTCGGCGATCGGCTTGACCAGCGTGTTGTAGAGGCTGATCAGGCTGGTGATCTTCTTCGACTGCGCCTGGCCCTCGCTGTTGCCCACGATGATGTTGTGGGCGTACGCCGCCGGCCGCACGATGTCGCGGGTCTTCGGGTCGATGAGGAAGTGCAGCTTGGTGACGATCCGGCCGAGCGACGAGGCGCTCGTCAGCAGCCGCGGCTTCCCTGCCGGGTCCTTGACCACGCAGTTGTAGGGCTGGTGGGTGTGGCCGCTCACGACCGCGTCGATCTTGGGGCTGAGGTTCTTGGCAATGTCCAGAGCCGCACCGGTCGCGACCGTGCAGTCGTTGTACGCCGTCGCGTCGGTCGGGGTCACGCCCTCGTGCAGCAGCACGATGATCGACTTGACGCCCTTCTTGCGGAGCTTGGGCACCAGCGCGTTGGCGGTCGCGACCTCGTCGGCGAACTCGATCTCGGCGATGCCGGCCTGGGCGACGATGGTGTCGGTGTCCTCGAGGGTCATCCCGATGAAGGCGACCTTCTGGCCCTTGACCTTGACGATCTTCGTCGCGGGGAAGACCGACCGCTTCCGGTTGGGGTCCTTCCACTTGACGTTGGCGCCGAGGTACTTGAACTTGGCGCCCTCGAAGGTCTTGCCTCCGGGGCACGAGTCCTGGCCGTTGGCGCCGGTGCCGTCGGCGAGGCAGCCGCCGTTCTGCATCCGCTTCAGCTCGCGCCAGCCCTCGTCGAACTCGTGGTTGCCGACGGAGGCGATGTCGAGGCCCATCATGTTCATGGCCTCGATGGTGGGCTCGTCGTGGAACGCCGCGGAGAGCAGCGGCGACGCTCCGATCAGGTCACCGGCGGCCACGGTGACCGTCTTGGCGCCCGCCGCCCGCGACTTCTTGCGCTCCTGCTTGAGCAGCGACGCCAGGAAGGCGCCACCACCGGCCGGCGTGTTGTTGATCCTGCCGCTGGAGCTGGTCGGTGGGACCACCTCGAGCTGGCCGTGGAAGTCGTTGATCGCGAGCACGTCGAGCTTGACGTAGTCCTTCTTCTTGCTCTTGGCGAGCGAGGCGTAGGCCTTCTGGCCGTCCGCTCCGGATCGGTATTCAGGCGCGGTCGAGCTCGCGGTGGCGGCGAGCCCGATGAGGGCGACCGCCGATGCGGTAGCTGCCGCGACGACGCGGCGTGGAGTGGTGAGGGACAAGACGAGACCTCCAGAACGGGAACGGGCTGCCAGCATGCTTACACGGGCGGATGTGACCTGGGCGACAGGGTCCCGATCCGCCGGGTCGGCACGGTCAGGCCCGGGCCAGCGACCGCAGGTGGGCCACGAACCCGGGGTTGGTCAGCGCCCACGGACCGCGGGCCCGGCGCACCAGCGCGATGGCGTCATCGGGAGCGTGGCCCAGCCGCACCAGAGACGCGGCCACCACCAGGCCGGAGCGGTTGAGTCCCCCTGAGCAGCGCACCAGGACCCGGCGGCCGGCCTCCACGGCCTCGGCGGTGACCCGGGCGAGCTCGTCGACCCGGGCGGCGATGCCCGCGTCCACCCCGGCGTCCGCCATCCGGGCCACGTGGTGCTCGACGCCCGCGTCCGGCCCGTAGCCCTCGCGGGTCGTCATGCTCACGACCAGGTCGAACTCGTCGGTGACGACGCAGGCCGTCCGCGACTGGGACCGCACGTCATGGCCTCCCTGGAAGAGCCCCGGGACGACCTCGTTCCACGGCTCGACGCACAGCGGGACAGAGGTCGCCCGGCCGCTCCCCCGGCAGGCCGGGCAGTCGGGGAGGTCGGCCGGTTCGGCGTAGCAGACGTGGCAGAGCACGGCCCAGTATCCCGATCCGTGTCCCGGGTCAGCGTCCGGGGCCAGGGAGCGAGCGCGGTCCTCAGGTCACGGCGATCGCGTCGACCGACCGGGTCGAGGAGCCACCCGTCATCAGGTCCACGACCGTGCGGTGGTCGAGCTCCCCGGCCGGGCGGACCGCCGCCAGCCGGCCCAGGTGCAGGACCGCGATCCGGTCGGCCACGCGGAACACGTCGTTCATGTTGTGCGAGATCACGATCACGGCGACACCGCGGTCGGCCAGCCTGCGGATCAGCTGGAGGACGATCTCGGTCTGGGCGACGCCGAGCGCCGCGGTCGGTTCGTCCATGATCACCAGCCGGGAGTTCCAGAGCACGGACTTGGCGATCGCCACCGACTGGCGCTGGCCGCCCGAGAGCGAGCGGACCGGCTGGCGGATCGACCGCACGGTGGTGACCGCCAGCGAGCGCAGGGTCCGGCGGGCCGCCCCTTCCATGCTCGCCTCGTCGAGGAGCCGGCGGCGGGTGCGCTCCCGGCCGAGGAACATGTTCTGGACGATGTCGAGGTTGTCGCACAGGGCCAGGTCCTGGTAGACGATCTCGATCCCGAGCGCGGAGGCGTCCCGGGGGTTGTTCAGCTCGACCGGTCGCCCCTCCCACAGGATCTGCCCCGCGTCGGGGCGGTGGATGCCGGCCACGCACTTGACCAGGACCGACTTGCCGGCACCGTTGTCGCCGGCCAGCGCCGTGACCTGGCCCTCGGGGACGTCCAACGAGACGTCGGTGAGGACCTGTACCGCGCCGAAGCGCTTGTCGATGTGCTCGAGGCGGAGCAGCGGGACGGACATCGCGCACCTCATCTCTGATACACCCACGCTGGCACGCGCGGCGGCGGCCCGGCAGGGTCGAACTGCCCGAAACACAGATCTCCCGAGACCCCTTGCGGGATCCCGGGAGACTGTTGTCGCACTCAGGCCTTCTGGAGAACCTGCTGCGGCGCGGGCCGCTCGGCTGACTGCCCGGCCTTGCGGGCGTGCCAGAAGCCGAGTGCGACAAGCACCAGCAGGACGGCGCCGGCTCCGAAGGAGACGATGGCGGCGATCCCGGCGATGGTGCCGATCGTGGCGAACGCGTAGCCGTAGAGGAGCAGGCCACGCAGGGTGTTGCCCATGAACAGCGACTGGCGGAGCTGACCCAGGGCCTGGCCCTCGGCGCTCGCCTTCTCCTCGTCGGACAGCTGGATGAACTCCCCGCTGACCTCCTCGTAGGTGCGGCCGTCGCTGGACGCGTTCATGTGGACCAGGATGTAGTGGTCGGCGAAGGCCTTGGCCTCGGGGCCGGTGTCGAGCCGGCTGCCGGCGTACTCCTCGAGAGCCTCGCGGTCTGCGTCGGGCAGATCGGCGATGGCCTCCTCGGTGGGCATGGTGATGTCCTGCATGACGAGCTGGTCGTTGACCTGGTCGCCGATGAACGTGGTGGCCCAGGTCAAGAGACCTCCGGCCGCGAGGAGGAACACGGCGAGCGCCAGTCCCGTCCACGAGAGCAGCTTGTCGAATGCCGAGCGCATGATGACTCCTTCTGGTGGCGGAGACCGTGTGCCTCCGCGTTGGTACAAACGCTAGGAGCGGCGAGAGGCCCGCCGAGAGAGTCGGAGGACCGGGCCTCGGAGGCCCTAGGTCCCGACCTTCGGCGGACCTCTGTCACGCACTCAGAACTGGAAGACCAGCCTGGCCGGCGTCTTGCCCGAGAGCACCTCGTCGATGGCCTCGTTGACCTCGTCGAGCTTGCGGGTCTGCGAGACGACCCGGGTGCGGCCGAGAGCGTGCAGTGCGAAGACCTCGGCCAGGTCCTCGCGGGTGCCGACGATCGAGCCGATCACCGAGATCCCCTTGAGGACGGTCGGGAAGATCGGCAGGCTCATCGGGCCCTCCGACTCCGGGGGCAGTCCCACGCAGACCAGGCGCCCGCCGCGACGCAGCGACGCGAAGGCCTGCTCGAAGACCTGGGGGATCACTGCCGTCACCACGGCGACGTCGAGCCCGCCGAGCGCCTCGATGGCCGCCACGGGGTCGGTGGCGCGCGCGTTGACGGTGTGGTCGGCACCCAGCTGGGTGGCCAGCTCGAGCTTCTCGTCCTCGACGTCGACGGCTACGACCTCGCCACCGACGAGCCGGGCGTACTGCACGGCGAGGTGGCCCAGGCCCCCGACGCCGAAGATGCCGACCCGCTCGCTGGGCTCGATGTGCGCGACCTTGATGGCCTTGTAGGTCGTGACGCCGGCGCAGGTCAGCGGTGCCGCGTCGGTCGGGTCCACCCCCTCCGGGACCGCGACGACGTAGTCGGCGTCGGCGACGGCGTACTCCGCGAAGGCCCCGTCGATGGAGTAGCCGCTGTTCTGCTGCTCCTCGCAGAGCGTCTCCCAGCCGCGCACGCAGGCCCGGCAGTGGCCGCAGGCGTGGCCGAGCCACGCGATGGCGACCCGGTCGCCGACCTGGCGGTTGGTGACGCCCGACCCGACCTTCTCGACGATGCCGACGCCCTCGTGACCGGGGACGAACGGCGGGGCGGGCTTCACCGGCCAGTCGCCGTGGGCCGCGTGGATGTCGGTGTGACAGAGGCCGCAGGCCTCCATCCGCACCAGCACCTGGCCGGGGCCGGGCTCGGGAACGGCGCGCTCCTGGATCTCGAGGGGCGCGGTGAAGTCGGTGACGACGGCTGCTCTCATTGCGGGGGCCTCCTCAGGCCTGGGTCGGATGGTTCCCACCCAGGCTGCTCGGTCCCACGTCCCGGAGGTCAGGGGCAAAGGTCGCTCCGGTGGGAGGACCGAAGACCTCACCTGACGAGCGGCCCCGCGGTGTGGTTGCCGAAGGGGTCGGCGTCACACAGGTCGTAGGTGCGCCCGGGCACCGAGTCGACCCAGCCCACCGACTCCACCCAGACCAAGGGCCCGCCACACCTGAGACAACGGTGCGAGGCGGGCTCCCGGACCCTGTTGACGTACCACTGAGTGGACCTGTTCATCTTGCGGTCATCGCGGGGCACACCCCGCAGGCCGTGCCGACCACGACTTCCCTCATGTCTCCACTGTCCCGCGCGACGCGGTCCGGTACCGGGGGCGAAGGACACCGATCCGGTGGGACCTTGGGCCGTGTCCTGGATCACGGCGGCCGGGCCATCGTCAAGCATGTCCGGACACCGGAGCTCCTCGCTGCGCCTCGACGAGCTCGTGAGGTCGACGCCGACGGGCCGGAGCCGCGCCGTGGACCTGGTACGGGTCCTGGCGCTCGCTGCCGTGGTCCTCGGCCACTGGCTGAAGCAGGGCTGGTACGTCGATGCGGCGGGAGTTCTGCACCGTGCGGGGCTGCTCGGGATCGCGCCCTGGACCCATCCGCTCACGTGGGTCTTCCAGGTCATCCCCGTGTTCTTCGTCGTCGGCGGGTTCGCGAACGCACGCTCCTGGCGCTCTGCGAGCCTTCGGGGGGCGAGCTACGGCGCCTGGCTCGCCGGCCGCACGGAGCGGCTCACCCGCCCCGTGGTGCCGCTGTTGCTGTTCTGGCTCGTCGCGACGCCCCTCGCGCCGGTCGTTGGCCTGGACGGCGAATGGCTGCGCATCGCGTCCGTGACGTCGCTCGTGCCGACCTGGTTCCTGGCGACGTACGTCGTCATCGTGGCCGTCACCCCCCTCACGATGACCGCGTGGGAACGCTGGGGCGTCGGCGCACCACTGGCCGGCCTGGTGGCCGTGTGCCTGGTGGACCTGTGGTCGATCCGCGCGGCCAGCACCGCGGTCGGCGCCGTCAACCTCCTGCTGGTCTTCGGGACCCTGGAGATGGTCGGCTTCGCCTGGTCGGACGGGTGGTTCTCCGACCGACGCCGGGCGGTGGCGTGCTCGGCGTCGGGCCTGGTCGTCACCACCTGCTGGTCTGGCTCGGCCCCTACGGGATGTCGATGGTCGGCGTGAACGGCTACGGGCTCAACAACACCTACCCCACCCGGGCGACCGTGCTCTTCCTCGGCCTGTTCCTGGCCGGTGGCGCCATCGCGGCCGAGCCTTGGCTGTCCCGGCTGGTCGCCGAGCCGCGGCGCTGGCGGGCGACCGTGGCGCTCGAGGGCCGCCTGATGACCATCTACCTGTGGCACCTGACCGCCCTGGGGGTCCTGGGCGCAGCGGTGCTCACCGCCGGAGGTTTCGGGCTCACGGACCACCCGAACACCCGGGACTGGTGGCTGATCCGGCCGCTGTGGCTGGTGGCGCTGGCCGCGACGACCCTGGCCATCGTGCTGCTCGTCGGGAGGTGGGAGGACCCGACCGCTCGCACGGCCGCCTCGGGGACGCGCCCGCTGCTTCCGCTCCTGGAGGTCGCGGTCGCGTGCCTGGGGCTCGGCTACCTGGCCAGCGAAGGCATGGACCACGGCCTCACCAGCTGGAGCGTGGCCGCGGTGACCCTGAGCACCCTGGTGGTCCTCGACCGGCTCCTGTGCCCGCCCCGGCACGGCGCGCCACGGCGGTCCTGACTCACACCTCTTCAGGCACCATGCGGATCGCCCCGGCCGGGCACTCCTCCACGCAGATCCCGCAGCCCTTGCAGTAGTCGAGGTCGATCTCGTACTCCCCTGGAGGGCCGATCTTCAGCACGGCGTTGTCGGGGCACAGCGCGTAGCAGTTGTCGCAGGAGAAGCAGCTGCCGCACGACAGACAGCGGCGGGCCTCGAAGAGAGCGGTGTCCTCGTCGAGCCCGTGCACCACCTCGTCGAAGGTGGAGCTTCGCCGCGCCCGCTCCAGGAGCGGCCGATGGGTCCGGGCGGCATCCTCGAAGTACCAGGTGTTGAGGGCCTCGTACGGCGCCAGGTCAGGGTCGGCCACCGGCGGGGCGGACCGGCCCGCGAGCCAGGCGTCGATGCTCTCCGCGACCCGTCGGCCGTGGCCGATGGCGACGGTCACCGACCGTTCACCTGCCACGACGTCCCCGCCCGCGAAGACACCGGTGACACCGGTCGCGAAGCTGTGGTCGGTCTCCACGGAGCCGTCGATGACCCGGCACCCGCTGTCGGGGCCGAGCAGGGACAGGTCGGTGTCCTGGCCGAGGGCGAGCAGCACGGAGTCGGCCGCGAGCCGCTCGGTGCGGCCGGTCGGCTGCGGGAACCCGTTCTCGTCGAGCTCCATCTGCTCGATGAGGAGGCCGTCGGGCTCGACGCGCTCGATGGTGGACAGCCAGTGGAACTCGACGCCCTCCTGCTCCGCCTGCGCGACCTCGTCCTCGTGCGCCGGCATCCGCTCCCGGGTCCGGCGGTAGACGACGACCGCGTCCGAGGCGCCGAGGCGCTTGGCGGTCCGCGCGGCGTCGAGCGCGGTGTTGCCGCCGCCGTACACGGCCACCCTCCGGCCGAGCAGCGGACGGTCACCGGTCTCGAGACCG
The DNA here is from genome assembly GCF_016462705.1 of Nocardioides sp. Classification (GTDB taxonomy): domain Bacteria; phylum Actinomycetota; class Actinomycetes; order Propionibacteriales; family Nocardioidaceae; genus Nocardioides. The sequence goes on along the minus strand of NZ_JAEMSS010000071.1, from coordinate 4,518 downwards.
TGGAGCATCGAGACGGCGTCCAGGACCTTCGCGGCCGAGGCCGCGGGGAGATAGGTGCGGCGTCCGAGCTGGGCGCCCACGGCGAGGAACACCGCATCCCACCCCTCGGCCCGCGCGGCGTCGAGGTCGGTGACCGGGGAGTCCAGCTCGAGGGTCACTCCGAGGGCCAGCACCCGGTCGACCTCCGCGTCGAGCACCTCCCGGGGCAACCGGTAGCGCGGGATGCCGTAGCGCATCATCCCGCCCGGTGCGGGAGCCGACTCCCGGACGGTGACGGTGTGGCCGCGCCGGGCGAGGTGGTAGGCCGCGGACAGCCCGGCCGGGCCGGAGCCGATGACCAGGACCCGTCGCCCGGTCGCCGGGGTGTGGACCCGGACCGTCCAGCCCTGGTCGAGGGCCCGGTCGCCGAGGAACCGCTCCACGGAGTTGATCCCCACGGCTTCGTCCAGGTTCCCGCGGTTGCACGCCGTCTCGCAGGGGTGGTAGCAGACGCGTCCGGTGATCGCCGGGAACGGGTTCGTCTCCATGATCGATCGCCACGCCGCCTCGTAGCCGGCGCCGCCGCTCTCGGCCAGGTAGAGCCAGGTGCGGACGTCCTCGCCGGCCGGGCAGGCGTTGCCGCACGGCGCCACCAGCGTCTGGTAGACCGGACGCTCGGTCCGCCAGCTGCCGGTCAGGTCCGCGGCGCTGGTCCCGGGGCCCAGGCTCACGGCGTACGGGAGCTTCATGGCGTCTCCTTCTCCAGCGGTGCGGGGTCCTGCGGCCGCCCGTCCGGTGGGTTGTCGGGCTGCTCGGCGAGCAGCCCGAACCGGGCGATGTTGCGATCGGCGCGCTCCTGCAGCGCGGCGACCACGTCCGGCCGGCCGTCGCCACGGAACAGGTGGTCGAAGCGGGTCTGGGGGCGCAGGTAGTCCTCGACGGGCACCTGGGCACGGATGGTCATGGCCGCGGTCACCGCACCCTCGCGGGCCTCGAAGACCGGGAAGAGGCCCGACTGCACGGCGAGCCTGGCCACCCGGATGGTCTCGGCCGACGCGGAGCCCCAGCCGAGGGGGCACGGCACGAGGACATGGATGTAGCGGGCGCCGTGCATGGACATGGCGGTCACCACCTTGGCCTCGAGGTCGTGCAGATCGGCGACCGTGGCGGTGGCGACGTACGGGATCTCGTGCGCCATGGCGATGAGGGGCAGGCTCTTGCCGGTCCCGAACGCGTTGCCCACGGACGTCCCCACCGGACGGGTCGTGGCGGTGCTGGCCGCCGGCGGCGTCGCGCCGGACCGCTGGACACCGGTGTTCATGTAGCCCTGGTTGTCGTAGCAGACGAACAGCACGTCGTCGTTGCGCTCGAACATCCCGGACAGGCAGCCCATGCCGATGTCCACGGTGCCCCCGTCGCCGGCCTGGGCGACGACCCGGATGTCGTCGCGGCCGGTGGCGCGCAGTGCGGCGGAGACGCCCGACGCGACGGCGGCCGCGTTGCCGAACAGGGAGTGGAGCCAGGGGACCTGCCAGGCCGACTCCGGGTAGGGCGTCGAGAACACCTCGAGGCACCCGGTGGCGTTGACGGTGACCATGCGGCCGGAGGAGGCGCGGGACGCCGCGTCGAGGACGACCCGCGCGGCGAGGGCCTCCCCGCAGCCCCGGCAGGCCCGGTGCCCCGAGGTGATGGCGTTGCCGCGCTCGGTGCTCGACTGGACCGCCCGCTGCTCGGGCGCGAGCAGGCGGTTGCCGGCGGCGAAGGTGCCGATCTGGTAGAGCGTGGTCGTCATCGGGCGGCCTCCTCGAGGGCGGCCTCTCGGGCCAGCTCACGGTGCACGGCCTCGCGGTCGAGGTCGGCGAAGTGGAGCGTCTCGTCCGGGACCTGCCCGGCGAGCACGTCGAGCACCAGCTCACGCAGGCCCGCGCGCGTCACGGGCCGCCCGCCGAGCCCCAGCACGACGTCGTGGACGACGGTGGTCCCACCAGGAAGGCTCAGCCTGACGTCCCGGCCCAGGACGCTCCCGGCCCCGACCGCGATCGCCCGGTTGACCACCACCACCCGGGGGACGCCACCCAAGACCGCGCGCACCTCGTCGTAGGGCCACGGTCGGTAGCAGCCGATGCCGAGCAGCCCGACCGCGACTCCCTCGGCGCGCAGGTCGTCGACCACGTCGGTCGCGGAGCCCAGCGTGGAGCCCATGGCCACGAGGACGACCTCGGCGTCGTCGGTCCGGTACGGCCGGACCAGGCCACCGGAGTCCCGGCCGAACGCCGCACGGAACTCCGCCGCCACCTCCGTCACGGTGTCGAGCGCGCGGATCTGCCGGTCGGCCATCAGGTACTTCACCTCGGTGAAGGCACCCGGTCCGACCATCGCACCGATGGTCACCGGGTCGTCCGGGTCGAGCCACTGCCGGGGCTGGAAGGGGGGCAGGAAGGCGTCGACGTCGTCCTGCTCCGGCACGTCGACCTCCTCCATCGCGTGGGTGAGCACGAAACCGTCCATGTTGACCATCACGGGCAACGAGAGACGCTCGGCCAGGGCGAAGGCCTGCACGTGCAGGTCGACCGCCTCCTGGTTGGAGGCGGCGAACAGCTGCACCCAGCCCGCGTCCCGCTGGGAGAGCGCGTCGGAGTGGTCGTTCCAGATGTTGATCGGTGCGCCCAGCGCGCGGTTGGCGACCGTCATGACGATGGGCAGGCTCAACCCGGAGGCGTTCGGCAGAGCCTCGGCCATGAACAGCAGCCCTTGGCTGGCGCTCGCGGTGTAGGCGCGCGCACCGGCCGCGGACGCGCCGATGCACGCCGACATGGCGCCGAACTCGGACTCCACCATGAGGTACTCGCACGACGCGAGCTCGCCGGCGGTGACCAGGTCGGCCAGCGCCTCGACGATGTGGGTCTGGGGCGAGATCGGGTAGGCGGCGACCACCGCGGGACGACATCGAGCCACGGTCTCGGCGACCGCTCGGGATCCTTCAAGCTGTCTCAGCACCGTGTGCCTCCTGGGTGGCGATGACCATGTCGTGGGCGTCCTCGGCCAGACGCAGGTTGGCGGCGACGAGCAGCCGCCCACGCGAGTCGAACCGCTCCGCGATGGCGCGCCGGACGGCGTGGAGACTCACGACGCCGGTGGCGGCCGCGACCGCGCCCAGGAGCGCGGTGTTGGGCATCGCGCGGCCCAGGTGCTCCCTGGCCAGGTCGGTCGCCGGCACGGTCAGGGCGCGTTGTCCGGGTCCCAGGCGCAGACCTGCTGTCTCCAGCTCGGCCACCGACCGGCTCGAGTTGACGATGACCAGCCCGTCCTCGGCCAGACCGAGGAGCACGTCGGCGTCGTGCAGCAGGGTGGGGTCCTGGACGACCACGAGATCGGGGGCGTCGACGGGGTCGTGCGCCCGGATCGGCTGCTCGTCGATGCGGCAGAAGGCCACGACCGGGGCTCCGGTCCGCTCGGAGCCGAAGCTCGGGAGCGCCTGGGCGTGCAGACCCTGGTCGAAGGCGGCGAGGGACAACAGCTCAGCGGCTGTGACCACGCCCTGGCCGCCCCGTCCGTGGATCCGCACGTCGAGGGTCATGCCGAGGCACCCCCGGCAGGGGCGGGGTTGTGCCCCACGAGACGGACCAGCTCGGCGAGCCGGCACACGTAGCCCCACTCGTTGTCGTACCAGCCGAAGACCTTGACGAGCCGGCCGGATGCCTGGGTCAGCGAGGAGTCGAACACGCACGAGGCCGACTCGCCGATGACGTCGACGGAGACGAAGTCCTCGTCCTCGTAGCGCAGCCGTCCCTCGAACGCCTGCGTGTGCGTGGCAGCCTCGAAGGCCGCGTTGACCTCGTCGACGGTGACCTCGCGGTCGAGGAGCACGGCCAGGTCGACCAGAGAGCCGGTGACGACCGGCACGCGCAGGGCGACCCCGTCCAGCCGGCCCTCGAGCTCCGGCATGACCTGGGCGACGGCGCGGGCCGCGCCCGTGGTGGTCGGGATGATGTTGACCGCTGCCGACCGGGCGCGCCGCAGGTCCTTGTGCGGTCCGTCGAGCAGGTTCTGGTCTCCGGTGTACGCGTGCACGGTCGTCATGAAGCCGCGCTCGATGCCGAAGGAGTCCTGCAGGACCTTGACCATGGGCGCGACGCAGTTCGTCGTGCAGGAGGCGTTGGAGACGACGTCGTGATGGGCCGGGTCGTAGTCGCCGTCGTTGATGCCCATGACCACGGTGGCGTCGACGCCCTTGCCGGGAGCCGAGATGACCACCTTGCGGGCGCCGGCCTCGAGGTGCCCTCCGGCGGTCTCCGCGGTGCGGAAGCGACCGGTGCACTCCACGGCGACATCGACCGCCAGCTCGCCCCACGGGAGCTCGGCGGGGGTCGTCGCGCTCGAGCACGGGATCTTGCGACCGCCGATGACCAGGACGTCCTCGCCCGCCTCGATCTCGACGGGGAACCGACCGTAGGTGGAGTCACGGCGCAGCAGGGCGCGCAGGGTCCTGGGGTCCGCGAGGTCGTTGACGCCGACCACCTCGAGGTCCTCGCTCAGCAC
>NZ_JAEMSS010000231.1 GCF_016462705.1 Nocardioides sp. | reverse complement strand
CGACAACGCGATCGCGGCCAACCCCGACGTCGCCGACAAGATCCGCGACGGCAAGGTGGCCGCCGCGGGTGCGCTCATCGGCGCGGTGATGAAGGAGATGCGGGGCCAGGCCGACGCCGGCCGGGTGCGCGAGCTGATCCTGGAGAAGCTCGGCTCCTGAGCCTGCCCAGCCGGTCCGGCCTGCCCAGCCTGGCTAGCCGGCCGGGGTGAGGGTGCCGATGGAGAACCCGGTGATCTCACCGAGGCGACCGCGCCACAGCAGGCCGGCGTTGGTGGGCGTGAAGTGCCCGCCGGAGACGTACTGAGCGTCGCGCAGGTGCAGGAACTGGGTGGTGACCTCGCGCCCCGCGCTCTCGAGGATCTGGTTCATGCCGCCGGCCAGCGAGTTGAGGAACTCGTGCGCGCCGCCCTCGCCGCTCGCGCCCAGGATCCGCAGCCACGCGCGTGGCCCGATCATCACGCCGGTGACGGTGGCCCCCGGGACGTTGACGGTGATCCCGAGCTCGAAGCCGTCCTTGTGCCGCGCGACCTCGGCGAGCGCCACGAGCAGCCCGTCCGCGGGGATGGGGTCGAAGTCGGCGTCGGTCACCGCCTCAGAGTAGGGTGCGAGCCGCACGACAACTTCATCCACATCACGCCCGTGGCGGGGGAAGCCGGTCCGAGTCCGGCGCTGACCCGCAACCGTAGGCGTGGCCTCCTCCAGGAGGTCATGCGAGCCGGAACACCCTCCACGTCGCGTCCTGATCACACGCTGTCGAGGAAAACAGCGGGTGGCCTCCTCGGAGCAGTCGCTCCCGGCCTCCCGCTGCGCAGCGGGAAGGAACCATGAAGAAGCATCTCTCGAGCGCAGTGGCGCTCGCCGTCTCCGTGGCGGCCACGCTCACCCTGTCCGCGGGGCCGGCGTCCGCCGGCGACCCCGTCGACCAGACCGAGCGCTGGCTCGCCAAGCAGCTCGACGGCGGGCTGGTCCACAACGACCAGTTCGACTTCGACGACTACGGCCTCAGCATCGACGTCGGCCTCGCGCTCCAGGAGCTCGGACAGACCAGGACCGCGAAGACCGTCCGCAAGGCGATCGCGAAGAACGTCGACAGCTACACCACCGGCGCCGACTTCGGCAGCAGCGACATCTACGCCAACGCCACGGCCAAGGCCGCCGTGTTCGCGCAGGCCACCGGAGCCGACCCGGCGAGCTTCGGGGGCGTCGACCTGGTCAAGCGGCTGAGCAAGCGGGTGGCCGGCTCGGCGCCCGTCAACGGTCGCATCCAGGACAAGGGCGCGAGCGACTTCGCCAACGTCATCGGGCAGGCGTACGCCGTCCAGGCGCTGACCGAGGCCGGGGCCAAGAAGGCCGGCAAGGCCACGACGTTCCTGCTCTCGCAGCAGTGCAAGGCCGGCTACTTCCGGCTCAACTTCACCGAGGACAAGACGGCGGCCGACCAGACCTGCGACGGCGGCAAGCGCAAGACCACCAGCGCACCCGACACCGACACCACCGCGCTGGCCGTGCTCGCCCTGCTCGAGGACCCCACCCCCACCAAGCCCGTCCGCGCGGCCGTCTCCCGGGCCCTCGCCTGGCTGACCAAGACACAGGGCACCAACGGCAGCTTCGGCGGCGGCCCCTCCACCGAGACCCCCAACGCCAACAGCACCGGGCTCGCCGCGTCCGCGCTGGGGGCTGCCGGCGCCTGCGACAAGGCGAACCGGGCAGCCAAGTGGCTGAGCAGGCTGACCGTCTCCGGTGTCTCGGGCGAGAACGGCGCGATCGCCTACGACAAGGCCGCGAAGGCCACGGCGAAGGACGGCATCAGCGTCGAGGAGCGTGACCAGTTCATCCGGTCGACGGCCCAGGCCGCGCCGGCGCTGGTCTACGTGATCATCGACGGCTGCGACTGAGCATGACGTTCGTACGGCGCGCCGTCGCGGTCCTCGTGGCCGCGGCGGCGGGCCCGCTCGTCTGGGTCGCCACGGCGTCACCGTCAGACGCGGCGACCTGCGCCGACGCGGGCGGCGTGAGCGTCGTCGTGGACTTCAAGAGCCTCGGCGGCGGCGCGCAGTCCGTCTGCGACCCGCACGGTGGTGGGCAGAAGGCCGCCGCGCTCTTCACCGGCAACGGCTACGAGCTCACCTACGTCCAGCGGACGCCCGGTTTCGTCTGCCGGGTCCAGGGCCTGCCGACGCCGGAGGACGACCCGTGCGTCAACACCCCGCCTGCGAACGCCTACTGGAACCTGTGGTGGTCGGACGGGAAGACCGGGAAGTGGACCTACTCCTCTCTGGGGGCCGCGTCGCTGACCATCCCGGCCGGCGGGTCCGTGGCCCTGTCCTGGGACGACGTCGAGGGCCAGTCGACCCCCGGGGTGGCGCCGCCCAAGCACCAGTCGGCCGCCCCGAGCGCGACGCCGACGGTGAAGCCGACGCCGACGCCGACCCCGAAGCCGACACCCACGTCGAAGCCCACGGCGACGCCGACCGAGGCGCCGACGGAGGAGCCGACCGAGAGCCCGACGCCGACGTCCCTCGAGAGCCCGGCGCCCTCGCCGCTGCCGGCGGAGCCACTGCCGCCCACGGTGACGCCGAGCCCCACGCCGAGCGCGACCGAGACCCCGTCCAGCGCCGTGACCGACGAGGTCGCGCCCACGAGCGGGTCGGCGGACGCCGGCGACCCGGACGGGGGCGGGCTGCCGGCCTGGGTGCCGGTCGCCCTGCTCGTGGCGCTGTTCGGAGGCGCGGCCGTCGTGGTCGTCGTACGCCGACGGGCCGGAGCCTCGTGACGTGAGCACCCGGCTGCCCCGCGACCTGCACCCCGTGGCCTGGTGGGTGTGGGCGCTGGGCCTCGCCGCGGCGGCGACCCAGACCACCAACCCCCTGGTCCTGCTGATGCTGGTCGGGGTGGCGACGCTGGTCGTGATGGCCCGCCGGTCCGACCAGCCGTGGGCCGGGTCGTTCCGGCTGTACGTGATCGTCGGCGCGGTCATCCTGGTGATGCGGGTCGTGTTCCGGATCGTCCTCGGCGGGGGCGTCGAGTCCGGGACCGTGCTGCTCGACCTGCCGGAGGTGCCGCTGCCCGACTGGGTCCTGGGGCTCCGGCTGTTCGGCCCGGTGACCCAGGAGGCGCTGCTGGCGGGCTTCTACGACGGCCTCCGCCTGGCCACCATCGTGATCTGCGTCGGGGCGGGGAACGCCCTGGCCAACCCCAAGCGGCTGCTCCGGTCGGTGCCCGCCGCGCTGCACGAGGTCGGCACCGCGCTCGTGGTCGCCGTGACCGTGCTGCCCCAGTTCGCCGACAGCGCCCGCCGGGTGCGGCTCGCCCAGAGCCTCCGGGCGGGGGACACCCGCCGGACCGGGCGGCTGCGGCGCTACCTGGTCCCGGTGCTCGAGGACGCGCTCGAGCGCTCCCTGCGCCTGGCGGCGGGGATGGACACCCGGGGCTACGGGCGCTCCGCGGGTGCGACGCCCCGCGAGCGGCTGGTGACCGGGGCCCTGATGCTGGCTGGTCTGTGCGGCATCTGCGTGGGCGTCTACGCGGGCCTGGACACCACCGCGCCACGCGTGCTGGCGACCCCGATGCTCCTGCTGGGCGTCACCGTCGCCGTGGTCGGACTGGTCGCGGCCGGGCGCCGGGTGCCGCGCACCCGCTACCGACCAGACCCCTGGCGGGCGCCTGAGCTGGTCGTCATGGCTTCGGGTCTCGTGGCCGCGGCCGCGATGTGGTGGGTGGCCGGTCACCAGGTCCTCACCGCCTACCCGGGCCTGACCTCGTGGCCGACGCTGACCCCGCTGGCGCTGCTGGCCGCCGTGGTCGGCGTGGTGGCGGCGCCGGCCGCCCCCGAGCCCAGGCTGCAGGGCGCGCTCGCATGATCGACCTGCGCGGCATCACGGTGTCCTACGCCGACCAGCCGGTCCTCACCGACGTGGACCTGTCGGTGGGCGAGGGCGAGCTGGTGCTCGTCTCCGGCCCGACCGGCTCCGGGAAGTCGACGCTGCTCGGCGTCGTCACCGGCCTGGTCCCGCGGTTCACCGGCGGGCACCTGCGCGGCGACCTGCTGCTCGACGGCGTCAGCATCCTCCGGACCCCGCCCCGCGAACGCGCCCACGTCATCGGCTACGTCGGGCAGGACCCGCTGGCGGGGTTCGTCACCGACACGGTGGAGGAGGAGCTCGCCTACGGCATGGAGCAGCTCGGGCTGCCCGGTGACACGATGCGCCGCCGGGTCGAGGAGACGCTCGACCTGCTGGGCATCGCCGACCTGCGCACCCGCGACCTGCGCAGCCTGTCCGGCGGTGAGCAGCAGCGGGTCGCCATCGGCTCGGTGCTGACCATGCACCCGCGACTGCTCGTGCTCGACGAGCCGACCTCGGCCCTCGACCCGACCGCGGCCGAGGACGTCCTCGCGACGCTGACCCGCCTGGTGCACGACCTCGGGGTCTCCGTCCTGGTCGCCGAGCACCGCCTCGAGCGGGTGGTGCCGTTCGTGGACCGGATGGCCCTGCTCGTGGGCGACCGGGTCGAGGTCGGCGACCCCGCGGACCTGCTCGCCCGCTCGCCCGTCGTACCGCCGCTCGTGGATCTCGGCCGGTACGCCGGCTGGTCGCCGCTGCCGCTGACGGTGCGGGAGGCCCGGCGTCGGCTCGCGTCGAGTGACCCGAACTGGCTGCCTGCGGCCCCAGTCGACCAGAACGGGTCACTCGACGCCGCCGGGCCCGCCGCCGTGCTGACGGCCCGGGACGTCACGGTCACCCACGGCCGCAGTGTCGCGGTCCGCGAGGTGTCGCTCGACCTGCGGCCGGGGGTCACGGCGTTGATGGGCCGCAACGGGGCCGGGAAGTCGTCGCTGCTCTGGGCGCTGCAGGGCTCGGGTCCGCGTCGGTCGGGCGCCGTGTGCGTGGACGGCACCGACCCGGCCGACGTGAAGCCCGCCGCCCGGCGCGCGCTGGTCGGCCTGCTGCCGCAGAGCAGCTCGGACCTGCTCTACCTCGAGACCGTCGACGAGGAGTGCGCCGCGGGTGGCGTGGGCTGCCGGGAGCTCCTCGACTCGCTGGTGCCCGGCATCCCGGGCGACCGGCACCCGCGGGACCTGTCCGAGGGCCAGCGGCTGGCCGTGGCCCTGGCGCTGGTGCTCACGCCGAAGCCGCCGGTGCTCCTGCTCGACGAGCCGACCCGCGGGCTCGACTACGCCGCCAAGCGCGGCCTGGCGCGGCTCCTGCGTGGGCTCGCGGACGACGGGCGGGCGGTTCTCGTCTCGACCCACGACGTCGAGTTCGCGGCCCTGGTGGCCGATCAGGTGCTGGTGCTGTCGGACGGGGAGGTCGTCTCGAGCGGACCGGCCCGCAAGGTCCTCGCCGAGTCGCCGGCGTTCGCCCCTCAGGTGATGAAGGTGCTCGGACCGCCGTGGCTGCGCGTCGACGAGCTCGCGGCCGCGCGGGACGTGGTCGTGGCGGCGGGCAC
>NZ_JAEMSS010000070.1:1077-21188 GCF_016462705.1 Nocardioides sp. | reverse complement strand
CTGCCGGCTGGGCTGGGCGCTCTGGCTGTTCTGGTGGATCCGCGGCAACCTCCTCGAGGGCCGCCGCCTCATGCAGGCGGTCCTCGCCCAGGACGTGTCCGCCGAGGTCCGGTCGCGAGCCCTCGCGGTCACCGCGGCGATGGCGTACGCCCAGGGCGACCTCGTCGGCGCGCGGGCCTGGTACGAGGGGACCGACGTGGCCCGGGAGGCCGGCGACCTGGTCGGTCTGGCGCACAACCTCGCCGGCGTCGGCCTGGTCGCCCTCGCCGAGGAGGACCTGCCGGCGGCGGAGCAGGCGCTCGAGGACACCATCCCGCTCTGCGAGGAGGTCGACAGGGGCGGCGGCTGGCTGTGGACGCTCGCCCACGTCTGGCTCGCCACGATCCGCCTGCTGCGGGGCGCGACCGGTGAGGCCGAGCCCCTGCTCGAGCGAGCGCTCGCGGCCGCCCGGGAGCGCGAGGACCCCCTCGCCATCTACATCACTCTCTTCACCAGCGCCCAGGTCGCCCTGGCCGGCAACGACGCCGCCGCCGCGCGCGAGCAGCTCGAGGAGGGCATCCGGCTCAGCGTGCGCACCGGCGACCTGGCCAACCTTGCCTACTTCCTCGACACCCTCGGCGTGGTCGAGGCGCTCGACAGCGAGCCCCGGCGGGTCGCCCTGCTGCACGGGGCCGCCCGGCGGCTGCGGGAGACCGTCGGGTCCAACGTCTACGGCTACTACAAGCCGGACGAGGCGATGCTCGAGGCGTCGCTCGACTCGACCCGGACCGTGCTGGGCGAGGACTTCGAGGCGGCGGTGAGCGAGGGCCGGGGACTGTCGGTCACCGCGATGGTCGACCTCGCGCTGCGGACCGGCTGACCTTTCCTCCGGCGGTCGCAAGACCGGGCAAGGTCGCCACAAGGCGTCGGCAAGGGCACCGCAAGGCCCCTCTCCGACGCTGGTCGCATGACCACCCAGACGACTCCTCCGGCCGGCCCGGCCACGTGGCTGCCCACCGAGTGGCAGCACCCGACGTACGTCCCCGTCGACGCGGACCACCACCTGCGGCCGATCCGCGCGACCGACGTCGACCTGGACCTCCCCGCGGTCATGGGGTCACGGGAGCGGCTCTGGTCGGTCTACGGAGTCGCCTGGGGCTGGCCCCCGGCCCACATGACCCGGGAGATGGACCTGGAGGACCTGGCCCGGCACGAGGCGGAGATCGAGGCGCACGAGTCGTTCAACTACGCGCTCTTCGACCTCGACGAGACCGAGCTGCTCGGCTGCGTCTACCTCGACCCTCCGGAGAAGGTCGGCGCCGACGCCGAGATCTCGTGGTGGGTCGTGGACCGCCTCGTCGGGTCGGACGTGGAGCGGGCCCTGGACGAGCTCGTCCCGCGCTGGGTCGCGCAGTCCTGGCCGCTGACGGCACCGCGGTACGTCGGCCGCGATCTCTCCTGGGACGCCTGGCTGGCGCTCCCCGACCTCCCGGCGGCGACCGCATGAACGTCGAGATCAACCCCGTCCTGACCGCCTACCCGCGTACCTCCACGCCACGAGGAGCTCCAGTGCCCACCCACCTCCGTCGCCGTCGACGGCTCGCCGCCCTCGCCACCACGGCGGTCGCGGCCGCCTCCCTCCAGGCCGCGCTCGCCTCGCCTGCCGAGGCCGGCCAGGTCGGGGTCACCATCGGTGTCCAGGGCTCCGGCCGCGTCGTCGTGGTCGAGGGCTCGATCGAGGACAAGGGCAACCTGACCTGCGACTGGTGGTCCAACCAGGACCAGCGGGTCACCAACTTCTGTCCGCGGATCCGCAACGACGAGCCGTTCGAGGCGTGGGTGTGGCTGCGTGCGCAGCGCCCCGACAACCCCGCCGGCAACTGGTCGTTCGCCGGCTGGACGGGCTGCGACACGACCCGGGTCTCCGGATCGTGGACCGAGTGCGGCGTGCACTCCGGTGCGTTCACCAGCGACGAGCGGCGCCCGGTCGCCAAGTTCGTCGACAGCGTCGCACCCAAGGTGACCTCGGCATCGGCCCAACAGCTCGCCACCTCGGACCGTCGGTTCCGCCTCAGCTTCGCCGTGGACGAGGCCGGCACCACGGAGTGCCGCATCGTGGGTCACTCCACGTTCGCTCCGTGTGCCTCGCCCGTGGACCTGACCGTCCCCGTCGGGGGACAGAAGATCGAGGTCAGGGGAATCGACGCCTCCGGCAACGTGGGTCCCGCGCGTGCGGTCGACGTCGTGGGGGTGGACACGCTCCTCATCCCGTTCACCTCGGCGCGGTCCGCAGTGGCCGACTTCAGCTTCGACAGCGTCTACGGCGCGCAGTTCTTCTGCTCCCTCGACTACCAGGCCTACCAGGCCTGTGGGACCGGGCCGGCAGGTAGTGCCAGGTACTCCGACCTGTCCGACGGGGCCCACGTGTTCCGGGTCTACTCCCAGGCCGGCACCTTCGTCGAGCACTTCCCCGCGACGTACGAGTGGCGCGTGGACACGACGGCTCCGACCACGCCGGTGACCCCGGCAGTCGAGGGTCGCTCGGCCAGGTTCACCTTCCCGGCCGCCGGGACCGTGACGCAGGAGTGCCGGCTCATCGGCCCCGGCTCTCCCGGGACGTGGGCGACCTGTGTCTCGCCGGTGTCCTACCGCGACCTCGGGGACGGGGCCTACCGGTTCGAGGTCCGGTCGACCGACGCCGCCGGCAACGTGGAGGACCCGCCGGCGAAGCACACGTGGACCGTGGACGGCGCGGCCCCGGACACGACGGCGACGGGTCCGACCGGGTTCGTGCTGGCCGACTCCGCGACGGTCGGCCTCGGGTCCACCGAGCCGGGTGCGACCTTCGCCTGCACCCTCGACGGCGTCGCAACGCCCTGCGGACCCGCCGGGTTCACGCTGACCGGACTGTCCCGGCAGACCCACGTCGTCACCGCGGCGGCCCGGGACGGTGCGGGCAACGCCGACCCGACACCGGCCACCAGCACCTGGACCGTGCCGCTGGTCGCCGGAGACCTGGGCAGGGCCAGGGGCTGGAAGCCCAAGCGCAGCGCCGCCGCCTACGGCGGCGCGTTCCTCGAGGCGAAGCGCAAGGGGGCCACCCTGACCCGGTCGGTCTCGGGTGCCCGCCAGGTCGCGCTGGTCGTCGGCAAGGGCCGCAAGCACGGCAAGGTCAAGGTCTTCGCCGGGTCGCGGCTGCTCGGCACCGTCCGGCTGGGTGCGTCCGGCACCTCCCGCCGCCAGCTCGTGGCCCTCGCCCCGTTCCCCGAGCCGTTCACGGGATCCCTCCGGATCGTCGTGGCCACCAAGGACCGACCGGTCCGCATCGAAGGACTGGGGGTGGCCACGTCATGACCGCCACCCGGTCCACCACACCGCACCGTGCCCCGCACACCATCGAAAGGCATGCCATGAAGAAGCTGATGCTGGCCCCGCTCGCGCTGATCGCGCTCCTGCTGGCCCTGCTCGCACCGCTCGCACCCGCCACCGCGGCCGCCAGCGGCTGGAACGACGGCAAGTCCGACTCGGACCTGCTCTGGAACTGTGTGACCGAGACGTACGGCACCGGCGTGAGCGCCAACACCGGCTGGTGGTCACCCACCGGGCAGGTGCCCAAGGTCGGGGAGCCGTTCATGATCCGCGGCTACATCGGCTACATCGGGACGCCGTGCGCCGACAAGGTGGCCGTGGTCCCCGAGCTGATCGCCCCGGCAGGACTGGAGTACATCGACGAGGAGGTGCGCTGGGACATCGCGCCCGCAGGCGAGGCCCCGCAGCTCACGACCGGGGGGCTGGACTACTGGAGCGGGACCAACGGCGGCGCCGTGCTCACCCTGGCCGGAGACAAGCCGTTCATCCTCAAGCGGGGCGAGGTCCTGGAGTTCCAGTTCCCGGTCCGCGCCACGCGGGAGATGCTGGGGTCGGGCACCCAGCAGCCGGAGTGCGACGACCGGGTCGCCGGTGACGCACCCTGCCCGGTCGCGCAGTCCGGTGACCACTTCCAGATCGCCTTCGCGGTCGGCGGTCACGGTGGAACCAAGTCCTACGTGATCCCGTACGTCGGGCTGTTCGCCGCCAAGGCGGGCACCACCCCGCCCGCCGGGCCGGTCGCGAAGGTGCCGTCGACCACCACCGCGAAGTACGCGCTCAAGACGGGCAAGCGCGGCAAGGCCGTGGTCACCGTGTCATCGGACCAGGTGCCGACGGGTGACGTCGTCGTCACCGACAAGGGCAAGGTCGTCGCCAAGGCCAGGCTCGTGGCCGGTCAGCGCGGGAAGCTCACGATCATGCTGCCGAAGATGAGGAGGGGCACGCACAAGCTGGCCGTGAAGTACCTCGGCTCCGACCAGGTCAAGCCGTCCTCCTCCGCGACGAAGAAGGTCACGCTGCGGTGACCACCCGCTGAGCAGTCGCCCACCACCGACGCCGTCCGGACCCCCCCTCCGGGCGGCGTCGGTGTGCAGGTTAGCCTTACCTTACTTTCACCTAAGGAGCCTGACCATGCGCCGCACCCTGCTCTCCCTGCTCACCGCGCTGTCCCTCTCGGTCGCTCTCGCCGCCTGCGGCGACGACACCGAGGAGCCCACCGCCTCGGACGGCGAGTCCTCGGCCGGGGCCGAGGCCGCGGACGTCTTCCCCGTCACCGTCGAGCACGCCTTCGGCAGCACGACCATCGAGTCCAAGCCCGAGCGGATCGCCACCGTCGCCTGGGCGAACCACGAGGTGCCCCTCGCGCTCGGCGTCGTCCCCGTGGGCATGAGCGAGGCGAGCTGGGGCGACGACGACGGCGACGGGGTCCTCCCGTGGGTCGAGGAGAAGCTCGAGGAGCTCGGCGCCGACACCCCAGCACTGTTCGACGAGACCGACGGCATCGCCTTCGAGGCGGTCGCGGCGACCCAGCCGGACCTCATCCTGGCGACGTACTCCGGCCTGACCGAGACCGAGTACGAGACGCTCAGCAAGATCGCCCCGGTCGTCGCGTACCCGGACATCGCCTGGGCCACGACGGTCCAGGACATGATCACGTTGAGCAGCACGGCGATGGGCATGGCCGACGAGGGCGAGGCGCTGGTCGCCGACCTCGACGCACAGGTGCAGGAGGCCTACGCCTCGCACCCCGAGCTGGACGGCAAGAGCATCATGTTCAGCTACATCGACCCGACGGACCTGAGCCAGGTCGGCTTCTACACCACCCATGACACCCGGCCCGGGTTCCTGGCCGACATGGGCATGACGATGCCCGAGGTCGTCACGACGGCCTCCGCCGAGACCGAGGAGTTCTACGTCACCCGCAGCGCCGAGGACCTCGACGCGTTCGACGACGTGGACATCTTCGTGACCTACGGCGACGCCGAGGGCGAGCTCGTCGACACGATCACCTCCGACCCGGTGCTTTCCCAGATCCCCGCCATCGAGCGCGGCTCGATCGCCGTGCTCGAGGACTCGACGCCCCTGGCCGCGTCCGCCAACCCGTCGCCGCTGTCCATCGGCTGGGGGATCGAGGAGTACTTCGACCTGCTCGCCGCCGCGGTCGCTCCGGCCGCCTAGCGCAAGCGGGCTACTTGCCGGGCTTGCCCTTGCCGGGCTTGCCCTTGCCAGGCTTGCCCTTCCCCGGTTTGCCCTTGCCGTCGTGACCCTTGTCGTGGCCCTTGGCCTTCCCGGGACCCTTGCCCTGGGCCTTGTCCCCGCCGTTGTCCCCGCCCTTGGTGCGCTTGGCGGGCTTGGCCTTCGAGTCGGGCTCGGGTGCCGGCTCGAGGTTCGCGACGGGGACGGCGGTGTCGGTGACGGGCCCGGCGTCGGTGACGGGCTGGTCCGGCAGGTCGCGCTGCGCCGGGGTCCCGGCTCCGGATCCGGCCTCGGCCGCGGAGGCTTCCCCGGTGGCGCCCTCGTCGGTCCAGGCGGTGGCGAGGACCAGGACCAGGACGACGAGCGCCGCCGCGACGGGCAGGAGCGAGAGCCGACGCCGCCGCGCCGGGGCGGCCGGTGCGGTCGCTGCCACCGGTGCGGGCGGGATGGCCGATGCCGCCGGGATGGCCGGTGCCGCCGGGATGGCTGGTGCCGCCGGGATGGCCGGTGCTGCCGGGGCTGCCGAGGCTGCCGGGGCTGCAGGGACGGTGCGAGCGGTGGTCCGGGTTCCGCTCAGCGACGCCAGCCGGTCCGCGACCGCGGCCGCCGACGGGCGGTCGCCGGGCGCCCGGGCGGTCATCGCGGTCAGCAGCTCACGCCAGTCGTCGGGGAGCTCGGCCGGCACCTCCGGGTCGGCGGACAGCCGGGCCAGCGCCGACTCGATGGTGGGGCCGTCGAAGGCGTGGTGGCCGGTCAGGCAGCGCAGCATCAGCAGCCCGAGGGCGTAGACGTCGACGGCCGGGGTGACCTCCTCGAACGCGACCTGCTCCGGGGCCAGGTAGTGCACCGAGCCGAGCACCGTCCCGGTCTTGGTGTGCAGCGATTGCTCGCCGAGCAGCTTCGCGATGCCGAAGTCGGCCAGCTTGACGCGGCCGTCGCCGCGCAACAGCACGTTGCCCGGCTTCACGTCGCGGTGGACCACGCCCTCGGAGTGCGCGTAGGCGAGGGCCGCCGCGACCTGGGCGCCGATCTCGGCGACCCGGCCCGGAGGGAGCGGCGCGTCCAGCGACGCGGACAGGGCCGGTCCGTCCACGAGCTCGAGGACCAGGTAGGGCCGACCGGCGTCGGTCGTCCCGCCGTCGAGCATGGTGACGAGGCGGGGGTGCGAGAGCCGGGCGAGGGTGCGCGCCTCGGCGAGGAACCGGTCGAGGTCGCTCTCGGCGTCCGGCGTCTCCCGGAGCAGCTTGACCGCGACCTCGCGGTCGAGGAGGAGGTCGGTGGCCCGCACGACGTGGGCCATGCCGCCCGTGCCGAGCAGGCCCTCGATGCGGTAGCGGCCGGCGATGACGGCCGCGGGCCGCAGCTCGCGGGTGTCGTCGCCGAGGAGTGCGCTCATGTCGATCGCCGCGGTGGGCTCGCTCACGTGGTTCGACACTCCGTTCAGGTACGGCCGCCTCGGAGGGGTCTTCCCGACGCAGGGCACGCTCGTGCCCCAGGTCCTTCTTCCCCTCCCGGACCTCGGCAACCCACCCCAGAGGGTGAAGTTCGCGGCGCCCGGGCCTCGTCGCCGTGACCCGGCAGCGGTAGCGTCCCGGTGATGAGCGCCGAGCGAGACCTCACCGCGATCGAGGCGGCCCGGGCCCGGATCCGCGCCGCACACCTGAGGGACGCCGCCGAGCGGCCGGCGTCCTCGGCGCGCGGGCTGCACCACACCGCGTTGATCAGCAGCGACGTCGAGCGGACGGTGCGGTTCTACCAGGACCTGCTCGAGTTCCCCCTGACCGAGCTGATCGAGAACCGTGACTACCCGGGGTCGTCCCACTTCTTCTTCGACATCGGCAACGGCAACCTGCTGGCCTTCTTCGACTTCCCGGGTCTCGACCTGGGGCCGTACGCCGAGGTGCTCGGCGGGCTGCACCACTGCGCGATCTCGGTCGACCCGGCGCACTGGGACCGGCTGGTCGCCAAGCTCGAGGCCGCCGGCGTCGAGCACGTCGTGCACAGCGGGGTCTCGGTCTACTTCCAGGACCCGGACGGGGCGCGCATCGAGCTGATCGCGGACCCGCTGGGCGAGATGTACGGCGAGCGGGTGCTCTGACTGCTCCGACCCGGGCCGGCCCGGCTGGGGCCGGCTACGCCGGCCGGACGAGGTACTTCCGGCCGGTCCCGCGGCCGGCGAACCCGGCGATGACGGCCGGGTCCAGCACGTCGTCGAGGGTGATCTCCGCGCCGTAGCTGCTGGCGAACGTGGTGGTCAGCTCTGCGGCGACCCGGTCCCGGAGCCGGGCGAGGTCGCCGGGAGCGAGGTCGGCGAGGAACGGGGTGAGCAGCCATCCGCTGATGTCCCACCCGAACCCGATGCCCAGGTCGACCTCGAGTGGCGAGGGGTCGAGACGTCCGTAGACGTGCGCCTGCTTGCGGACCGACGAGCCGTAGGGGCTGTAGCGCTCGAGGTCACGGCTCAGCACCCGCTCCATGGCCTTGAGCACCCGCCCGACCAGCCGACCGCCGCCGACGGCGTCGAACACCACCCGGGCACCGGTGGCCGTGATCGCGGCGTCGAGCTGCTCGTCGAAGTCGGGCGCGGAGCTGACGCACACGTGGTCGGCGCCGAGCCCGCGCAGCAGCTCGGCCTGCTCGTCGCGCCGGACGACGTTGACCAGTGCGAGCCCGTCGGCCCGGCAGACCTCCAGCAGCATCCGTCCGAGGTTGGAGGCGGCCGCGGTGTGGACCAGCGCGACGTGGCCGTCGCGGACCGCGGTCTCCGCGATGCCGAGGGCGGTCAGCGGGTTGACGAACGAGGAGGCCGCGTCGCGCGGGTCCGTGCCCGGGTCCAGGACCATGAGCTGACCGCTGTGCACCAGGCGGTGCGTGGCCCACATGCCGCCGGCGACGGCCGAGACCACCCGGCCGAGCAGGTGCTCGGCGCCGGGGCCGGCGGCGACGACCGTGCCCGCGCCCTCGTTGCCGACCGGCAGCGGCTCGTCGAGACGGCCGTCCAGCGCGCCGTGCCGGTCGGGAGGCAGGTCGAGCAGCGTGGGTCCCGATCCGTCCGGTCTCCGGGCGGTGGCCGGGTCCGCGCCCGCCAGCAGCAGCCAGATGTCCGACGGGTTGACGGGCGTCGCCTCCACCCGGACCACCACCTCGCCCGGGCCCGGCGGACGCAGGTCGCGCTCGGTGATGGACAGCTCGAGCGTGCGGTCGGGACGCACGCAGGAGACGAGGCGACGTTCGGTGAGGGTCATGCCGACGATGGTGTCAGCCACCAGGGCGAGGTGTAGGCGACCCCGAGCTCGTTGCCGGGGTGACCCTGCGGTCCCGGCGTCGCGTTGGGCTGGGCCGGGTCGGCGATCCGCAGCACGACCCAGTCGCCGTCGGTGGCGCTCAGCCGGGTGCGGAACGTGACGGGCCTGCCGACCCGGAACGGCACGACCTCGACGACCTCGGGCACCTCCGGACCGGGGCGGAGGACCTGGACGTGCAGCCGACGGCCCCGCCAGGAGGGTCCCCGGTCCAGGTCGACGCGGAACCTCGCGACCCCGTCGGCCACCGACACCGTGCTGCCCATCCGGCGGGTCCGGCCCTGCATCTCGAGGGTGGCGTCGAGCCGAAGGCCGGAGGTGCGGGTGGCGAAGAACCGCCGGGCCAGCAGGGCCTCGCGGACGCCGGCCCGCGAGTGCTCACGCACCCACAGCCCCGTGCGCCCCTTGCCCTCGGGGAAGCCCCAGGCCGTGCCGTGCTCGTCGGTGACGCCGGTCAGGCCGGTCCGCCAGCCCGCGTTGAGGCAGGCGCACAGCGGCGACGGCCGGCCGTCGGCGTACCCCTCGAAGAGGTAGTCGTCCCCGCGGTTGAAGATCTCCATGCTCACGAAGCGACCGACCAGCCGCGGGTCGAAGGCGAACTCCTCGAAGCGTCCCGGCTCCCGGCCCGGGTGGTTGAAGCCGGCCAGGCCGTCCGCCCCGCCGTCAACCAGACCGGTCCCGGTGACGTCGGGGTCCCGCCGCAGCCACTCGTAGAAGGGCCGCATCGTGCCGGCCTGCAGGACGTCCACGTAGTGCTCGCTGAACCAGACGTTGACGTGGCCGAGGAGCGGCTCGGACCACTCGAAGCCGCGGATGGCGGTGAACCGCCCGGGTCGGTCGGCGGCGTCGGCGAGCCGGCCCGTGCGCGCCCAGCCCTGCCGGGTGAGCCCGGCGAGCTGCGTGTACTCCGCCGGGAGGAGACCGGTCAGGACGTCGCCGAGCAGGTTGTCCGAGAGGGTCGCGTGGTCGGTCAGTGCCGCGACGTCGAGGCCGGCGGCGCGCATCGACGCGAACGCGTCGGCGGGGTCACCGTCACCGTCGGACAGGATCGTGTGGTTGTGCAGGTCGGCATGGACCAGCGTGGTGCCCCGGGAGAGGGAGGAGTGCCGCGACGCCCCGGTCCGCGGGGCCGCGGCCGCGGCGGAGTCCGCCGTCGCGAGCAGGCCGCCGGTCGACGCGGCCAGGAGCAGGCCGCCGCTGCTGCCCAGCAGGCCCCGCCGCGACAGCGCGGCGTCGATCCGCTGGTCCAGACCCTCCTCCGAGCCCTCGACGGGGCTCGCCGGCGGGTGGTGCTGGTGCGGGAGGTGGTCGCTGCACATACCTGGTCAACGGCGACGTCGCCCGAAGGTTGGTGAACGCCGGGTGAACCGTCAGTCCGAATCGTCAGGCCGAAGCGTCAGTCCGGCCCGACGCAGCGGCCGGGCAGGTCGAACCAGCGCAGGTGCTCGAAGCTCCTCGAGACCCCCGCGGGCGGCTCGTCCGAGGCGGGCTCGGTGGCGAGCATGATCTCCTCGCCGACCTTGAGGTACTCCGACAGCGCGGACTCGGGGGCGGTGTCGGCGTGCTGGGGATAGACCATCCGGCCGGTGTCGTCGTAGGTGACGTCGGTGAGCCGCAGGGGCGGCTCGACCAGGCCGTCGCGGTGGTGCCACAGCCCGGTCGCGACGTCGAAGCGGTACTCCCCCAGCAGCCGCCAGCCGTGCCGGGCGACCAGGCGGACCGCGTCGATGATGTAGGAGCACGTGGCGTCGCTGACGAAGTAGTTGAAGTTGACCCGCACCCAGCCGGGCTTGATCCCCTCGCAGCCGCCGGTGATCTCCGCCTCGAACTCGTGGGACCGGTCGAGGTCGATGCCGAGCAGCCGGTGACCGTAGGGGCCCGCGCACGAGCAGCCGCCGCGGGCCTGGATGCCGAACAGGTCGTTGAGCAGGGTCACAACGAAGTTGTGGTGCAGGTAGCGGCCGGTCGGGGTCCGCACCACGAACGACACGATCGAGAGCCGCTCGGCCTCGAGGTTCCCGAGGATCTCGATGGCGGGCTCGGCCTGCCAGGCGGCGACCGCGCGACGCAGGTGGTGCTCCTCGTGCTCGCGGATCACCTCGATGCCGACCGCGTCCTTGAGCTGGAACACCAGGCCGGCGCGGATCGAGTCGACGATCGCCGGGGTGCCTCCTTCCTCGCGCTGCACCGGGTCGTCGAGATAGCGGTGCTCCACGTCGTTCACGTAGGCGACCGTGCCGCCCCCGGGCACGTCGGGCACCCGGTTGGTCAGCAGCCCGCGGCGCACGACGAGGACACCGGCGGTGGACGGCCCGCCGATGAGCTTGTGCGGGCTCAGGAACATCGCGTCGATCCCGGCCATGGAGAGGTCGACGTACGGCGCCGCCGCGGCGAAGTCCCAGAACGCGAGCGCCCCGTGCTCGTGCAGGAGCCGGGAGAGGCCCGTGACGTCGCTGAGGATGCCGGTGACGTTGGAGGCGGCGGAGAACGAACCGATCCGGAGCGGCCGGTCGGCATGCTCGGCGAGCCGCGCCGCGAGGTAGTCCTGGTCGATGTGCCCGTCGGGGTCCTCCGGGCACACGACCACGTCGGCGATCGACTCGCGCCAGGGGAGCTCGTTGGAGTGGTGCTCGAACGGGCCGATGAACACGACGGGCCGCCGGTCGGGCGGGATGTGCGTCGACAGGCCGTAGGTGTCCTCGAGGACCGAGGGGATCCGCAGGCCGAGGATCCCGATCAGCTTGGCGATCGCGCCGGTGCTCCCGGAGCCGGCGAAGATGACGGCGCAGTCCTCGTCCGCGCCGACCGCCGCGTGGACCAGACGCCGGGCGTCCTCGCGCAGCCGCGTCGTCTGCAGCCCGGTGCCGCTGGACTCCGTGTGGGTGTTGGCGTAGCGGGGGAGCACCTCACCGCGGATGAAGTCCTCGAGGAACCCGACGGCGCGACCGGACGCCGTGTAGTCGGCGTACGTGACCCGGCGCGGACCGAACGGACCGGTCATCACGTGGTCGTCACCGATCACCGACTCCCGGATCCGGCGCAGCAGCGGCGTCTCGACGGGACCGCGCGCCGGCGGTGCAGCCGGGGGTGTCGCCGGGGTCGTCGGCGGTGCCATGGGTCGAGGTTAGACCTGTACGCCTGAGGCTGGTGGGACTAGCGTGTACGGGGTCGCGACGGGGGGCCGGTCGGATGGAATACGGCTATTACGGCCACACGACATCCACAGAACACTTACTTTTTGTCCAGCACGCACCGACGCGGTCAGAAAGCAAGGCACAGACCAGCACCACCGTCGCCGCCCCAGGCGGTGACATCGCCGACACAAGCCTTTGGGTGGAACGATGTCCGAGAGCCTCGACATGGGCAGGCCCCGCCTGCTGTCCCGCCTGTCGCCGGGCGAGTGGTCGCTGCGCCGCAAGGTCGCTCTGGCGGTGCTCATCCCGATCACCCTGGCGGCGGTGTTCGGGGGCCTTCGCGTGCGCAACGACCTCGCCGAGGCGGACAGCTACTCGGCGTCCGCCAAGCAGGTCACGGTCCTGCGCCCAGCGGTCGCCTACCTCGCGGCGGCGGAGACCGCGGTCGTGGTGGCCCGCGAGAAGACGTCGGCCGACGACCCGGCCCGCGACGCCGCGGTGGCGGTCGTGGTCGAGGAGGGCGCCAAGTTCGCCGACTCCCTGGAGTCCGCCGACCTGACCGCCGCCCAGCGCGAGCAGGCCGACTCCGTCTACGCGCTGAGCGCCCAGCTCCGCAGCACCAACGGTTACGTCAGCGTCGGCCAGTCCGTCTCGCAGCTGCGCCAGCTCCAGCGTGGCGTCAGCGCCCTGATCTCCACCATCGTCGAGGAGCAGATCGAGCCCGAGCAGCGGCTCCAGCTCCTCGACAACCTGCTCAGTGGACGGCTCTCGCTCGCCCTCCAGCAGTTCGCCGTCGCCTACAACAAGGGCGAGGGCGTCCAGGACGTCGAGCTCGCGGCGGAGGTCGGCGTCGAGGCCTCCGCGCTCGACCGCATCAGCGCGGTGCTCGGCACCACCGACCCCGACGTCGCCGAGCTGCGGGCCCAGAACGCCGCCCGGTTCGGCATCGTCCGCGACGGCGGTACCGACCTCGGCGACGCCACGGCCTACGCGGCGTACGACCGGCTCTCGGGCGAGATCCTCGACGAGATCGACGAGAGCCTGGCGGCGGGCGCCGACGCCTCCCAGAGCGACGCGCTGGTCAACTCGATCGTCACCCTGGCCGCGCTGCTGGCCGCGATCTTCCTGGCGCTGCTGGTCTCGCGGCTGCTCCTCGACCCGATCCGCCGGGTGCGCGACGGCGCGCTGGAGGTGGCCCACTCGAAGCTGCCGCAGGCGGTGCGGATCATCCGCTCCGGTGGCGACCCGGGCCACATCGTCCCCATCGACGTCACCACGCACGAGGAGATGGGACAGCTCGCCCGGGCCGTCGACAGCCTGCACCAGGAGGCGGTCGACCTGGCGGCGGGCGAGGCCAAGCTCCGCGAGCAGGTCGGCGAGATGTTCGTGACCCTGTCGCGGCGCAGCACGTCACTCATCAACCAGCAGCTGGGCCTGATCGAGAAGCTGGAGAAGGACGAGGACGACCCGAAGCGGCTGGAGAGCCTCTTCCGGCTCGACCACCTGGCCTCGCGGATGCGGCGGACCGCGGACTCCCTCAACGTCCTCGCGGACGCGCCCGCCGGGTCCACCGACCCGCACGGGCTCGGCGTCAGCGACGTGCTGCAGGCGGCCCTCGCGGGCGTGCAGGAGTACCAGCGGGTCCAGATCGACAGCGAGGCGCCCCAACGCGTCGTCGGCGTCGCGGCATCCGACACCGTGCACCTGGTCACCGAGCTCATCGACAACGCGCTGGCCTACTCGCCGCCCAGCTCGACGGTCCAGGTCGCGACCGCCGCCGCGCCCCAGGGCGTGCTGGTCACGGTGAGCGATGCCGGCCTGGGCATGAAGGACGACGCCCTGGCGGCCCTCAACCGGGACCTGCAGTCCGGCGGCGAGGTCAACGCCGAGACCGCGCGCCGGATGGGGCTGCTGGTGGTCAGCCGGATCGCGAAGCGGCACGGCATCGCGGTGGAGCTCGAGCGCAACGGCCGCGGCGGCGTGACCGCGTCCGTGCTGCTGCCCAGCTCGATCCTGCGGCTCCCCGGGGAGTCGCCGCAGTCCGCGCAGCCCGGCGTGGCTGCGGACCCGGTCGTCCTGCCGGTGCGCGAGCCGGCCGGCCCGCCCACGCTGGTCGCCGCGGCCGCCGAGCCGGTCGCCGAGCCGGTCGCCGAGCCGGTCACACAGCCCGTCGCCGAGCCGGTCGCCCAGCCCGTCGCCGAGCCCGTGAAGATGCCCGTCGCCGAGCCCGCGACGATGCCCGTCGCCGAGCCCGTCGCCGAGCCCGTCGCCGAGCCCGTGACGATGCCCGTCGAGGCGTCCACACCGGCTCCGGTTCCCGCGCCGGTTGCCGCGCCCGCGCCGGCCGCGACCGGATCCACCACAGCGCCGCCACCGCTCCCCATGCGCCAGCGTGCCTCGGACCCGCCGGCCCCGGCCGGTGGCCTGGCCGCCCGGCTCCAGGCGATGCGGGAGGCGCGCGAGGCCGCCAACCTCGGCAACCCCGGCACCCCGGCCGCGCCACCGCTCGACAGCCCGGCACCGACCCCCGGTAGAGCCGCCCCCGGCAGCACCGAGGCGATCGAGGCGGCGATCAACGCGGTCATCAGGCTGCCCCAGCGACGCCCCGGTGCCGCGGAGGTGCCCTCGGCGATCACGCCGCTGTCGGCCACACCGGCACCGGCGCCCACACCGGAGCCCCCCGCGGAACCGGAGGCCACCGTGCCCGAGCCCGAGCCCGAGCCCGAGCCCGAGCCCGAGGCCCAGCCCGAGAACGAGCCGGTCGAACCGGAGGTCACCGCGCCCGCGGGCACGCCGATGGTGGCGGTGGTGAGACCCATCCCGACGGCGACGACGTCGTTCAGCGTGCTCGACGCCGGGTCCCCGATGCCCGAACCGCTGTCGGAGGACGGCTCGATCTTCGCCTCCCTGAAGTCGAACTGGTTCAACGCCGATGGCGCCGACCGGCCGTGGACCGGCAACGAGGTCGACTCGGGCTGGCAGGCCGCCGACCGGGTCGCCGAGGCGACGCCGCTCCAGGTCAGCGAGTCGGGCCTGCCGGTCCGCCGGCCGGGCGCTCGGATCGTGCCCGGCGGGGTCACCCCGGCTCCGGCGGCCCTGGTGCGCGACCCGGAGGCCATCCGGGCCCGCCTGGCGGCACACGCCGCCGGCGTCAACCGAGGGCGCCGCCTCGCGGGCGGGGCGCAGGCCGAAGCCATGGCTGTCGAATCTGACCACTCGGACCACTCGCAGGAAGCTGACCCGACATGACCGAATCCCTCTCCGCGACGCCGGGCGACGAGCGCAACCTGGACTGGGTCGTCTCCAAGTTCGTCAACGAGGTCCCCTCCGCCGCGCACGCCATCCTGGTGTCGGCCGACGGCCTGCTGATGGCCGCGAGCAGCAGCATCCCCTACGAGCGGGCCGAGCAGGTCGCCGCGGTGTCGTCCGGGCTGGCCTCGCTGGCGGTGGGCGCGGCCCGGCTGTTCGACGGCGGGGCGGTGCTGCAGACGGTGGTCGAGATGCAGCGCGGCTACCTGCTCCTGATGAGCGTGGGCGACGGGTCGCACCTCGCGGTGCTCACCGAGGACTCCGCCGACATCGGTCAGGTCGGCTACGAGATGGCGTTGCTGGTGGACCGGGTCGGCAGGGTGATCCAGGCCCAGGCCCGCGTCACCGTGAACGGCATGCCCGGCTGACATGAGCCCGCTGCCCCAGTCGTCCTGGCCCGAGCCTGGAGAGGACGCCCCCGCCCCGCGGGTGGTGCGTCACTTCACGCTCACGTCGGGGCGCGCGCACACCGACGTCGAGATCCCGCTCGAGGCGACGATCCGGCGGCTCTCGCTGGTCGACGGCACACCGCTCCCCGGAGGGGTGCACCGGCGGATCCTCGACGTGTGCGACACGACCTCCCTGGCCGAGGTCTCGGCCAACCTCTCGATGCCGATCGGAGTCGTCCGGGTCCTGGTGGGGGACCTCGTCGAGCAGGGACACCTCCGCATCCAGGCGACCATCACCGACGACTCGTCGTTCGACGAGCGTCGCGACCTCATCGAAAGGACCCTTCGTGGACTCCGCTCGCTCTAGTGGCGCAACGACCGCCCAGCGCTCCGCGGCGTCGACCAAGATCGTCATCGCCGGCGGCTTCGGCGTCGGCAAGACGACCCTGGTCGGATCGGTCTCGGAGATCCAGCCCCTGCGCACCGAGGCCCTCGTCACGAACGAGTCCGAGGGCGTGGACGACCTCGACGCCGTACCCACCAAGGCGACCACCACCGTGGCCATGGACTTCGGCCGGATCACGCTCGCCGAGGACCTGGTCCTCTACCTCTTCGGTACGCCGGGGCAGCGTCGCTTCTGGTTCATGTGGGACGACCTGTGCCTCGGTGCCATCGGCGCGATCGTGCTGGTCGACACCGCTCGGCTCGACGAGGCGTTCTCGCCGCTGGACTACTTCGAGTCCAAGGGACTGCCGTTCATCGTGGCGGTCAACCAGTTCGACAACGCGCAGCGCTACGAGCTGGAGGAGGTGCGGGCCGCGCTGGCCATCCCGGCCGACGTGCCGATGGTCAACATCGACGCCCGCGAGCGCGCCTCGTGCAAGGAGGCCCTGATCCGGGTCACCGAGTACTCGCTGATGCGGCTTACCCAGGCGGTCGCGGTCGGCTGAGGCCACACCCGAGGCCCCGGCCCGGGCGGCTCAGCCGAGGACGGCGTCGACGGTCTTCTTGAGGGCGCTCGGCTGGGAGGGCTTCTTGGGCGCCTTCCTGCGCGCCTTCTCCATCTCGGCGCCGATCTCCTGGAGCGTCTTGCGGCCCAGTCCCTCGCGCACCTTGGGGAACCAGTCCTCCTCTTCCTCCTCGATGTGGTGACGCACGTTCTCGATGAGGACGGTGGTCTTGGCGTCGAAGCGCTCCGCGTCGGGCTTCATCCCGTAGAGCTCCATGACGAGGACGTCGGCGACATGGTGCTCCTCGTAGGACTCCAGCACGTCGTCCTCGAGGTCCGGGAGGAGCTCGCGCACCCGCGGGTACATGACCTCGTTCTCGATGTAGGTGTGCACGGTGAGGAGCTCGATGATCCGGTCGACCAGGCGCCCCTTGGTCTTGGTGGCGTCGTCCCCGGCCTGCTCGAACTCGCGGAACAGGCGGCGGATCTCCTTGTGGTCGTTCTTGAGCAGCACGATGGCGTCAGTGGACATGCGGCGGAGGTACCCGCAGGCTACTGGTCACCAACGGAGGTACGCCGTGTGTCCCTCCGTTGGTGACCACTAGAACTCGTAGCCGTACGCCTCCAGGTCGGCGGCGAACAGGTCGGCCACCCGGTCACGGGTCACGGGGGTGTAGACGTCGTGGTAGTCCGGCCGGCCCGGGTCGATGTTGACGCTCTGCAGCTCGACCCACTCCAGCCCCAGGTGGTCGTAGATGACGCGGAGGTCGTCCTCGAGGCTCTCCTGGCGGCCGACGAAGTCGGCGCTGCGGCCCTGAGCCGCGGCGTTCATGAACTCGACCTGCGGCTTGCGCAGCCGGGGGTGCTCCGCGGTGGCGTGCAGCACGAACGACTCGAAGTCCGGGTGCTTCTCGATGATGCCCGCGACGAACCGGTTGCGGCTGAGGTGGTCGAGGTAGCGCTCCACCCCGCGCTCGGCGCCGTCGCGGAACCGCTCGACCATCCGCCACCACGACAGCATCCGGGCCCACGGGTTGCGCACGAAGCCGGCGGTCCAGTAGTCGGCGAGCCCCGGCTCGAGCTGGAGCAGCCGCTCCAGCGGCGCGTGCCGGTGCGCCTCCTTGATCCGGCGCACGTCGCCGAGCGAGGCGCTCAGGTTGTTGTCGATCGTCGACCCGCCGGTCTTCTGCACGTGCACGAACAGGAAGCGGTGCGAGTCGGAGATGAGCACCCGGCCACGCTAGCGCTGCCGGACCGTCGGTCCCGCATGCGAGGCTGCGGGCGTGCGGGAGCTCGGTGACCTGGTCGTCGACCTGAGCGCGCGCGGCGACCGGGCCGCCGCCGTCTACCGGGCGCTGCGAGACGCGATGCGCAGCGGCCGGCTCGAGCCGGGGGAGCGGCTGCCGCCGACCCGGGCCCTGGCCGTGGACCTGGGCGTCTCGCGGACGACCGTGGCCACGGCCTACGACCGGCTGGCGGCCGAGGGCTTCCTGACCGCCCGGGTCGGTGCCGGGACCTTCGTGGCCGACGCCGCCCGGCCGGTCCGGGCGCCGCGCCGTGGGACCGACCTGGCGCCCCGGCCGGGGTGGGACCGGAGACCGCAGCCGACCAGCGGGTCGGCCCCGGCGCCGACCTACGACTTCCGGGTCGGCATCCCCGACCCGCGGCTGTTCCCGTTCGACACCTGGCGACGGCTGGTGACCGCGGAGCTGCGGGTGGGCGCCCACGACCTCGGCGTCTACGCCGACCCGGCCGGGCACCCGCCGCTGCGCGCGGCGATCGCGCGCCAGCTCGCCCTCTCGCGGGGGGTCACGGCCACGCCGGACGAGGTCCTGGTCACCTACGGCACCCAGCAGGCCCTCGACCTGGTGAGCCGGGTGCTGGTCGCCCCGGGAGACGTGGTCGCGGTCGAGGAGCCCGGCTACCCGCTGGCGCGCGCCGTGTTCGAGTCGGCCGGCGCCCGCGTCGTACCGGTGCGGGTCGACGGTGCGGGGCTGGTCGTCGACGAGCTGCCGACCGCGGCCCGGCTGGTGTTCACCACGCCGTCCCACCAGTTCCCGACCGGCCCGCCGCTGTCGCTGGACCGCCGGCGCGCCCTGCTGGACTTCGCAGGCCGGCACCGGTGTGCGGTGGTCGAGGACGACTACGACAGCGAGTTCCGCTACACCGAGCGGCCGCTCGAGACGCTGCACTCGATGGACGACGCGGGGCGGGTGCTCTACCTGGGCACGTTCTCCAAGTCGCTCGTGCCCGGGCTGCGGGTCGGCTACCTGGTGGCGCCGGAGCCGCTCCAGGACGCCCTGCGGGCGGCGCTGCAGCTGTCCGTGGGGTTCGTCGACGTCCCCCACCAGGCGGCGCTGGCGCGGTTCCTGGACGACGGGCTGTTCGCCCGGCACCTGCGCAAGGCCCGGGCCGCCTACCTGCAGCGACGCAGCCTGGTGCTCGAGGCGATCCACGGGCCGCTCGGCAGGCACCTCGAGCTGGTGCCGTGCCAGGCCGGGCTGCACATCACCACCCTGCTCCGCGACCAGTCCGTCGACGACACCGAGGTCGTGGGCCGGGCCGCCGAGCAGGGGCTGGTCGTCGAGGCGCTCTCGCAGTACTCCGGCTCCGGGACGCCGCGCGGGATCGTGCTGGGCTACGGCGCCGCGGCCACCGAGTCGATCAGGCCGGGGTTGGCGCGACTGGCCGCGGTCCTCGATGCCACGCCGTCCACGCCACCGCTCCGACCCCGATGAGCGCCGGGACCAGCAGGTTGGCGCCGGTGAGAGCCAGCAACCCGAGCGTCGCGACGAAGCCGACCGCCGCTCCCCGGCGCACCCACGTGCCGCGCGGCAGCAGCCGCACGGCGGAGGCGGTCCCGACCGCGTAGACCAGCGTGAACGCGCCGGTGGTCATGAGCAGCGGGGCGTTGAGGGAGAGGCCGCCGACGGTGATCACCGCCAGCGAGGCCAGGCCGCCGAGCGCGACGACCGACAGCGAGCGGCGCGGCACCTCGCCCGCCGTCGAGCCGAGCGCCAGCCAGGCCGGCAGCGAGGCGTCGCGGGCCAGCGCCGCACCGAGGCGGGCGCCACCGGCGAAGTAGGCGTTGATGGCACCGACCGACAGCAGCACGGCGACGACCGTGGTCACCGGGCGGGCCCAGTCACCGAAGCCGAGCACCAGCAGGTCGGACAGCGGCGCCTTGCCCGGGTGGTCGCCGAGCACGGCCACCGTCGCGAACGCGACCCCGAGGTAGAGCACGCCGATCACGGCGATCGCGATCCCGGTGGCCCGGCCGATGTCGCGGGCCGGGTCGCGGTACTCCCCGCTCAGCGACGTCACCACCTCCCAGCCGGCGAAGGCCCAGACGAGCATCGCGGCGGCCGGCCCGACGGCCAGCCAGCCGTGCGGCGCGAACGGCGTCAGGTTGCCGAGCTCGGCGTGCGGGAGCGAGACCGGCGTGGCGCCGAGCAGCAGGACCGCGAGCACCGCGGCGATGGCC
>NZ_JAEMSS010000070.1:0-1067 GCF_016462705.1 Nocardioides sp. | reverse complement strand
CCAGGGCGATGACCAGCTGGACCCGACCGCTGACCCGCAGCCCGAACCAGTTCATCGCCGCGACCAGGGTGATGATCGCGCCGGTCGCCAGCAGCTGCGTCTGCCGCCCGCCGCCGGCCGAGTCCGCGACGTACGCCCCGGCGAAGCCGGCGGCCGTCGGCGCCCCGATGGGGATCGCGAAGAAGAAGCACCAGCCCACGACCGTCGCGGCGCGGGCACCGAACGCCCGCCGCGCGTACGTCGCGACGCCGCCGCCGTCCGGGTAGCGGGAGCCCAGCGCGGCGAACGTCGTGGCCAGCGGGACGGACAGGAGCAGCAGCGCCGCCCAGGCCAGGAGTGACGCCGGTCCGGCCTCGTGCACGGCCAGCGCCGGGAGGGAGATGACGCCGGTCCCGAGCACCGCGCCGATGGTCAGCGCCGCGCCTTGGGGCACGTCGAGCCGGCCGCCGACGGCCGCCCGAGGATCCGCCGGTGTGGTGGGGGGAGCGAGCGAGGTCATGGCTCGAACCTAGGGTGGGGATTGGGTCAGCAGAACGGCCAATTCGTGGTCATCTGGACCGGCCAATCGAGCGGGTCCGCGGCCCACCCCGGGTCAGGCCAGGTCCGAGATCTTCTCGATCAGCGCCGTGGTCGAGATCGCCGGGGTGCGGGGCAGGTAGACGACCTCGCAGACGTCCTTGAACTCGTCGAAGCGGCCCGCCCAGTCGTCGCCCATCACCAGGACGTCGGCGTCGTACTGCTCGATGTAGTGGCGCTTGAGCTCGAGGCTCTCCTCCAGGAAGACCTCGTCGACCGGCTTCAGAGCGGCGATGATGGCCAGCCGCTCACCCTCGCTGAACACCGGCTCGCGGCCCTTCTTCGACATGTTGAGGGCGTCGGAGGAGACGCCGACCACGAGCCGGTCACCCTGGGCGGCCGCTCGCTCGATGACCCGCAGGTGGCCGACGTGGAACACGTCGAACGTGCCGAAGGTCAGGACGGTTCGCGGCATGCGCGCCATCCTTTCAGGTGCGGGTCCCCGCCACCGAACCCGTCGGGCGAGAATCGCCGCATGGCCACCGCCACCG
>NZ_JAEMSS010000069.1 GCF_016462705.1 Nocardioides sp. | reverse complement strand
CTGCTGTACGGCGCGCGCAACCCCGAGGAGATCCTCTACGGCGACGAGCAACGCGCCTGGGCCGAGCAGCACGGCATCGACGTCGAGGTCACCGTCGACAGCGCCGGGCCCGACTGGCGCGGCCGGGTGGGCCTGGTCACGCAGCTGATCGGGCGGGCGGCGTTCGACCCCGGTCGCACGCTCGGCCTGCTGTGCGGGCCCGAGGTGATGATGCGGCACGCCGCCAGGGCCCTGCTGGACCGCGGGGTCGCGCCCGAGCGGCTGCGGCTGTCGATGGAGCGCAACATGAAGTGCGGGATCGGCCTGTGCGGGCACTGCCAGCTCCGGGAGATCTTCTGCTGCGTGGACGGGCCGGTGCTCGGCTACGACCGGCTCGGGCCGGTGATGACCGTGGCGGAGCTGTGAGATGACGAGCAACCCCCAGGGCAACAACCTCCAGACCAGCAGCAGGCCGCGTCGCCCCAAGCTGGCGGTGTGGAAGTTCGCCTCGTGCGACGGATGCCAGCTCACCGTCCTCAACTGCGAGGACGAGCTGATCCCGCTGGCGGGGGCGGTCGAGATCGCCTACTTCCCCGAGGCCACCCGGGCCGTGGTCGAGGGGCCCTACGACGTCTCGCTGGTCGAGGGGTCGATCACCACGCCCGACGACCTGGAGCGGATCCAGCAGGTGCGCCGGGTCTCCCGGCGGCTGATCACGATCGGCGCCTGCGCCACCAGCGGCGGGATCCAGGCGCTGCGCAACTTCGCCGACGTCGCGGAGTTCCGCTCGGTCGTCTACGCGCACCCTGAGTACGTCGCGACGCTGGACCGGTCCACCCCGATCGCGGCGCACGTGCCGGTCGACTTCGAGCTGCGCGGCTGCCCCATCGACAAGCACCAGCTGCTCGAGCTGCTGGCGGCCGAGCTCCAGGGACGCACTCCCCGGATCGCCACCCACAGCGTCTGCGTCGAGTGCAAGCGGCGCGGCAACGTCTGCGTGACGGTCGCCCACGGCACGCCGTGCCTGGGCCCGGTCACCCAGGCTGGCTGTGGCGCGCTCTGCCCGACCTTCTCGCGCGGCTGCTACGGCTGCTTCGGGCCCCAGGACACGCCCAACACGAGGTCGCTCGCGGACCGGCTCGCCGTGCACGGCATGAGCGAGCCCGAGGTGATGCGGGTCTTCCGCACGTTCAACGCCGCCTCCGAGGCGTTCCTGCGCGAGAGCGAGCGGCACGAGCCGACGACGGGGTCGCTGGAGCAGGGGGAGCGATGACGCACAAGCACAAGGACGGTGGGCACGTCCTGCACGTCGGAACCCTGGCCCGGGTCGAGGGCGAAGGTGCGATGCACATCGAGTACCGCGACGGCGAGGTGGCCGACGTCCAGCTGCGCATCTACGAGCCGCCGCGCTTCTACGAGGCCTTCCTGCGCGGCCGCTCGTACACGGAGCCGCCCGACATCACCGCACGGATCTGCGGCATCTGCCCGGTCGCGTACCAGATGAGCTCCTGCTGGGCGATCGAGGACGCCTGCGGGGTCGCCGTGACCCCGGAGATCCAAGCCCTGCGCCGGCTTCTCTACTGCGGGGAGTGGATCGAGAGCCACGCCCTTCACGTCTACCTGCTGCACGCCCCGGACTTCCTCGGCTACGACGGAGCGGTCGAGATGGCGGCGGACCATCCCGCCGTCGTCGAGCGCGGACTGCGGCTGAAGAAGGCCGGCAACCGGCTGATGGAGGTCGTCGGCGGGCGGTCGGTGCACCCGGTCAACGTCCGCATCGGCGGCTTCTACCGGTTCCCGAGCCGGGAGGAGCTGCGCGGGATCCGCCCCGACCTGGAGCGGGCGCTCGAGGACTCCCTCGAGACGGTGCGGCTGGTCGCCGGCTTCGAGTTCCCGGACTTCGAGCAGCCCTACGAGTACCTCGCCCTCCGGCCTGAGACCGGCTATCCGATCGAGTCCGGCAGCGTGGTGACGACCAGCGGGGCGAGCTTCGACGTCCGCGACTTCGCCACCCGGATCGAGGAGGTGCACGTCGCCCACTCCAACGCGCTGCACTCCCGGCTCGACGGCGGCGTGCGCGGTCCCTACTCCGTGGGGCCGCTGGCCCGCTACACCCTCAACGCCGACCGGCTGTGCCCGATCGCCCGTGAGGCGGCGACCGCGGCCGGCCTCGGGGCGACCTGCCGCAACCCGTTCCGTTCGATCATCGTGCGCGCGGTCGAGCTGGTCGAGGCCTGCCACGAGGCGCTCCGGATCATCGACGGCTGGACCGGCGACGGAGACGCGAGCGTGCCGGTGCCCGCTCGGGCAGGCGAGGGCTACGGCGCCAGCGAGGCGCCGCGCGGCGTCCTGTTCCACCGCTACGTCCTCGACGGCTCCGGGATCATCCAGGACGCCCAGATCGTGCCGCCCACGTCGCAGAACCAGCCCAGCGTCGAGGCCGACCTGCGCTCCATGGTCGGGGCCTGGGCGGACCTGGACGAGCACGCCCTCCAGCACCGCTGTGAGCACGCGATCCGCAACTACGACCCGTGCATCTCCTGCGCCACCCACTTCCTCGACCTGACCGTGGAGCGGACGTGACAGGGCCGGCCGGCACCGGCACGCGCGGGCCGCTGGTGGTCGGGCTGGGCAGCCCGGACCGGGGGGACGACGCGGTTGGTCGGGCGGTCGCCCGCTCCGTGGCCCTGCTCCTGCCCGGTGTCGTGGTCGTCGACCACGAGGACCCGACGTCGCTGCTCGACCTGTGGGACGGGCACGACCCGGTCGTGGTCGTCGACGCCGTCCGTTCCGGCTCGCCGGCGGGCACCCTGCACCGGGTGGAGACGGGAGCCGGCGGCGCGCCGGTCTCCCCGGGAGCGTGGGCGCGGACCGGGCACGGGGGCACCCACGCGGTGGGGCTCTCCGAGATGGTCGAGCTTGGCCGCGCCCTCGGCCGGCTGCCGGCCCGCCTGGTGGTCGTGGGGATCGAGGCGGAGTGCTTCGACCACGGCGTACCGCTGACTCCGCGGGTCGCCGAGGCCGTGCCGGAGGCCGCCGCCCGGGTCTGCCTCGAGGTCGGGACCGCGCTGCAGGAGGGGGCCGGCGATGTGCCTCGGTGAGCTGGCCCAGGTGACAGAGGTCGTCGACGAGCAGACGGTGCACGCCCGGGTCGGGGAGCGGGTCGTCACCGTGTCCCTGCTGACCCTCGACGGGCCGGCCGCTCCGGGGGAGTGGCTCCAGGTCCACTCCGGGTTCGCGCTGGCCCGCCTCACCGACGACGAGCGGCTCGACGCCGAGCGGATCCGGAACACCACGATGGAGGAACGCTGATGACCACCCCCATGTCGACCACGCGGCGCACCGGGATCGTGCTCGCCCTGGGAACCGCGGCGATCAGCGGCGTCGCCGTCTTCCTCAACGCGGACGCCGTCCGTGCCTTCGGTGACGCCACGGCGTACACGACGGCGAAGAACCTCGTGGCGGCCGTGGTCCTCCTCGCGGTGGTCGGCACGGGGTCGCGCACCGGGGCGCGGCTGACCCGCCCCCGGTCCCGAGGCCAGTGGGCCGGCCTCACCGCCATCGGGGTGGTCGGGGGCAGCGTGCCCTTCGTGCTGTTCTTCGAGGGGCTCTCCCGCGCCACGTCCGCCCAGGCGGCGTTCCTGCACAAGACGCTCTTGGTGTGGGTCGCGGTCATGGCGGTCCTGTTCCTCGGGGAACGGTTGAGCGTGCTGCACTACCTCGCCATCGGGCTGCTCGTCGTCGGTCAGATCGGCCTGATCGGGGGGCTCGGCGGGTTCGGGCGCCCGGAGCTGATGATCCTGGCCGCCACGCTCCTGTGGTCGGTGGAGGTCGTGGTCGCCAAGCGGATCCTCGCCGGAGTCTCGTCCTGGACCGTCGGCGTGGCCCGGATGGGGCTGGGCTCGGTGGTCCTGCTGGTCTGGGTCGCGGTGCGTGGTGACCTCGGCCTGCTGACCGGGATGACGGGTGAGCAGGCCGGCTGGGTGCTGCTCACCGGGGTGCTGCTCGCCGGCTACGTCGGCACCTGGTTCGGCGCCCTCAAGCGGGCGCCCGCGGTGGACGTCACGGCGGTGCTCGTCCTCGCCGCCCCGGTGACCGCGGCCCTCAACGCCGTGGCCGACGGCGTACCGCTGGGTCCACAGCTGGACTGGCTGGCCGTGCTGGTGGCCGGCGGCGCGCTCGCGGTGTGGGCGAGCCAGCGGACCCGGCCCGCTCCGGTCGTCGCGGCCTGACATGCGCGGCCCCGCAGACGGTCCCGGGAACGGCCCGGCGAACGGGGCGCTGCGGTTCGCGCGCTACGCCTACCCGCCCAACGAGCTCGGCTACTGCGGCCCGGACGCCTCGGCCCAGCTCCTCGAGCAGGTCGCCGACGGCGTCGCGGACGCCGAGCTCCGCCGGCTGCTGCGCGGGTTCGAAGGCGCCTGGCCCTACCTGGAGCTGATCGCGGCGGCGAACGGCATCGGGGACCCGCTGGACGACCGGGTGGTCGAGGCCTACTGGATCGGCAACCCGCTCCTGGACCGCGTCGGCCCGCGGTTGCTGGGGGACTCGCTGGAGGACCGGTTCCGGCGGCGTGCGGGCCGGACCTGGGACAGCCTTGTGGCTCCCGTGCTCGACGGTGCCGTGCCGCACCACTCGTTCCACGTCTTCGGCGTCTACCCGTGGCTCGGGCTGCTCCGCGAGGGACGCCTGGACGAGCCGCTCCGGGTCCTCGACCGCTGCCGGATCCGCTGGGGACAGGTGCGCTCGATCATCGGGGGAGAGGCCGAGGTGCTGTCCCGACCTCTGGTGTGGGACGGCCGACGGCTCGCGCTCGGGGAGCCCACGCTGGAGCGGGTGCGGGTCAGCCTGGGCGACCGCGGGCTGGTCGGGGGACTTCGCCAAGGAGTGTGGTGCTCCATGCACTGGGACTGGGTCTGCGAGGCCCTCGACGCACGCTCGCTGGCGCAGCTGCGGCACTGGACCGTCCGCGAGCTGGCGGTGGTCAACGGGGTCCGGATCCCGGCGCCCGCCTCGGTGCTCTCGTGACCTGCGACCGGTTTCGCCACGTCGTCCTGGCCTCGTGCGGGACGGGCACGTTGTGACACCGGCTCGGACCCAGCCGCGGCGCGCGCCAGGGGCGCTGCTCAGCAACGCAGCCACCCTCCTCGGGGGACTGGTCGTGTTCTTCTCGGTGCCCCTGCGCGCCGACGAATCGACGGCGGCGGTGGCCCGCAACGGCATCGTCGCCGCGCTGGGCGTGACCCTGGTCGGCTGGGTGGCGGTCCGACAGTCGCGTGGCTCCGGTCGACGCGCGCTGTCGGTGCCTCAGCTCGTGATGCTCGCCGAGGTCGCCGTGTGTGCCTTCGCGTTGATCTACTACTCCCTGGCCATCCATGGGAGCGGGCAGCTCGTGGGCGTCCACACGCGTCTGGACGCGCTCTACTTCACCATGACGACCATGACGACCGTCGGCTACGGCGACGTCCACGCCTCGGGGCAGGTCGCTCGTGCTGTCGTCTGCGTGCACCTGGCGTTCAACCTCGTGTTCCTGGGCCTGCTGGCCAACCTGGTTCGTCGCAGGCTCGTAGCCGAGCAGGACTAGCTCAGGACTGCGTCTCTTCGACCACGCCCGGTGCCCCCTCCAGAAGACGTGCATGAACCACCGCGGCGGCAGGCGGACGGGTCGCCCGGTCGCCGCGGTCACGGCCGGGACTCCTCCCGAGCGGCGGCGCTCAGCTGTGTCGCGATCTCCGCGGCCCAGCGCTCGACGTCCTGCCAGTCGCGGAAGTCACCCTCGGGGAGGAGCTTGCGCCCGGTGGGGAGCCTCCGCAGGGCGCGATGGGCCAACGAGAGCTTCGTCGGGTCGAGTGCCCCGAAGAAGACGTGGTGATCCCTCGGTCGCAGAGCCTCCACCAGGTCCGGCAGCTCCTGTGGAGCGGTGACCTCGAGGAGGTCGTGGCCCCGGTCGTCGACCCGCGACGTCCCGATCGGCCCGCTGCTGAAGAGCCAGACCGGTCGGGAGGACAGGGCGTGCCGATGCTGCTCGGCGTACGCCTTGGCCTGCTTGAGCCAGTGACCCATGTAGACGGCGCTGCCCAGCACGACCGCGTCGTAGCCCGAGGGGTCGCCGGCGTGCGCGACCTCACGGGCGACGGCCTCGTGGCCGGAGCTCGAGATCGTGGCAGCGATCCGTTCCGCGATCCCGGCGGTGGCGCCGGCCCTGCTGGCGTGGGCGACCAGGACGTTCATGGCGAGTCCCTTCGTGAGTGCGGACGACTCCTCCACACCCAACCTCCCGCGCGCCGGAGGGGATCGGTAGGGCCCAACGGCCGTCGCACCGAGGCCTCCCGCCTGTTGCCCTAGACTAGAACAGGTTCTAGTTTCGGGACTACCGCCACCGCCCTCAGGAGGACCCCGTGCGTACCCAGATCTGTGACGACCTCGGCATCGAGTTCCCGATCTTCGCCTTCACCCACTGCCGTGACGTGGTCGTGGCCGTCAGCAAGGCGGGCGGGTTCGGCGTCCTCGGTGCGGTCGGGTTCACACCCGAGCAGCTGGAGGTCGAGCTGCGCTGGATCGACGACAACATCGGCGACCGGCCCTACGGCGTCGACATCGTGATCCCCAACAAGTACGAGGGGATGGACTCGGGCATGTCGGGGGAGGAGCTCGCCGAGATGCTCCGCAAGCTGGTCCCGCAGGAGCACCTCGACTTCGGGCGCAAGGTGCTCGCCGACCACGGCGTACCCGTCGACGACAGCACCGACGACGACACCCTCCAGCTGCTCGGCTGGACCGAGGCCACGGCGAGCCCGCAGGTCGACGTGGCGCTGCGCCACCCGAAGATGACGCTGATCGCCAACGCCCTCGGCACCCCTCCGGCGGACATGATCGAGCACATCCACGCCAACGGGCGCAAGGTCGCGGCGCTGTGCGGCTCGGCCTACCAGGCGCGCAAGCACGCCGACGCCGGTGTGGACATCGTCATCGCCCAGGGCGGGGAGGCGGGTGGCCACTGCGGCGAGGTCGGGTCGATCGTGCTGTGGCCGGAGGTGGTGCGCGAGGTCGCGCCGGTCCCGGTCCTCGCGGCCGGCGGGATCGGGAGCGGTGGTCAGATCGCCGCCGCGCTGGCCATGGGCTGCGCCGGTGCCTGGACCGGCTCCCAGTGGCTGATGGTGGAAGAGGCGGAGAACACCGCGGTCCAGCAACAGGCCTACGCCGACGCGAGCAGCCGCGACACCGTGCGCAGCCGCTCGTTCACCGGCAAGCCGGCCCGGATGCTGAAGAACGACTGGACCGAGGCATGGGAGACGCCGGGCAACCCCGAGCCCCTGGGCATGCCCCTGCAGTACATGGTCTCCGGCATGGCGGTGAAGGCGACGCACAAGTACCCCGACGAGACCGTGGACGTCGCGTTCAACCCGGTGGGCCAGGTGGTCGGCCAGCTGACCAAGGTGGAGAAGACCGCGACGGTCGTCGAGCGGTGGGTCCAGGAGTACCTCGACGCCACCACCCGTCTCGAGGAGCTCAACGCCGCTGCGCTCTGAGCCGCGGACGCGTAACGGCTGGCGCACGTCCGTCGTTGGGCGTCCGATGAAGCGCCTCGTCCTGACCTTGGCCGCCCTGCTCGGACTCCTCGCGCCGAGTGCCGGCGCTGTGCCCGCGTCCCCGGCGGACGGCGCGGCGGACGTCGCCGGCACGGCCGCCGCGGTCACGGTGCTCGAGAAGAAGCGGGACGGCAAGCGACTGGTCAGCTATGCGGTCTCGACGCCGTCCCTGGAGATGTCGTCGACCACGCCGCTGCGCGTACACGTCCTGCTGCCGAGGGGCTACCGCCACCACGAGCGACGTCGCTACCCCGTGCTCTACGCGTTCCCCGGCACGAGCAACAAGGCCAGCGTCTGGCTGACGAACATCGACACCAGAAGGCTGACCCGGAAGCTGAAGATGATCGTGGTGATCGCCGACGGCACCTACGACGCCGACGGCGGTGGGTTCTACACGGACTGGGTCGACCAGACGACCAGCCGGGGAGTGGCGAACTGGGAGACGTTCCACACCCGCGAGCTGGTCTCGTGGGTCGACCGGAAGTACCGAACCGTGCGGTCGCGAGCGGGCCGCGCCGTCGTGGGCATCTCGCAGGGCGGCTTCGGGTCGATGTCGTACGCCGCCCGGCACCCGGACCTCTACGGCGCGGCGGCCTCGTTCTCGGGTGCGGTCGACATCTGGTACGGCGAGCACTGCCGGCTCGGCGCGACGGCGCTGATCGCAGGGATCATGACCGGGTTGAACGGGGTGCAGCCGTTCGCGCCGTTCGGCGACCCGGTCACCGACGCCGCCAACTGGGCGGCGCACGACCCCGGCTCGCTGGTGGCGAACCTCGCGGACACCCGGGTCGACCTCTACACCAGCACCGGGATGCCGGGGGAGAGCGACCTGAGCGACCCCGCGGTCCCGGGGACGGCCGGGATGGAGGCCCTCCTCCATCAGTCGAACCTGTGCTTCAAGGACGCGGCCGACGCCGCCGGCGTCGCGTACCACTGGCACAGCTACGACGTCGGGACGCACGCGTGGGGCTACGCCGACCGGTCGCTGAAGGACTACCTGCCGCGGCTGATGCGGTTCTTCCGCACCGGGACCTGATCCGCTCTGGGACCTTCGGTCCGGGATCCGAGGTCGGAGGGCCCTACGCCACCCGTCACCAGCGCGGATGCTGGTTCCGATGACGACCGCGACTGTCCGCCCCGGTCCGGCCAGGCCCCGCAAGGACCGGGTCCTGCCGGACCAGCACGGCGCCTGGGGGTTCCTGCTCCTGCCGGTGGTTCTGGCACTGGCCGTCGGCGGCTGGGCGCCCGCCCTGCCCGTGCTCGTGGTGGCCTGGGTCGCCGCCTACCCGCTGACCTGGGCCCTGACGGGCCTGCTCGCCGCACCTCGTCCGCAGCGGTTCCGCCGGGCTCTGGTCGTCTGGTCGGTCGTGGCGGTCCCGGCCGCGGCGGCCGCGGTCGTCCTGCGACCGTGGCTGCTCTACGTCGGCGCGGCGTACGTGGGACTGTTCCTGGTCAACCTCTGGTTCGCCCGTCAGCGACGCGAACGGTCGCTCGCCAACGACCTCGTGCTGGTCGCCGAGTGCACCGCCATGGTCCCGGTGGTGGCCGGCGCCGCGGCAGCCGGTGGCTGGGCCGTCCCGGTCGGCGTGATGAGAGAGACCGCGGTGCTGGTCCTCGCGCTGGCCTGCGCGGTCACGCTGGCCGGCTCCACGCTGCACGTGAAGTCGCTCATCCGTGAGCGCCGCAACCCGCGCTACGGACAGGCGTCGCGGGCGTACGCCGTCGTGAGCGTCGTCGTCATGACGGTGGCGGTCCTGGTCACCGAGGTCGGCGCCGTGCTGGTCGTGCCGTTCGTGGCGCTCGCCGTCCGGGCCTTCGTCGTGCGGGACCCGCGGCTCCGGCCGGCCAAGATCGGTCTGGTCGAGCTCGCCTGCCTGCTGGTGCTGGCGGCGTGCGCGTTCGTCGCCGTCTGACCGCGTCGGGGCAGGCCTGGCGAGTGACGTCCGCGCTGCCCACTGAGCGAGGATGAGCAAGTGGCGCGAGTGGCGGTCGTCCTGGGCTCGGGAGGTGCGCGCGGCTACGC
This sequence comes from Nocardioides sp., assembly GCF_016462705.1. GTDB lineage: Bacteria > Actinomycetota > Actinomycetes > Propionibacteriales > Nocardioidaceae > Nocardioides. The sequence goes on along the minus strand of NZ_JAEMSS010000069.1, from coordinate 11,709 downwards.
GCACCTCGGTGCCGTCGAGACACTCCGGGCCAGGGGGCATGAGGTCGTCGCGGTCTCCGGCACCTCGATGGGTGCGCTGGTCGGCGGTCTGGTGGCCGCCGACCGGGAGCGGGACTTCATCGAGTGGGTGCAGTCGCTCACCCAGTCCCGGGTGATCCGGATGCTCGACCCGGCGTGGGCCGGCGCGGGGGCGGTGTCGCTGAACCGGTTGATGCGCAGCCTCGAGGAGCTGCTCGGGGACGTGCTCATCGAGGATCTCGCCATCCCGTACACGGCGGTGGCGACCGATCTCCTCGCCCGGCGGGAGGTCTGGTTCCAGCACGGTCCGCTGGTCCCGGCGATCCGGGCCTCCATCGCGATCCCAGGCCTCTTCACGCCGGCCGTCATCGCCGGGAGGATCCTGGTCGACGGTGGGCTGCTGAACCCGCTCCCGTTGGAGCCGACCGCGGCGGCCTCGGCGGACTTCACCTTCGCCGTGTCCCTCCAGGGACCCCGGGCGCCGCACGAGCCGATGTCGCCGGCCCGCGGCCTCTCCGCCCGGTCCGCCGCATGGGCGATGGACCTGCGCCGGCGTTTCGGACGGTCCGAACCGGACGCCGAGGACCCGTCCGACGACCCGACCCAACCGGCGGAGCCAGATGAGGCCGAGCCGCCGACCGTCGAGCCGGAGCTCGACGTGCGGACCTCGGAGGTCCTCTCGCAGTCCTTCGACGCCATGCAGAGCCTCATCACCCGGTATCGCCTCGCGGCGCTCCCGCCGGACGTGCTGGTGACGGTCCCGATCAGCGCGGCCCGGACCCTGGACTTCCACCGGGCCGAGGAGCTGATCGACCTGGGCCGCGCACTCGCCGGCGCGGCGTTGGACGACGCGGGCCGCTGACGCCGCGGCTGCGGCTCCCGGGCTGTGGCAGTCTGCCCGCGTGGACCTGCCTCACGCTGACATCGATCCCGACGGCCTCCTCGAGTACTCGGTCGTCTTCACCGACCGCTCGCTCAACCACATGTCCCAGCGCTTCGTCGGGGTGATGCAGGACATCATCGAGGTGCTGCGCACGACGTACGCCGCCGAGACGGTCGCGGTGGTCCCGGGCGGCGGCAGCTACGGCATGGAGGCGGTCGCACGGCAGCTGGCGACCGGACGCCGCTGCCTCGTCGTCCGCAACGGCCTCTTCTCGTACCGCTGGTCACAGATCTTCACGGCCGGCTCGATCCCGAGCGAGGCCACCGTCTGCCAGGCCCGACCGGTCTCCGACGAGCGGCAGGCGCCCTGGGTCCCGGCTCCTGTCGACGAGGTAGTCGAGACCATCGCGCGAGCCCGTCCCGAGGTGGTCTTCGCCGCTCACGTCGAGACGGCGGCCGGGCTCGTGCTCCCTGACGACTTCGTCCGCGCGCTCGCCGAGGCTGTGCACGAGGTGGGCGGGCTCCTCGTCCTCGATTGCATCGCCTCGGGCGCGCTGTGGGTGGACATGACCGACCTCGGCGTGGACGTGCTGCTCAGCGCGCCGCAGAAGGGCTGGAGCGGGTCACCGTGCGCGGGCTACGTGATGCTCGGCGAGGCCGGACGGGCCGCCGTCATGTCCTCGACCTCGACCAGCTTCGCGGGCGACCTCCAGAAGTGGCTGACGATCACCGAGGCCTACGCCCAGGGGCAGACGCCCTACCACGCCACCATGCCGACCGACACGCTCGCGCACAACGCGGCGCTCATGCTGGAGACCCGGGCCGCCGGCCTCGCCGAGCTGCGCCGGGCCCAGACCGTCCTGGGCACCCGGGTCCGCGCCCTGCTGGCGGACCGGGGGTTCCCGTCGGTGGCGGCCGACGGCTTCGCCGCCCCGAGCGTGGTGGTCGTCCACACCGACGACCCCGAGATGCGCAGCGGCGCGCGGCTCAAGCAGGCTGGGCTGCAAGTGGCCGCCGGGGTGCCGCTGATGTGCGGTGAGCGCGACGACTTCTCGACCTTCCGGGTCGGCCTCTTCGGCCTCGACAAGCTGGGCGACGTCGACGGCACCGTGAGCCGGCTCGAAGCGCATCTCGAGCCGCCCCGATAGCGTTCGGACGTGCCGCCACCGGACGTCAGCCGGCAGCTGCCCGGGCTGGCCCGGCTGCTCCGCTACGAGCGCTCGTGGCTCCGGTACGACGTCCTGGCCGGGGTCACGGTCGCCGCGTACCTGGTCCCGCAGGTGATGGCGTACGCCGAGGTGGCCGGGCTGCCCCCGGTCGTCGGGCTGTGGGCCACCGTCGGTCCACTGCTCGTCTATGCCGTGCTCGGATCCTCACGTCAGCTGTCGGTCGGGCCCGAGTCCACGACCGCGCTGATGACTGCGGCGACGGTGGGCGCGGTCACGGCCGGCGACCCGGACCGCTACGCCGCTCTCGCGGCCGCCTTGGCCCTGGTGGTGGCCGTCTGGTGCCTCCTGGGCTGGCTCGGGCGCCTCGGCTTCCTCGCGGACCTGCTGTCCAAGCCCGTGCTCGTCGGCTACATGGCCGGGATCGCCGGCATCATGGTCGCCAGCCAGCTCGGCAAGCTCACCGGCGTCGACGGTGACGCCGACTCGTTCGTCGGCGAGGTCGCCCACGCCGCTCGCCACCTGGACGAGGTCCACGGCCCGACGCTGGTCCTTGCCCTCGCGGTGCTGGCGCTGCTGTTCGCCGGGAGCCGGCTCTTCCCGCGCTCGCCCATGCCGCTGGTGGGGATCCTGGTCGCCGCCGCCACGGTCGCGCTGTTCGACCTGGAGCGGCGTGGGATCGCGGTCATCGGGCAGATCCCCGCAGGGCTGCCGACGCCGTCCCTGCCCTCGGTCACCGCCGGCGAGGTGGGCTCCCTGCTCCTCCCTGCCGTCGGGGTGGCGATCGTGGCGTACTCGGACAACGTCCTGGACTCCCGGACGTTCGCGGCTCGCAACGGCTACGCCATCGACGGGAACCAGGAGCTCCTCGCCCTCGGCGCGTCCAACCTGGCGTCCGGTGTGATGCAGGGGTTCCCGGTCAGCAGCAGTGGGAGCCGCACGGTGATCGGGGACTCGCTCGGCAGCCGTAGCCAGCTGTACTCGCTCGTCGCGTTGGTGGCCGTCGTGGTCACCGTCCTGTTCCTGCGGCCCGTGCTCGCCGCCTTCCCGGCGGCCGCCCTGGGCGCGATCGTGGTCTACGCGGCGACCCGGCTGGTCGACCTCGCCGAGTTCCGGCGGATCGCCCGCTTCCGTCGCAGCGAGCTGCTCCTGGCCGTGACCACAGCGCTCGCCGTGCTGGCCCTCGGTGTCCTCTACGGCGTCCTGGTCGCGATCGGGCTCTCGATCCTCGGCCTGCTGCGCCGGGTGGCGCGACCCCACGACGGGATCCTCGGCTTCGTCCCGGGAGTGGCCGGGATGCACGACATCGACGACTACCCGGACGCGCGCCCGGTGCAAGGTCTCGTCGTGTACCGGTACGACTCGCCGCTGTTCTTCGCCAACGTGGACGACTTCAGGCGGCGGGCGCTGGAGTCCCTCGACCTGGCCGGGACGCCGACGGAGTGGTTCCTGCTCAACGCGGAGGCCAACGTCCAGGTGGACATCGATGCCCTGGACGCCCTCGACGAGCTCCGCGAGGAGCTGGGTCGCCGCGGCGTCGTCTTCGCCATGGCGCGGGTCAAGCAGGACCTGCAGGACGAGCTTCGGCCGTTGGGGTTCCTGGACCGGGTGGGCACGGACCGGGTGTTCATGACGCTGCCGACCGCCGTGGCGGCGTACGTCCGGTGGTACGAGGCCAAGCACGGTGCGGCCCCGTCGGGGGCGCCGCCCTCGGCCTGAGGGCCTGGACCAGGCTCAGACCCCCACCGTGGTTGTGGCGAGCTGGCCCGCGGCGAGGCCCAGCACGGCCACTGCCTGCACCAGCACGAACGCGACTCCCAGTCCGGTGAGGTCGACCGGGTCGGCCAGCGCGAAGGTCACGCTGGCGGCGACGTACAGCAGGTTGAGTCCGATCACGCCGCGGACCCGGCCTCGGGACGGCCCGCGGGCGACCCAGACGACGACGCCCGCCCAGACCAGCAGCAGCGCGCCGGTGGTCACCGATAGGGCGACGGGAATGCCGAGCTGGTCCTCGGCTGGGGCGAACAGCAGGACCAGCAGGACGCCCAGGAGACCGGAAGCGGCGGCGTCGAGGCTGAGCAGGTGGCGAAGGTCGAGCATCGGTGTCCTCCTCGGTAGCGGGAGTGCCACTCTCGGATGCGGGGGACTCACGGTCGATTACCTGCGAGGTAATCGCCTGCCGGTGCCGGCGCGACTAGATTCGGCCGCCATGACGCGGCTGGTTCAGGAGCACACCCTGTCGACCTGCGGTGACCTGATCCGGGACTGGCGGCAGAGGCGGCGCCTGAGCCAGCTCGAGCTCTCCCTCCAGGCAGACGTGTCCACGAAGCACCTCAGCTTCGTCGAGACGGGCCGCTCCAGACCGAGCCGGGACCTGCTGCTGCAGCTGGCTGAGCACCTGGACGTCCCCTTGCGCGACCGCAACCAGCTGCTGCTCGCGGCGGGGTTCGCGCCCGTCTACCCCGAGAGCTCCTTGCATTCTCCGCAGATGATCGCGATCCGGGAGGCGGTGCGCGGCCTGCTCGACGGGCACGACCCCTACCCGGCCGTCGTGGTGGACCGATGGTGGAACCTGGTGGAGGCGAACGATGCGCTGCTCGGGCTCGCGGCCGGTGCCGCCGAGCACCTGCTCACGCCGCCGGTCAACGTCCTGCGCCTGAGCCTCCATCCCGACGGCGTCGCACCGCGGATCCTCAACCTCGGCGAGTGGCGCGCTCACCTGCTGGGTCGGCTCCGTCGCCAGGTCGCCCTGACGGCCGACCCCGAGCTTGCCGATCTTCTGGAGGAGCTCGCCGGCTACCCGGGCGGCCAGCCCGATGACGCCGAGCTCCACGGCCCCGGCGAGGTGGTGGTGCCGATGCGGCTCCGAGTCGGTGACACCGACCTGTCGCTGCTGAGCGCGGTCGCCACGTTCGGCACGCCACTGGACGTCACCGTCGCCGAGCTGGTCATCGAGACGTTCTTCCCGGCGGACCAGGCCACGGGTGACTGGCTGAGACTCCGACGCGGCGCCCGGCGTCCCTGACGGGTGCGGCCACCACCCGTGGCGGGTCACAGGTCGCGATGCACCTCGTCCGGCTCCTCGCGGGTGGTGCGGCTGAGGTTGTGGATGGCCAGCGCGAGGCCACCCCACACCACCACGATCGCGACGATCATCATGACGATGGCCGAGGCAGTCACCGGGAGACCTCCTTGACGGGAGCGGACAGGTCCACCGTGCGTCTCCACGGCAGTCGGGCGAGGACGAGTGCCACGACGACCACGAGTGCGGCCGAGCCCCATCCGATCGAGTTGATCAGCCAGTCCGGATAGCCGCCGTACGGCTCGTCCAGGACGGCCCGGAGCTCGTCGACCAGCACGTAGACGAGGGCGATCGGCGCCACCACCCCCACCAGCCCGAGCCACCAGGTCCCCAGCTGCACCGAGCCCGTGCTGTTGAGGTGGTCGCGGAGGTGGTCGAGGTCGCGGTACACCCAGGTGACCGCGAGCATGCTGACCACGGCGACCAGCAGGATGCCGAACCGGTTGATGAAGTGGTCGGCGGTGTCCAGGATCGGTACGCCGGTCGTGGTGGCGAACAGCACGACGCTGGCGGTCGCCGCCGGCACGCAGACGACGAGGGATGCCGTCGCCCTGCCGAGGTCGAGCTTGTCGCGGACGGCCGAGATCACGACCTCGATCACGCTCACCAGGGAGGTCAGGCCCGCGACCACGAGCGACCCGAAGAACAGCCCGCCGATCAGGGCTCCGGCCGGAGCCTCCGAGATGATCGCCGGGAACGCCACGAAGGCGAGGCCGAGACCGGACGTCGCCACCTCGTCGACGGCGACGCCGTTGGCCTGGGCCATGAACCCCAGGGCGGCGAAGACGCCGATCCCCGCGAGCAGCTCGAACGAGGAGTTGGCCAGTCCCACCACCAGCCCGGACCCGGTCATGTCCGTTTTGCGACCGACGTAGGAGGCGTAGGTGATCATGATCCCGAAGCCGACCGACAGGGAGAAGAAGATCTGGCCGAACGCGGCCGCCCAGACACCAGCGTCGGTGAGGGCTCCCCAGTCGGGGGTGAAGAGGGCATCGAGCCCGTCCGCGGCTCCCGGCAGGAACAGAGACCTGACGACGAGGGCGAGGAAGGCGATCACCAGGAGGGGGATGAACACCACCGAGAGGGCGCCGATGCCCTTCTGGACGCCGGCCACCATGATCGCGATGACGGCTGCCCACACGAGGAGCAGGGGCCAGAGCACCCCGCCGACGAAGTCGAGCCCGATCCCGGGTGGCGCCATCTCCAGGAAGTCCTCGAAGAAGAACGCGTCCGGTGTCGAGCCCCAGGACTTGTCGACCGAGAAGAACGTGTAGCGCACCGCCCACGCGATGATCACCGCGTAGTAGATCGCGATGACGGCGCAGATCCCGACCTGTCACCAGCCCAGGGTCTCCGCCGCGGCGCCCCCGAGCCTGCGGAAGGACAGTGGAGCGGAGCCGCGGTAGCGGTGCCCGATGCCGTAGTCGAGGAGCAGGAAGGGCAGCCCGGCGACCAGCAGGGCCACCAGGTAGGGGATCACGAAGGCGCCGCCGCCGTTGTCGTAGGCGACGTACGGGAACCGCCAGATGTTCCCCAGGCCGACGGCGGACCCGATCGCCGCGAGGATGAACACCTTGCGGCTGGTGAAGTGGCCCCGGGCACGCTGCTCCGGAGATGCGCTGGACGGCTGGGCTTGGGTGGACATCGGTCTCCTTCGCTCGCTCACCTGAGGCTAGACCCGCGACGTGGGTCGGCACGAGGTCGACCGGCGAGCGGTGACCTTCGCCCCTGGCCCGCGCGTGGCGCCCGGTGAAGGCTGGGAGTGCAGCCAGCGTGGAGGGAGGGCGCTCGGATGGGCGACAACAGCAACAGCGGCGCGGCGGCAGGTGGCGGCGCGATCTACGGGCTCGGGATCTTCGGTGCCTGGGTCTACTTCTGGCAGCAGGCCGACTCGTTCTGGGAGTACGTGCTCGCCGTGCTCCAGGGTCTGGTGTGGCCGGCCTTCATGGTCTTCGAGGCCTTCTCGGCCCTCGACTGAGCCATGGACGCCAAGGGTCCCCACGGTGGCGGGCTGCTGACAGGACGCCCGACCAGGACCGGGGCGCGCCCACGCTGGCTGGTCGCCGTGGGACTCGTGGGTCTAGTCGTGGGCGCCGTCGACCCCTTGGAGGGATCGGTGGTCGTCCTCGTCGGCTCCGGGTGCGTCGCCTTCGGCACTCACCTCGAGGAGAGCCGCCATCGGAAGGCCGCCGCCTGGGGCTTCGTCCTGGTGCTGGCCGGCTTCAGCGTGATGCTGACCGTGACCGCCATCGGCGGAGTCGGCGGGAGCACGGGTCGTTCGCCCTGGTGGGCGACCCTTGTGACGCCGTTCGCGGGGGGCTGGGTGCTCGGTCTCGTCGCAGGTGTCCGTGCCCACGTCGACGCCTATCGGGCCGGACCGCGCAGCTGACGCCCCGGTGGCGGCCGGACCTCGCTCACGCGAGCCGCAGGGTCTCCAGGTGGCCCTCGTAATGGTCGAGGCAGTCGTGGATGACCTGGGTGGTGGAGTAGCCCATCACGTCGTACTCCTGGCCACCGCCGACGGTGTGCACCTCGAGCCGGGCGTAGCGGTCCCGGTCGCCGATCATCCGGCCGCCGTACGTCGGCACCGGTGACTCGTGCACCTGGACCCGGTAGACGAAGGGGTCGTCCCCTTCCAGGGTCCGCAGCTCCACCGAGGGCGGGCTGTCGTCGTCGCCACCGGCATGGGTGACCTGCGCCGGGACGCCGCGCTCGTCCAGCTCGTGGGCCACCTCGGTGAGCGCGGGACGCACCACCGAGTGGAGGTACGCCGCCGCGGTGTCCACGTCGACGAAGTTCACCGCCCGGGCGAGTCTGGCCTTCCACGACGTCTCGGTCGGCACCGGCAGCAGTGGCGGGGCCGCCACCCGGTGCCGGCCCTCGGCGCGCAGCGCCTTGAGCAGGCTCACCATCACCAGCACGATGACGACGGCGAACGGGAGACCGAAGATCACGGTGGCGTACTGGAGGGCGTAGATACCGCCGACCGCCAGGACGGCGATCGCCAGGAGACCGGTGGCCGATGCCCACACGATGCGGAGCCAGGGGGCCGCGTCGTCCTGGGCCGACCGCAGCTCGGACGACAGGTTGCCCATGACCAGGGCACCCGAGTCGGCCGAGGTGACGTAGAACAGGAGGCCGACGAAGACCGCCACCGCGATGACGACGCCCGACAGCGGGTAGTCCTCGAGCAGCGCGTAGAACCCCGACTCGGGAGACGACAGGGCCGTGTCGGCGAACGACGCGTCGCCGCCACGGATCCGGTCCAGGGCGGCGTTGCCGAAGATCGAGACCCACATGAGGATGTAGGTGAACGGGATGATCATCGTGCCGGCCACGAACTGCCGGAGCGTCCGCCCGCGCGAGATGCGGGCCAGGAACATGCCCACGAACGACGCCCAGGTGATCCACCACGCCCAGAAGAACAGCGTCCACAGCGACATCCACTCCGTCGCGCCGTCGTACGCGAAGGTCTCCATCGTCTTGCCGGGGAAGGTCTGGGCGTAGTCGCCGACGTTCATGACGACGGCGTTGAGGATGAAGCCTGTGCGTCCGGTCAGGAGCACGAACGCCGCCAGGCAGAGCGCCAGGGTGACGTTGAGCTGGGACAGGAAGCGGATGCCCTTGTCGACACCGGTCGTGGCGGAGACGGCGGCCATGACCACGGCGAGGACCGCCAGGCCGATCTGGGCGCCGAGGCCGACGGGCACCCCGAACAGGACGTTGAGGCCCTCGTTGAGGAACACCACGCCGATGCCGAGGCTGGTCGCCACCCCGAAGATGGTGCCGAGCACGGCGGCCGTGTCGACCGCGTGCCCGATGCCGCCGTCGACGCGGCGCCCGACGATCGGGTAGAGCGCCGAGCGCACCGCCAGCGGCAGGTTCATCCGGTAGGTGAAGTAGCCCAGCGCCATCCCCATCAGGGCGTAGAGCCCCCACCCGGAGATCCCGTAGTGGAACAGGGTCCACACCGTGGCCTCCCGGGCCGCCTCGACGGTCTCGGGGTCGCCGGTCGGGGGCACCATGTACTGGCTGACGGGCTCGGCGACCGCGTAGAACATCACGTCGGTGCTGATCCCCGCGGCGAACAGCATCGAGCTCCACGCGAACGTCGAGAACTGCGGCGTCGAGTCGTCGGGACCGAGCCGGGTGGAACCGTGCCGGGAGAAGGCCAGGTAGAGCACGAAGACCAGCACCGCTGTGGTCAGCAGGATGTAGAACCACCCGAACCACTCCACGACACGGACGACGGTCTCGCCGAGCACCTCCTCGGCCTGGTCAGGAGCGACGATCGCCCAGATGGCCATCGCCACGACCCCGAGCAGCGCCGGGTAGAACACCGGTTTGCGGACCGGCGGTCCGTCGGTGAGGAAGGCCCAGCGGCCGCGCTGCACGACGGGGTCGGTCCTGGTCGCCGTCAAGGCGGTCTCCTCGGCTCCGGCGGCTCAGGTGTGCTGAACCGGACTGGGTGTCGCTGGGGACATCATGGACGGAACCTGCGGTGCGCGGTCATCCCGGCCCGACGGGAACGGCCCCCGACCCGCGTCGCCGCAGGTCAGGGGCCGTGCCGTTCGACGACGACGGTCGGTGTCGATCAGATGTCGTAGTACTGACTGACTGACCCATGCTGACCTGCGCAAACGTCGAGGTTTCCCGGCCATTTGTACCGGGCTTGTAACAGGGTAACCGCTTCTCACGAGGGCCTCGGAGCGAAGCAGTCCGCCTAGAGTGGTCTAGAAATCGACCGCTTTCTAGATCAGTTTCTATGGCGGACCGGTTGGCGCACGACGAGCGGCCGAGCCGCTCTTACGCCATACACCGATCGTCGTGACCTCTGGTCGATCCAGCGGACGCTGCCGGATCTGACGATGTCGAGGTCACTACTGGGGGATGGCGATCGACGCGCAGCGGTCCGTCTGCTCACAGGCCGAACGCGCCGCCCTCGGTGAGGATGACGAGGCCCAGGCCGATGAGCACGAGGGGGAACAGGATGTGCTCCCAGCGTTCGAGCACGTCGGCGATTGGCTTTCGAGTGGCCACGAACTTCGCGGTCAGGACAAGGACGACGACAAGGGTCAGGAACACCACGCAGTAGGAGATGAGGGCGCCGGTGTCGACGGAGAGGAACACCGGGACGTAGACGCCGATGTTGTCTCCGCCATTGGCGAAGGTGACAGCGGCTACAAGCAAAGCGCTGACCGGCCGCTCCGCCATGGTCTCGTCGTCATCCCCGTTGCGCCAGACCTGCCAGGCGGCGTACAGGCCCAGCAACAGGGGGATCAGGCCGAAGTACGGAATGGCGTCGTCGGGAAGGAAGAGCCCTGCCCCGAGGGTCACCGCGACGGAGGCGAGGAGGATGCCGCCGAATCCCAGATACTGGCCGGCGACGATCTTGGCCGTGGTGCCACGCTGGCCGGCTCCGCGTGCGAAGAACAGCGACAAGACGATGATGTCGTCGATGTTGGTGACCAGGAAGAGTCCGACCGCCTGAAGCGCGGAGGAAATCATGTCCTACGCCTTCCCTTCTGCGGATGGTCAGAGCGACGAGGTCGTGGACGTTGACGGGCCGAGCCAGTTGCGGCAGGAACCCTGCCGCGCGAACGCGTCGTCGCGATCCGGTGTGTCGGTCAGGGGTCCCGAGCGTCCGTGACGTTGGGGTGGACGGCAGACTCCTCGTCCTCGACCACCGTGCGCTCGGGGCGCGCGTGCACCAAGGCGATCACGATGAACCCGGTGACCAGGAAGGTGTCGGCGAGGTTGAAGGTGGGCCACCACCCGGTGTGCAGGTAGTCGGTGACGACGCCGTCGCGGGCGCGGTCGATGACATTGGCGACGGCACCGCCAATGACGGCGCCGCCAGCGATCCGCTCGACCCCACCGGCGTACGGCGCCCTGCGCCACGCATACGCGACCAGGGCGACGGAAACTCCTGCGGTGATGGCCACGATCACGGCTTCCGGGAGCTTGTCGCCCATGCCGAACGCCACGCCGGAGTTGTATCCCAGCCGCAACTGGAGCAGCCCGAGGTCCACCGTGGAGTCGGCGAGCCGCGCCTCGGACACGGCCTTGGCCGCCAGATCGATAGTGGCGACCGCTACCGCGGCCACCAGGATCACGGCGCGGTTGGACTTCGCACGCGTCTCGGGCCTGCTGATTCGGTCGGTCACCTTGCTCCGGCTTCCATAGGCATCGGAGTCGGCGTCGCCGCGGTCGCCGGTGTCGGTGGCAACGGGCGTGCGCGCCCGGCGCGCACGCCGTTGCCGATCACGAAGATCTCGGCGATCTCGTGGACGAGAACCACCGCTGCGAGCCCGAGCACGCCGAGGGCGGCGAGCGGGATGAGGATGGCGATCAGGGCGAGGGAGAGGCCCACGTTTTGCAGCATGATCGACCGGGCGCGGCGGGCGTGGTTCAGGCTGTGGGGGAGGTGGCGCAGGTCCTCGCCCATGAGGGCGACGTCGGCGGTCTCGATGGCCACGTCGCTGCCCATGGCGCCCATCGCGATGCCGACGTCGGCGGTGGCCAGGGCGGGGGCGTCGTTGACGCCGTCGCCGACCATCG
>NZ_JAEMSS010000230.1 GCF_016462705.1 Nocardioides sp. | reverse complement strand
CCTTGACCTTGAGCCGGTCCTCGAGGTTCCTCAGCTGGCTGGGCGCGAGCTCGCCGTCGCAGATCACCGTGTCGGCGCCGGTGGCCTCGACGATCTCGCGGATCGCCTCGACCTTGCCGCGGCCGACGTACGTCGCCGGGTCGGGCGACTGCCGGCGCTGGTAGATCGCCTCCAGGACCTGCGAGCCCGCGGTCTCGGCGAGCAGCGCCAGCTCGGCCATCGAGTTGTCGGCGTCCTGCGTCGTGCCTTCGGTCCAGACGCCGACCAGGACGACCCGCTCGAGCCGGAGCTGGCGGTACTCGACCTCGCTGATGTCCTCGAGCTCGGTCGACAGGCCGGCCACCCGGCGCAGGGCGTGCCGCTCGGCCAGCTCCATCGCGCCGGCCGTGGGCACCTCTTCGGGATCGGGCTCGTCCCAGTCGACCGTCGCTCGAAGGTCGGCCTCGAGGCTGAAGTCGGGGTCGATCTCGATGGTGCCGTCGGTGTCGTCTGCCTGATCGGCAAACTGGTCGACGGTGTCGGGGCTGATCTCGTGTGCGTTCGTCATACGCGCTCAAGACTACGTTCGGGCCCCATGAGCCGCATCCGCATTCCCGCCGGCGTGCGCCTGCTGGGCATCGCCGGGGCCCCTGGCGCAGGCAAGTCGACCTTCGCGGCAGCGGTCGCGGCCGAGCACAGCGGCGTCGTCCTGCCGATGGACGGCTTCCACCTCGCCGACGCCGAGCTCGCCCGCCGCGGGCTCCTGGACCGCAAGGGCGCCCCGGAGACGTTCGACGCCGAGGGGTACGCCGCCCTGCTGGCCCGGGTGCGGGCCGGCGAGGAGCACGTGCTGGCGCCGGCGTTCGACCGGACCATCGAGCAGCCGGTCGCCGGCTCGATCCCGGTGCCGGCCGGCGGCCTGGTGGTGACCGAGGGCAACTACCTGCTGGTCGACGAGCAGCGCTGGCGCGAGGCCCGCGCACAGCTCGACGAGGTCTGGCACGTGCGCGTCGACGAGGCCGTCCGGCTCGAGCGGCTGGTCGCCCGGCACGTCGAGTTCGGCAAGACCCCCGCCGAGGCGCTGGCCTGGGTCGAGCGGGTCGACCAGCCGAACGCCGCCCTCGTCGAGGCGGCCGCCGAGCGGGCCGACCGCCTCCTCGACCTCACCGACTGGGTGGGCTGAGCGGCTCCGGCTCGAGGTCGGTGGTCCAGAGGGCGACGCCGCTGCCGTCGTGGAGGGTGACGGTGAGCAGACCGGACCGGTCGATGGCCACGTGCCCGAAGAACTGGTTGCCGTCCCGGGGCGACTGCCGGCGACCGGAGTCGTTGCCCTTCGAGAACACGACCTCGGGGCCGAAGGTGCGGTCCAGGATGCCGTCCTTGCGGGGGAACGTCTCCGCGGCCAGCGGGCCGGACACGAACTCCCAGAACGGGTCGAAGTCGGCGTACGCCGCCCGCTCGGGGTGGTAGCGGTGCGCCGCCGTGTAGTGGACGTCGGCGGTGATCCACACGACGTTGCGGACGCCGTTGCGCTTGAACGCCGACAGGACCCGGGCGATCTCCGGCTCCCGGCCGCTCGGCGCGCCGGGGTCCCCGTTGGACGGGCCGTCTCGGTCGTCGGCCCAGTTCGACGGGATCGACAGCGGGAGGTCCGCCGAGATGACCTTCCAGGTCGCCCGGGACCGCGAGACCTCGTCGATGAGCCAGCGCTCCTGATCGGGACCCAGGATCCCCGGCTGGCCGGGCCCGGTGGACGGGCCGTTGGGCCCGCGGTAGGAGCGCATGTCCAGGCAGAACACGTCGAGGTGCGCGCCGCGCGGGACCCGGCGGTGGATGCGCGACGTGGCGAAGCCGTCCCCGCCCCGGTCGACGAGCCGGCGCACCGGCACGGGCTGGTACTCCTGCCAGGCCCGCCGGCCGCGCGCGGCCAGGACGTCGCAGCGGCGCTCGGAGTAGCGGTCGTCGTCGACCCGCTCGCCGGGATACCAGTTGTTCATCGTCTCGTGGTCGTCCCACTGGGAGATGGTGGGGACCTCGGCGTAGAGCGCCCGCACGTGCTGGTCGAGCAGCGGGTAGCGGTGCCGGCCCCGGAACTCCGCGAGGGTCTCGGCGACCTTGGACACCTCCTCGGTCACCACGTTGTGCCAGACGTCGCCGGTGTCCTCCTCCTGGGAGGTGGGGATCTCGATGTCGGCGTAGATCGTGTCCCCGCAGTGGATGAAGAAGTCCGGCCGGGTCTCGTGCATCGCCCGGTAGGTCGTCAGGCCGCCGAGCTGCTCGTTGATCCCCCACCCCTGCCCGCAGGTGTCGCCGGACCAGACGAACGACGTGGGCGCCGGGTGGACCGCGGCGGTCGAGAACGTCACCCGCCCGGGCCGGCCCGCCGTGCCGTCGGCCGCGGTGAACGAGATGTCCGCGGCGTACTCGCGCCCGGGGGCGAGCCCGTCGAGCAGCAGCCGGGCGGTGTGGTCGCTGCGCTCGTCGGCCCAGGGCCCGCGGACGGTCCGGAGCAGCCGGCCGTTGCTGGAGAGCCGCACCGACATCCGTCCGTCCCCCGACGCGCGGCCCCACAGCACCGCCGAGTCGGTGGTCACCTCGCCGGACCTGGCGCCGGAGGGCAGCTCGAGCCGCTGGCGCAGCAGCCCGGGTGAGCCGCGCCGCACGCCGTAGGCGACCAGTCCCGGCGTACCTCCGATCGCGACTCCGGCCAGCAGAGCGGTCCGTCTCCCGAGCTGGGTGCCCACGTCGTCGCAGGTTGTCGAGGGCGCGGGACCGGACCCCGACGGGAGGATGACGTGTCGCCGAACGGACCATGATCGCTCCGAGCCGCATCAACTACGTCGCCGCATTCTTTGCGTGACCGCAGTTTGTGCGGTAGCGTGTCGTCATGACGCCCGACCCGAAGCACCTGGACGCCGTCCACCAGGCCCTCGACGCCGCCGCCGGCCTCGGTCCGGACGAGGCCCTCCCGCACCTGCGGGAGGCCGCGGACCGGCTCACCGAGCTGATCGACGAGTCGATGGCCGAGGCGGTGCTGATGGGCAAGGCGTCGCTGCGCTCGGCCGGAGCGGCGGCGGGTCTCACCGAGAACGCCGTCCCGCCGCGGCTGGCCCGCACGCAGACCCTCGGCGCCTACGCCAACGAGGACGGCCGGGTGACGGCCGCCGGAGTGGAGCGGGCGAAGTACGACCACGAGTCCGGGACGCCGCGTCCGGCCCCGGCTCCCGCAGCAGCACCCATGCGGTTCAAGCCGCGCCGACCCAGCTGACCTGGCGGGTCGGAGGATTCAGCCCCAGGAGGCAGCCATGACCCGTTCCGACCTCACCCACCTCTACTTCCTCCTCGACCGGAGCGGGTCGATGCAGTCGATCAAGTCCGACATCGAGGGCGGGTTCGCGGCCTTCGTCGAGGAGCAGCGCGGCGGCACCGGTGAGTGCCTGGCCAGCCTGGCCCAGTTCGACGACGTCTACGAGGTCGTCTACACCGACCGCCCGGTCGCCGACGTGCCGCCGCTCGACCTGCGGCCGCGCAACATGACCGCCCTGCACGACGCGATGGGCCGGCTGGTCACCGAGGCCGGCGCCAAGCTCGCGGCGCTGCCCGAGGACCAGCGCCCCGGGACGGTCATCGTCGCGATCATGACCGACGGCCTCGAGAACGCCAGCAAGGAGTGGACCGCGCCGGCGGTCAAGGCGCTCGTGGAGGAGCAGACCACGACGTACGGCTGGGAGTTCCTCTACATGGGCGCCGACCAGGACGCCGTCGAGGTCGGGGTCGGGCTCGGCATCCCGGCCGCCAGCTCGGTGACCTACTCGCGGGGCAAGGCCAAGGAGGCGATGGCGATGTCCGCTGGCAAGATCCGCCAGCTGCGCACCGACCGGCTGACGGCGCCGGCCGCGGCGATGCCGGCGTTCACCGACGAGGAGCGGCGGTCCCTGGCCGAGTGACCGGCGACTGCCCCACAGCTCCCGCACCAGCCGCGTGAGATGTGGGGCAGTCCCATGCACAGCCCTGGACGACGCGGCCGTCATCCACAGACCGCGTACGACGAGAGCCACCCAGGGCGTCCGCGACGGGACAGTGGCGGCATGGACACCAACGGGATGCGGCGGCTCCTGCGCAAGCAGGACGGTGTGATCACGCGGGCCCAGCTGCTCGCACTGGGCGCGAAGCAGACCGACCTCGACCGGATGGTGCGCCGGCGCGAACTGAGCAGGGTCCACGCCGGCGTGTACGTCGAGCACACCGGCGAGCCGACCTGGCGACAGCGCGCGTGGGCGGCCGTCCTGGCCTACGACCCCGCCGCACTGGCTGGCCGGTCGGCCCTGCGGGCCGAGGGAGTCCGTGGGCACGATCCCTCCGGCTCGGCGCCCATCGTCGTCTGCGTCGACCGGCGGCGCAGCGTCCGCCGACGAGACGGCATCCACGTCACGTTCGTCAGCGGCTTCGAGGAGCGGTGTCAGCTGCACAAGTCACCGCCGCGGCTGCGGGTGGACCACGCCCTGGTCTACGAGGCCGCCGCACGAGATCGGCCGGAGTCAGCCCTCGCGGTGCTCGCCGACGCCGTGCAGCAAGGAGTGACGACACCGGCTCGCCTGGCCTCGACCTTGGAGATGCATCCCACCCTCAGGCACCGGCGGCTCCTCGCGGAGATACTTCGGGACGTCGCGGCCGGTGCGTACTCGGTGCTCGAGCACCACTACCTGGTGGACGTCGAGCGGCCGCATGGTCTCCCCGTCGGCGATCGTCAACGACGCGTGAAGCCCGGGAAGACGGTGGCCTACCGAGACGTCGACTACATCGACCTCGGGACCGGCGTCGAGCTCGACGGCCGGGTCGGACACGAGGAGCCTCTCGACCGTTGGAGGCCCGGCTGCCAGGCAACAGACCGCCCCACGAATCACGCACCAGCCGCGTGAGATGTGGGGCAGTCCCGCAGACGAATCGCTACTTGGGGGGCATCCGGATGCCGCCGTCGACCCGGATGACCTCGGCGTTCATGTAGGAGTTGGTCAGGCACTCGACCACCATGCTGGCGAGCTCGTCCGGCACGCCGAGGCGCTTGGGGAAGAGCACGCTCTCGCCGAGCTTGGCCTTGAACGCCTCGGAGTCCGGGCCCTCGCCGTAGATCGGGGTGTCGATCAGGCCCGGCGCCACCGTGTTGAGGCGGATGCCGCTGGCCGACAGGTCGCGGGCCACCGGGAGGGTCATGCCGACGACGCCGCCCTTGGACGCGGAGTACGACGCCTGCCCGATCTGGCCGTCGAACGCCGCCACGCTGGCGAGGTTGACGATGGCGCCGCGCTGGCCGTCGGCGTCGGGCTCGTTGCGGCTCATCACGGTCGCGGCCTGCCGGACCATGTCGAACGTGCCGATCAGGTTGATCTGGATGACCTTGGTGAAGGCGCCGAGGTCGTGCGCCGACTCGATCTGGCCGTCCCGGCCGATGGTGCGCTGCGCCCAGCCGATGCCGGCGGAGTTGACCACCGCGCGCAGCGGCGCGATCT
>NZ_JAEMSS010000068.1 GCF_016462705.1 Nocardioides sp. | reverse complement strand
ACCCCTGACCTTCTCATTGCGAACGAGACGCGCTACCAACTGCGCCACAGCCCCAGGTGCGTCTCACGACGCGAGGGGAAACGGTAGCACCGGCTCCGGGGCGAGCCGAATCAGGAGCCGGAGGCGCGGCGCTCCTCGGCGGTCTGCTCGGTCTGGGTCGGCTTCGACTCGCGCACCAGGGCGCTGTCGGCCTCGCTGCGACCGGAGGTCCAGACACCGGTGGAGTCCAGGTCGATGGTGCGGACGCTGCGGGTGGCGACCGGCTTGGTGACGTAGGTCGGCAGCGTGACCGGGACCGGGTCCCAGCTGTCCGGGTCGCGCGGGGCCGGGTCGGCGACGGCCGGGATGCCCTGGGTCTCGTCGGCGGCGGCCGGTTCGGCGGGCGCTGCCGGCGCGGTGTGGGGCGACGTGTGGCGCACGACGGGGAGCTCGACACGCTCGCGGCGCACCATCAGCCGGCAGGCGACCAGCCAGGCGACGAGGATGCCGACCGGGACCGCCATCCAGACCCAGCCGAAGATGCCGACCGCGGCCAGCACGGCGACGATCGCGTTCTCGGCCAGGATCAGGGTGACCACCCGGAGCCGGCGGCGCGCGGCGCGGGCGGCGGCCCGACGGCGTAGGCGCGAGTCGGCGGGGACGCGGGCGACGGCCGCCAGCTTGCGCGCGTTGCGGCGCTGCTGCTTGGCCTCGCGCTTCTTGTCCTTGGCCAGCAACCGGGCCTCGCGACGCAGCTGTCGGCGCGACGGCGGCGCGGGGTCGTCACCGGCGACCAGCGTGGCCTCGCGCGGGCTGACCGGCTCGCGCCGGGCGAGGACCCGCATCGAGCTGGAGAACGCGTCGACGGTCCGGCTCCGGGTCCCCTCCTCGTGGTGCTCGAGGGCCTTGGGGATGAGGTAGACCGCCCACGCCACCGCGAGGGCAACGAAGATCAGTGCGCTGGGGTCCACGCGACCGAGCGTAGGGACGCCTCGCCGCTGTCAGCCGCACCCGCGCCCGTGTGTCGCAGGATTACTCGTGTGACTGGTGGGACTCGCTGGCCTTCAGCCGCGCCAGCAACCCCTCGGGGCAGTCCTCGCGGCAGATCGCGTAGAGCCGGTGGTCGCGCCAGGCCCCGTCGATGTGCAGGAACCGCGGCGCGTAGCCGATCTCCTGGATGCCCAGCTTCTCCACGACCCGCAGCGAGTTGGAGTTCTCGGGCCGGATGGCGATCTCGATCCGGTGCAGCCCGCCGGCGAAGCAGTGGTCGATGACCAGCGCCACGGCCCGGGGTACGACGCCGCGGCCGGCGAACTCCTGGTCGAGCCAGTAGCCGATCGAGGCGAACAGCGCCGAGCCGCGGACGATGTTGTTGACGGTCACCTGTCCGGCGAACCGCCCGTCGACCTCGATCGCGAACGGGAGCGTCGTCCCCGCGCGGGCCTGCTTGTGCAGCCGGCGGACGAGGAGGCGGAAGCTGGTCGGACGGGCGTCCCCGCCCGGTGGGACGGTGGCGTCCCACGGCGCGAGCCAGGCCGCGTTGTGGTGTCGCGCCCGGCGCCAGGCGTCCTGGTCGCTGCGCTCGAGCGGCCGGACGACGACGTCCCCGTCCTGGAGCCGCGCCGGCCAGAGGGCGCTCACGGGTGGTCGCTCCCGACGATCTGCTCGACCGCGTGCACGAGCACCGGCCCGAGCACGGCGAGCGCGTCCTTCACCCCGCCACGCGACCCGGGCAGGTTGACCACCAGGCAGGTGCCCGAGACGCCGGCGAGCCCCCGGGAGAGCACGGCGGTCGGCACGCCCTTCGCGACGCCGGCCGAGCGGATCGCCTCGGCGAGACCCGGCACCTCGCGGTCCAGGAGCGGCCGGGTGGCCTCCGGGGTGCGGTCGGTGGGGGTCACGCCGGTGCCGCCGGTGGTCAGCACGACCCGGGCGCCCTCGGCCACCGCGGCGCGGATCGCGTCGCCGACCGGGTCGCCGTCCGGTACGACGACGGGCCCGGGCGTCTCGAAGCCCAGCCCGGTCAGGAACTCGACGATCACCGGTCCGGTCTCGTCCTCGTAGACACCGGCGGCGGCCCGGTTGGACGCCACCACGACCCCGGCGCGGAGCGTCACGGACGTGTCCAGTCGCCGGACTTGCCGCCCGACTTCGCCTCGACCCGCACGTCGGTGATCACCGCCGCCTTGTCGACCGCCTTGACCATGTCGATCACGGTGAGCGCGGCGACCGCGACCGCGGTGAGCGCCTCCATCTCCACCCCCGTGCGGTCCGCGGTGCGCACCGTGGCGCTGATCTCGACCGCGTCGTCGGCGACGGTGAGGTCGACGGTGACCCCCGAGATCGCCAGCGGGTGGCACAGCGGGATGAGCGACGGCGTCTGCTTGGCACCGATGATCCCGGCGAGCCGGGCGACCGCGAGCGTGTCGCCCTTCGGGACGCCGGCGCCGCGGAGCAGCGCGACGACCTCGGGCGAGACCAGCACGCGCCCGGAGGCCGTGGCGGAGCGCGGGGTGACCGCCTTGGCCGAGACGTCGACCATCCGGGCCGCCCCGGCCTCGTCGACGTGGGTCAGGCGGTCGTTCATCGCGACTCCTCCAACATCAGCACCTCGACGGTCTCGCCCGCCTCGACCGAGGTGACGTCCTCGGGCACCACGATCAGGCAGTCGGCCGAGGCCAGGTCACCGACCAGGTGCGACCCGGCGCCGCCCACCAGGTCGACGTAGGTGCCGCGGTCGTCGGTGCCGACCTCGCCGCGACGGTACTGCTGCCGCCCGGCCGGGGACGAGAGGGACTTCGTCAGCCGGGCCCGGACCGTGGGCACGACGTGGGGGTGCTTGCCCATCAGCTTGCGCAGGGCGGGCAGCACGAAGACCTGGAAGGAGATGTACGCCGACACCGGGTTGCCGGGCAGCGTGAAGATCGGGACCCGGTCCTCGCCGACCCGGCCGTACCCCTGGGGCTTGCCGGGCTGCATCGCCACCGGCCCGAACCAGACGCCCTGCGGTGTCAGCGCGGCCTTGACCACGTCGTAGTCGCCCTGCGAGACACCGCCCGAGGTGACCACGACGTCCGCGCGGACCAGCTGGTCGTCCAGCGCCTCGAGGAACGCGGCGGGCTCGTCCGGGACGATGCCGACCCGGTAGGGGATCGCCCCCGCCCGGCGTACGGCGGCGGCGAGCAGGAACGAGTTGCCGTCGAAGATCGAGTCGTGGCCGAGCTGGCCCCCGGGCTCACGCAGCTCGGAGCCGGTCGAGAGGATGACGACCCTCGGTCGCGGTGCGGCCAGCACGGTCGCCCTGCCCACCGAGGCGAGCAGCCCGAGCCGGCGCGGGCCGAGGAGGTCGCCGCGCTGGACCAGCAGGTCACCCTCGGCCACGTCGTCGCCCGCCGGCCGGATGTGCTGCCCCCGGCCCGGGGCCTGCTCGATGCGCACCGAGTCGGCACCGCGGTCGGTCCACTCGTAGGGGACGACCGCGTCCGCGCCGCTGGGCACCGGCGCCCCGGTCATGATCTTGGCGGCGGCGCCGGGCCCGAGGGCCAGCAGCCGGGCCTGGCCGGCACCGATCTCGCCGACGACCGGCAGGGTCACAGGCGAGTCGGACGACGCGCCCTGCACGTCCTCGAAGCGGACGGCGTAGCCGTCCATCGCGGAGTTGTCGAAGCTCGGCAGCGCGATGGACGCGACCACGTCCTCGGCGCAGGCCAGGTCGAGCGCGTCGAGCAGCGGCTGCGGGACCGCCGGCATCGGCTCGAGGTCGTCGAGGACCGCCTGGCGGTGCTCGTCGACGGAGCGCAGGGTCACGGGGTGGCGTCGCCCGACAGCACGGTGTCGTCGGCCACCCTCTGGGCCGACGTCGCGGAGAGCTCGACGTCGCCGATCACCTGGACGCCGTGCCCGAAGGTCCAGTCGCCGTCGATCTTGAGCGAGCTGGCCTTCTTCATCGACGGGGCGCCGTCGGGGAAGCGCTTGTCGAACTCGGAGACCAGCTTGTAGACGTCGCCGTCGAGGTCGACGAAGGGGATGTCGGCGGCGGCCTGGTCGAGCACGAAGTCGGGACCGATGTCGTAGACGTCCGACCTCAGCAGCATCAGGTCGTTGGTCGTCTTGACCGGCACGAACCGGTCGCGCCCGACCTCGATGAGGGCACTGTCCTCGAACACCTCGATCGCCGCACCCATCGCGGTCTCGACCTGGATGACCTCGGGCGTGCTCGGGTCGGCCGGGTCGACGGTCTTGACGTTGCGGATCAGCGGCAGGCCGAGGATGCCGCCCCGGACGTCCAGGGCTTGCTTCATCGCCGGCAGGTCGAACCACACGTTGTTGGTCGAGCAGAAGCGGTGCCGGTCGAGGTCGGCCAGCGACTCGAGGTCCTGCTTCAACGTCTGCGCGGTCTCGCGCAGCACGATCCGGCCGTCGCTCTTGCGGCGGGCGAAGTGGCCGCCCTTGCGGTCGGAGGGCGTACGCCGCACCGCCTCGATCGCGAACGGCGCGCCCGAGGTCGCGAACCAGCCGGCGACCCGGGCGTCGGGCACGGCGCCGAGGTTGTCGGAGTTGGAGACGAAGATGCGCCGGTAGCCGGCCTCGATGAGCTGGTCGAGCAGCCCGGTGCCGAGCAGGGCCGTGTAGAGGTCGCCGTGACCGGGCGGACACCACTCCAGGCTGGGGTCCTTCTGCCAGCCGACCGGCGAGAGGTCCTTGGCGAGCAGCTTGGGCTCCTTGTTCTGCAGGAACTCCAGCGGCAGCCCGTCGACGGGCAGGTCGTCGTAGCGGGCCAGGGCAGCCATCGTGTCGGCCGAGGTGCGGAAGCTGTTCATGAACAGCAGCGGCAGCGTGGCGTCGTACTCCTTGCGGAGGTGGAGCACCTGGCGGGCGATGATGTCGAGGAACGACAGCCCGCGGCGCACGCACAGCAGCGACTTGGCGCGCTCCATGCCCATCGACGTCCCGAGCCCACCGTTGAGCTTGATGACGGCGGTCGTGCGCACCGCCTCGGCGGCGTCGTCGTCCGCGACCTCGACGCCGCTCAGCGACGGCATGTCGACCGGCTCGATCGTCGACTCCGGGATCATCCCGGTCTCGCCGTGCTCGAGCAGGCGGTAGTAGTGAGCGAACGTCTCCACCGCCAGCGGGTCGACACCGGCGTCGAGCATCTTGTCGCGGGCCTTGACCAGCCCAGGGCTACCCATGCTGTCGATCGTAGGCTTGCGCCGTGAATGGTGGGGAATCGTCCAAGCTGGCGATCCGCGACCAGCTCCTCACCGCCCGCAACCGCCGCTCGCTGCTCGAGCGCGCCGAGGTCGCCCGGGCCATCGCCGACCAGCTCCTGGCGGCGCCGGAGGTACGCCGTGCGGCCAGCGTGGCGGCGTACGTCTCGGTCGGCTCGGAGCCCGGCACCGGCTGGCTGCTGCGTGACCTCGCCGCAGCGGGCAAGCGGGTGATCCTCCCCGTCCTGCTCCCCGACGGCGACCTCGACTGGGCGGTCTACGCCGGCGACGGGTCGCTCGCGCCCGCGCGACTGGGGCTGCTCGAGCCGACCGGACCGCGGCTCGGCGTGGACGCGATCGCCACCCCGGACGCGGTCCTGCTCCCCGGGCTGGCGGTCTCGGCAACGGGCGACCGGCTCGGCCGCGGCGGCGGCTCCTACGACCGGGCACTGGCGCGGGTGCCCGTCGGCACCTTCACCTGCGTGCTGCTGCACGACGACGAGGTCGGCGTCGACGTCCCCGTCGAGCCCCACGACCGACGGGTGACGGCGGCCGCGACACCGACCCGGATCGTGAGGTTCTAGTCCTCAGCGGCGGGCACCAGCGTCAGGGTGTGCTCGCCGGCGTCGATGACCGCGTCGGCGGAGAAGGGCCAGGGCAGGGTCTCGCCGCGGGCCCACAGGTCGGTCTGGTCGGTGTAGTTGTCGTGGAACGGGTGCCCGGAGACGCCGGTCAGGTTGATCCACCGTGACGCGTCGAGGTCGGCCAGCGAGACGACCATCCGCATCGACGGCGCCGAGGTGACGACGTACGGCCGGTCCTCGAGCGAGGCGTCCCAGCTGGTCGCGTCCACGGTCGCGGCCCCTCCCCCGACCTCCCAGCCGTCGCGGTTGACCAGCCACTCGGCGGGCCCGAGGCCCGAGTCGCCGAGCGTCGGCTCCTGCAGCTCCAGCCGGTGCAGGAACCCCCAGCTCCACTCGTCGGGGTCGAGCGCCTGCCGGGAGGTCATCTCGTCGCGGGAGGTGAGGAGCGCGCGGCGAATGATGTCGTCACGGTCCTCGACGACGTCGTCGGTGCCGAGGTCGTCCCACCAGCCGTTGCGCGGGTCGTCGAGCAGGTGCGCGACGGCGGCGACCCACTGGTCGCCGCCGTCCGGCCACAGGTCCTCAGGCAGCTCGTCGCGGAACGCCGCCGCGAGCAGATTGCGCCAGACGACGTTGAAGTACGCCGCGGCGGCGCTGTCGGCGCCCTGGTCGAAGTCCCATCTCCGCAGCAGCTCCTGGCCGGCGCGGTAGTAGTCCCGCTTGATCTCGGGCTCGAGCAGGTAGGGCGTCAGGACGGCGGCGAGCGGGTGCCGGCTGTCCAGCTGCAGCTCGGTCATCTCCTCGACCGACCAGGTCTCCTCGGCGGACAGCAGGTCGCGGATCCGCCCGGACCGGTAGCCGCGGTCCCAGTCGCCGGTGAGGAAGTAGGGGTAGTCCGGGCCGATCACCGCCTGGTTGGCGGTGACGATGAACCCCTCCTCGGGGTCGAGCACCCGGGGCAGCCCGTCGAACGGGACGAAGTCACCGGTCCAGTCGTTCTCGGGCAGCCAGCCCGCGGCCGGCATCGTGCCGTCGTTCCCGGACTTGCGGATCGGGACCCGGCCCGGCGCCTGGTAGCCGATGTGGCCCTCGCGGTCGGCGTAGACGATGTTCTGGGCCGGTACGTCGAACGACGACGCCGCCGCCCGGAACTCGTCCCAGTCGTTCGCGACCTGGATGTCGAAGATCGCGTCCGCGGTCCGGCCCGGCTCGAGGGCCGTCCACTGCAGGGCGACGGCGTAGTCGACGTCGGTGCCGGTCTCGGTGCCGGTCTCGGTGCCGGTCTCGGTGCCGGGCTCCGGGTCGTCACGGTCCACCGGGGCCTGCTCCGCCACGTCCTCCAGGTCCTCGGAGACGTCGGAGAGCAGCGGGCCGTGCATGGTCGACCTGACTGTCAGCGTCTCGTCGTCCTGCCCCCGGACCTCGATGGTCTCGGTGCGGGTCCGCAGCGGCCTCCAGGCCCCGTCCCGGAACCACTCGTCGCCGCGCACCCGCTCGACGTAGAGGTCGGTGACGTCGGGACCGAGGTTGGTGAGGCCCCACGCGATGTCGGCGTTGTGGCCGATGATCACGCCGGGCACGCCGCTGAAGGTGAAGCCCGAGACGTCGAGGGGACACGCTTCCGACACGGTCCGGCAGTGCAGGCCCATCTGCATCCAGATCCCCGGCATGCCGACGCCCAGGTGCGGGTCGTTGGCGAGGATCGGGGCGCCGGTCTCCGAGTGCTCGCCGTCGACCACCCACGAGTTGCTGCCGATGCCGTCGCCCCGCCCGAGGAACGCCGGCAGCGCGTCGAGCGAGTCGCGCAGCCGGCCCAGCGCGGTGGCCACCGCCGGCGCGTCCGCCGCCCACGCCGGACGCTTGGGCTCGCGGGTGCCGTCGTCGGTCGCCTCCGGCTCGAAGACACCGTCCACCACGGCGCCCTGCGACACGATCGGCGGGTGCGCGGCGTAGTCGTAGCCGGGGTAGAGGTCGGCGGTGCGGTCCGGCCCGACGGTCGCGATCGACAGCGCCCGGTCCACCTCGTCGTCCATGTTGCCGCGCAGGTCCCAGGCCATCGCCTTGAGCCAGGCGAGGGAGTCGACCGCGGTCCAGGGCTCGGGCCGGTAGCCCAGCCCGCCGGCGTTGAGGATCGTGTAGTGGACCGCGATGTCGGAGGGGTCGCGGTCCTCGAGGTACGCGTTGACCCCCTCGGCGTACCGTTCCAGCGCCGTCCGGGTCTCCGGCTTGATCATCGCGAGCTCCTGCTCGGCGACGTCGCGCCAGGCCATGGCCCGCACGAACCGGTCGCTCTCCAGGCCCGGCTCGCCGAACAGCTCCGCCAGCCGCCCGGCGGTCGCGTGCCGCCGGACGTCCATCTCGTAGAACCGCTCCTGCGCGTGCACGTAGCCCTGGGCGCGCATCAGGTCGTCGGTCGTGTCGGCGTACAGCTGCGGGATGCCGTGCTCGTCCCGCACGACCGTCACCTCGGCGTCGAGGCCGGGCAGGGTCAGCTCGCCGTCGACCTGCGGGAACGGCTTGCGGACCAGGGCGACACCGGTCACCAGCCCGGCGACGAGGATCAGGACCAGCGTCACGACGAGGTACGTCGCCCAGCGGAAGGCGCGGGGCCAGCCGAGGAATGCGCGCCACCACCCACGGCGTTCTGCAGGCGCCTCGGCAGAGGGAGTGGCACTGGTCATGGTGTCGCCGATTGTGCCGTCTCCTAGAATTGGCAGTCGGGTCCGTCGAGTGCCAATCTTGTCCCGACTAACCAACGAGGAGTGCCGTGCCCACGTACCAGTACGCCTGCACCGAGTGCGGCCATGACTTCGAGCAGGTCCAGTCTTTCAGCGACGACGCGCTGACCACCTGCCCCGAGTGCGCGGGCCGGCTGCGCAAGGTCTTCAACGCGGTCGGCGTCGTCTTCAAGGGCTCCGGGTTCTACCGCACCGACAGCCGGGCCAAGGACGGGTCCGGCGGCTCCGGTGCCTCCGGGTCCTCGGACACCAAGACCGAGACCAAGACCGAGTCGAAGTCGGAGACCAAGTCGGAGCCCAAGTCCGACGCGTCCGGCTCGGGCTCCTCGAGCAACGGCTCCGCCGCCAAGACTCCCGCCGCGAGCACCTCCAGCACCTCCGGCTGAGGCCTGTGGAGGGCGCGCCCGCGCGTCCCTGATCCGGCCTAGCGTCGACCGGGTGCCGAGTCCCTCACCCCTTGCCGACCTCAGCGGTCCCCGCGACCGGCTGCTGGCCGTACGCCGCCGGGTCCGCCGGGCGGTGCTCCGCCGCCGGCGCCTGCTCGCCGCGGTCCTGACCGCGGTCGCCGCGGTGGCCGGGCTCCGGGCCACCGCCCCACCTCCCCAGGCGACGGTGTCCGTGCTGGTGGCGGCCCACGACCTGCCCGCCGGCACCCGGCTCGCCGACGCCGACCTGACAACCCTCGAGCTCCGCCCCGGCACCGAGCCCGACGGCCTCGTCCCGGATCCCACCGGGTCGACCCTCGCGAGCGCCCTGCGCCGCGGCGAGCCGGTGACCGACGCCCGGGTGCTCGGACCCGCTCTGACCGACGGCCACGCCGACATGGTCGCCACACCGGTCCGGCTCCCCGACCCGGCGATGGCGAGCCTGCTGCGCGCGGGTGACCGCGTCGACGTGCTCGCCGCGGACCCGCAGGGCGGGCCCACGCAGGTGCTCGCCGAGTCCGCACTGGTGCTGGCCGTGCCCGCGCCGTCCGACGACGCCGTGGCCGACGCGCTTCCCGGGCGCCTGGTGGTGCTGGGCCTGGACGGGTCCGAGGTGCCCGAGGTCGCCGGCGCGTCCGTGACGCGCTTCCTCAGCGTCGCCTACTCTGACTGAACCGGGCCACACCGACTAGCGTCTCGAGGACCAACCACCCCGTCTCGGAAGGGACCCCCCATGAGTGGCTTCAAGAACTTCCTGCTCCGCGGCAACCTGGTCGACCTGGCCGTCGCGGTCATCATCGGCACCGCCTTCGCCGCCGTCGTCGCGGCGTTCACCGCCTGGCTGACCGGAGCGCTGCCCGGGCTCGAGGACACGTTCAAGGGCGCCGAGCTCGGCGAGCTCGCATTCTTCCTCAACGCCGTCATCTCGTTCGTGATCCTGGCGGCGGTCGTCTACTTCGCGGTCGTGCTGCCCTACACCAAGGCGCGCGAGCGGTTCTTCCCGAGCCCGGCTCCGGGCACGCCGGAGGACATCGAGCTGCTCCGGCAGATCCGCGACCTGCTCCAGGCCCAGCAGGGCGGTACGCCGCCCACCACGCCGCCGCCGTCGGCCTAGACGACTAGCGGAAGCCGATCCGCATCAGCCGGCTGTCGGCCCAGTCCTCGAGCCGGGTCGGCCGGATGGTGCCGGGGTCGTGGGGCTGGTTGAGATCCGCGACGATCTCCGCCAGCACGGCCTCACGTTCAGCCGGGTCGGTGACGGGCGTGGCCCGCGCGGGCAGGTCGGCACGGATCCCGTTCTTGAGGTGGAAGGTGAAGTCGGGATCGGCGAGCAGGTTCGCGTGCCAGTCGGTCGCGGCACCGCCGGCGCCGCTGCACAGGTAGGTGTTGCCTGCGGCGCGGTAGAAGAAGATCTCGATGCGGCGTGGCCGGCCGGTCCGGCGTCCCCGGGTCGTGATGTCGATGATCCGTTCCCTGGTGCCTGCGGCGGGGGTGATCTCGATGGCCCGCCGGACGTGGTCGGGCAGGTGGGACGACGACGGGTCCCGTCCGGCGTCCGCTGACCCGGTCGGCTCCGAGGTGCTCATGCGCTCTCGGCCTGCAGGGCGGGGCCGAGGAGGAGGCCGCCGTCGATGACGTACTCCGACCCCGTGACGAACGACGCGTCGGAGGACGCGAGGAAGAGCAGGAGCCGGGTGACGTCGGCCGGCTCTCCGAGCCGGGGGATGGCGAACGGCTCGGGAGAGTAGAAGTCGGCGATGGCCGCGGTGGCGCCGGCTGCCGGCTCCTGGATGAAGGGCGTCGCGATCACGCCGGGGTGGATGGTGTTCACCCGGATGTTGTCCCGGCCGAGCTCGAGTGCTGCCGTGTGGGTGAGGCCGCGCACGGCCCACTTGCTGGCGACGTACGGCGCGTAGTGCGCCGTGCCGCCCAGCCCCATGGTCGAGGCGATGTTGACGATGGCTCCACCTCCTGCGCGGCGCAGGGCCGGGGCGGCGGCCTTGGTGCCGAGGAAGGTCCCGGTGAGGTTGATGTCGAGGATGCGCGACCACGTGGTCCGGTCCGTCGTCTCGATCGGCGCCGGCGGGTTCTGCACGCCCGCGTTGTTGACGAGCACGTGCAGGGCACCGAAGGCGCTCTCGGCGGCGTGCAGGGCGGCGGACCACGAGCCCTCGTCGGTGACGTCGAGGTGGGTGAACCGGACGCGGGGCCCGAGCTCCTCGGCGAGAGCGGCGCCGCGTCCGGCGTCGATGTCGCCGATCACGACGTTGGCTCCCTCGGCGTGGAAGGCGCGTACGTGGCTCGATCCCTGGCCACCGGTCACGAGCACGGTCTGGTCGTCGAAGCGGCGCATCAGGTGTTCCTTCGTTCGTGAATGGCGAGCCAAGCGACTCACCATTCATCGAGACTAGGTCGGCGAGAATGGTGAGTCAAGCCACTCACCTCGTATGCTCGGCCGGTGAGAAGATCCGCGACGACGTACCACCAGCGCGTCGCCCAGGAGAAGCGCGCGATGATCGTGACGGCCGCGACCGCGCTGTTCCTCGAGCTGGGCTACGACCGGACGTCGCTGGCGCGGATCGCCGAGCGGTCGGGCGTCTCGCGGGCCACCTTGTTCAAGCAGTTCCCGACCAAGGCCGCCCTGTTCGACGCGATCGTGACCGAGTCCTGGTCGACCGCTGACGACGGGGATCCTCCGCCGGCAGGCAACGTCGTCGACGGGCTGAGCACCCTCGGGCGGCGCTACGCCGAGCTGTTGGGCCGCGCGCAGATGACCGACCTGTTCCGCATCGTCATCGCCGAGCTGCCGCGGTTCCCCGAGCTCGCCGACGCGCAGTTCGCGCAGGGGAAGATGCCCTACTTCGAGTCCGTACGCCGCTACCTGATGGCCGAGCACGAGGCGGGAACGGTGCGGGTCGATGACGTGGACCTCGCCGCCACCCAGTTCCTGGGCATGATCTCCAACTACGTCTTCTGGCCGACCCTGCTGGTGCCGGGCTGGGAGGTGAGCGCCGAGCGGGTCGCCCAGGTGGTCGACGAGGCGGTTCGCACCATGGCCGCCCGGTACGCCGACACCGGCGCAGAGCCGGGCTAGCTCCCGTGGTGCGGGGGCACCTGCTCCCGCAGCCAGCGCTCGCCCGGGTCCTCGCCGTCAGGCGCGGGGCCGGGCTCGCGCTCGTCGCTGGTGGTCTCCGGCAGGACGTCGCCGAAGACCTGCTCGAGGCGGCGCTTGCGCTTCCACGCCGGCTCGGGCTCCTGCTCGCGAGGGGTCTCGCTCACACGCAGAGCCCGGCCGCGGCCCGCTCCTCGGCGGCGTCGTCGGGGTCCTCGGAGGCTGACTCCGACGGGGACGAGGCGCCTTCGGACGGTGTGCCACTGGTCTCGGGGTCCGCGGGCGACCCGGACTCCGTCGCGCCCGGGCTCTCGGTCTGGCCACCGGAGCCGGTGACGTCGTCGGCGGCCGTGATCGCCCCGTCGCGCAGCCTGCCGAGCGGGGCGTCGTTGCGGACCTTCTCCCAGAGTTCCTCGGCCTCCGGAAGCCACTCGACCCGGTTGGGGTCGGACGGCGCGTACTGCCAGGGGACGGTGATGAACTGGATCCGCTTGAGGCCGGTGTCCCTGAACTCGTAGCCGATCCGCGCCATCCGGCCGATGTTCTCGATGTCGGTGGTCAGCGAGTCGGTGGCCGCGTCGAGGAAGCCGATCAGCTGGTCGGGCCGCGCCAGGATGCTCCCGGACATGACCTTGTTGGCCATCGCTGCGACGAACGCCTGCTGCCGCTTGATCCGCTGGATGTCGCTGCCGTCGGTGCCCTCGACGTGCCGGACCCGCACGTAGCTCAGCGCCTCCTTGCCGGAGATCTCCCGGGTGCCGGCCTTGATGACGATGCCGTGTGCCTGGTCGTTGATGTCCTGGGGGACGCAGACCTCGACGCCGCCGATGGCGTCGACCATGTTGCGGAAGCCCGCGAAGTCCACGACGACGTAGTTGTTGATCCGGATGCCGGTGAGCTGCTCGAACTGGCGGATCGTGCACGCCGGGCCGCCGACGGCGAACGCCGCGTTCCACATCACCGAGCTGGCCCCCGGGATGGTGTCGCCCTCGTCGTCGATGCAGTCGGGCCGGTCGACCAGGGAGTCGCGTGGGATCGAGATGCCGTAGGCGTTCTGCCGGTCCGCGGAGAGGTGGATCATGATCGTGGTGTCCGACAGACCGGGCCCGGCCGCCTCGCCGTCGATCTTGTTGCCCTCGCCCTCGCGGGTGTCGGACCCCATCACCAGGATGTTCATCGGGTCCTTCGGGCCCTCGACCTCCACCTCCTCGGGACGGTCGTCGCCGAGCTGGGCGTCGAGGTCCTGGACGTTGAGGTTGCCGTCGAGGTGGCGGTACAGGAACGTCACGCCGAGACCGGTGACCAGGCCCAGCACGAGGACCGACGACAGCAGCACCTTGGCGA
This sequence comes from Nocardioides sp., assembly GCF_016462705.1. GTDB lineage: Bacteria > Actinomycetota > Actinomycetes > Propionibacteriales > Nocardioidaceae > Nocardioides. The sequence continues at coordinate 8,009 of NZ_JAEMSS010000068.1, read as the reverse complement.
CGGTGTGGCTGCGACGGGCACGACCGCGGCGCTTGCCCTTGCGGCTGCCGCCGTTGCCGTTGCCGTGATACGGGGACGCCGCGAGCTGTGCTGCTCGCTCCTCGGCGTCGCTCATCGTCACCTACATTCGGGGGACCGGAGTCGGCGGCGCGTGCACGCTCGCCCGCGCCAGATTACGACTGGAGCTCAAATCATGCTGCCGACCGGTCAGTAACCACAAACCCCGGCGCTCGGCCCGGGCCGGGGTGGTGATATCCACGGGCCATGACCCGGTCCGTCGCCGCAGCCCTGCCCGACGTCGAGGTGGTGGCCGCGCTGCCGTCGTACTTCGACCAGGAGGTCCCCGAGAAGTACGTCGACATGAACGGCCACATGAACATCACCCACTACTTCGAGCTCGGGGCCTGGGGGCCGTGGAAGCGGATGACCGAGCTCGGGATGCCCGAGGACTACATGACCACGGGCAGCTCGTTCTTCACCGCCAGCCACCACATCTCCTACCTCAGCGAGCTGCGGCAGGGCGAGCGGTTCGCGGTCCACGCCGGCTTCGCCGAGCGCACCAACAAGGCGCTGCACTCCGTGGGGTTCGTGGTCGACCACTCGCACCGGAAGGTCGCCTGCGTCATGGAGATCGTCCACGTCCACGTCTCGATGGAGACCCGGCGCGCGACGTCGATCCCCGCCTGGCTGGCCGACCCGATCGACGCCGAGATCCGCGCGACGCCGTGGGTGGCCACCGTGGCCACCGGTCTCGACCTCCGGGCCTAGGATTGCTGGCTGATCACGCCCCAGTAGCTCAGCGGATAGAGCAGCCGCCTCCTAAGCGAAAGGTCGCAGGTTCGACTCCTGCCTGGGGCACTCAGTCGATCGGATCGCCGGGAAGGCCGTCCGGCAGACCCACGTCCACGCGGTCCTCGACGGTCACCTCGCCGGCCGTGTCGACCACCACCGACGCGTAGCCGGTCTGCAGCCCGCTCTCCTCGTCGACGTACGCGAGGCGGATGCTCACGTCCTTGAGCGGGACCGAGAACGGGGTGGAGAACCGGTTGAACGTCGGGTTCTCCTCGACTCCCCCGCTGGTGCCGAGCTGGCTCACGACGGTCCAGGTGACCTCGTCGCCGTCGGTGTTCCAGATGACCCACGGACCGCTGGCGTCGTGGAGGTGCCCGATGGTGACCAGCCCGGGCGGCAGGTCGGGGATGCCGTCGTCCACGGGCGCCGTCTCGTTGCCGAGGAGGTCGTCGAGCTCCGACGTCGACCCGATGCCGAGATAGGCGGCGGCCGCCCGGGGCTGGTGCACGACGACCGTGACCGGCTCGCCGTCGTCGAGCTCCTCGTCGACCGCCTCGCGCAGTGCCTCCCCCAGCTCGGGCTCGGTCACCCCCGACGGGTTGGTGACGAGCCCGCCGAAGAGCGCCTTGAAGGCGGGGTCGGCGGCGCCGGCGACCGTCAGACCGCCGGCCTCCACGACCTCGAGGTCGGGGGTCTGTGCGTCGTTGCTCTGCAGCTGCTCCACGGTGTCGTCCGAGTCGTGGTCGCCCTTGACCGCGACCAAGGGCACGTCGGGGAGCGCCCGCGCCTCCCGCTCGACGAACTCCTCCTCCGCCACGGTGCCGTTGGAGGTCACGTCACCGGCGATCGTCCGCAGCACGACGGAGTCCTCGCCGAGCACGTCCACCAGGAGCGGGTAGAGCTCGGTCCGCATCCGGGTGGCGACCTGGCTGCCCTGCGGGTCCGCCTCGGTCAGCACCACCACCTCTCCCTCCCGGGGGGCCAGCGAGTCGGCGTACGCCGAGAGCTCGGCCTCCGCGCTCTCCAGCGCCGCGGCCCGGTAGGCCGCGCTCCGCTCGGCGATCCGGTCGCTGTTCTTCTGGATGAAGGGCTCGATCTGGACCGCGATCTCACGCGTCTGCGGGCTGCTGAACGAGAGGTCCTCGATCCCGGGCATCGAGTAGGTCGTCCCCACGGACGCGTTGCCCTCCCAGCGCGCGAACATCGACCCCGCGACGGCGAGCGACGCGGTCATCAGGACGGCGAACAGCGTCACGGGGACGGCGAACCGGAGCCGACGCTGCGCCCGTGGCAGCCCGCTGCGGTAGCGGCTCACCAGCACCGAGCCCAGCACGCCGCCCACCAGGGCGGCCAGGAGCTCGGCCACCAGCAGCGTGCCCAGCATCCGGTCCCGCAGCTCCTCGCCGTAGACCCGGGCGACCTGGGCGGGGTCGTCGATGAACGCGGCGTTGGCCTGCAGGAACTCCGAGGAGACGTACGACGACAGGTCGCCGCCCGCCTCGGGAGGGCCCGTCGAGCGCAGCGACGCACCGAAACCGGCGATCCCGGTGCGTTCCCAGTAGAGCTTGCCGACCACGCCGGTGTCGAGGGTGGACCGCCCGTTGTGGGCCAGCGACACCGTGACCGGGAAGGTCCCGAGCCGGTCGTCGAAACGAGCCCGCTCGACCGACTGCTGGACCGCGATCGGCAGGAACAGGACCGCGGCCAGCACGCCGCAGACCAGGAACCGGCGCAGCCCGACGAGCAGAGCCGAGAGGCGCCCCGTCTCGTCTGCCTGCATTGCGTCGACGTTACCCAGCGACCTCGAAGGTGATCCCCGCCGCCACCAGCCGGGCCATCAGGTTGTCGCCCATCGCCTGAGCGGTGGTGACGCTGCCCGCCACGTCCGGGTTGTCGTCGAGGAGCAGGCACAGCGCGGACTCGGCGAGCATCTTGGCGGTCTCGGTGTAGCCGGGATCCCCGCCGCTCACCCGGGTGTGGATCGTGCGGCCGTCCCCCTCGGCGACGAAGTCGACGGTGAACCAGGACTTGGCCCGGCGCGACTCGCCTGGGCCGTCGCCCTGCTTGACCCTGCCGAGCAGGAAGCTGCGCAGGGGCGGCACCTGGGCGGCCAGACCGACGGCGCCCGCCCCGACCATCCCGCCGGCGGCGTACCGCAGGGTCTTGGTGCCGGCGTAGTGGGAGTAGCGGAACGTGGGGCCGTACGCCGGCAGCGCGGCGCCGCTGCGGGCGACGACGAACGGGTCGATCGTCGGCAGCGGCACCAGCCAGTAGCCGAGGACGCTGTCCCGGTGCGGCTTGCCGGCCACGGCCTTGGACGAGCGGCCCTCCGGGCGCGGCTCGACCTTGCGCCGGGCCACCATCGCCTCGCGCATCTGCCGGGCCCGCGAGAACGCCCCCATCGCGGAGTGGAAGGTGCCGCCGGAGAACGTGGCGTTGGACCGGACGACGCCACGCATGGTGACCGGCCCGGTCGCCCCGAGCTGCTGGACGGTGAAGTAGGCGCCGAGGTCGTGCGGGATCGAGTCGAACCCGCAGGCGTGCACGATCCGGGCGCCGCTGGCCCGGGCGGTCTCGTGGTGGGCGACGTACATCCGGTCGACGAACTCGGGCTCGCCCGTGAGGTCGACGTAGTCGGTGCCGGCGGCCGCGCACGCGGACACGAGCGGCTCGCCGAACTGCTGGTAGGGCCCGACGGTCGTCACGACGACCCGGGTGCGGGCGGCGACACCGGCCAGGGCGTCCTCGTCGGAGGCGTCGGCCACGACCAGCTCGAGGTCGGCGAGTGCCGGGTGGTCCGCGGCCAGGCGGGACCGCACCGCCTTGAGCTTCTCCTCGCTGCGCCCGGCGAGCGCCCAGCGCAGACCGGAGGGCGCGTGCTCGGCGAGGTAGTCGGCAGTGAGGCCACCGGTGAAGCCGGTCGCCCCGAAGAGCACCAGGTCGAGGTCACGGTCCGCGGAGTCGGGCATCCGCCCACTCTTCCACCCGGCCTCGGCCCACCGGAACCGTCCTCGGCGGTGACGCGTCCCACCCGAGTCCCTGCTTCCTCTCCGAGGACCTCTCGATGGCCGTCATGCCGCTCCCGCCCCGTGTTCGCCGTTCCGTCACTCTCCTGGGGGTCAGCGCCGGCCTCGTCGGCGCCTTCGCCGCCGGGACCGCGTTCACCGGGAGTGACGACCCAGGGGCGGACGCGCGCTCGGGCCCACCGCCGCGCTCCGGGACCGGTCCGTCACCGGTGGCCTTCGCGGACAGCGGCCTGTCCTTGGCGGAGTCCTGCGACGACCTGCTCGACTGGTACGTCGCCCGCGGCATCGACCGGGTCGGCCCCTGGGGCTGGGACCACGGCTACGGCCACGGCGACGTCGTCATGAGCATGGAGGACGCCGGCTCGGCCGACCTGGCGGTGCCGTCCACGGCCAGTGGAGCCGACACCTCGGCCCAACGGTCGACGGCCAAGGCTCCGGGGCTGCTGCCCTCGACCTCCCGGGTCACCAGCGACGACAGCGGCACCAACGTCCAGGAGCTCGGTGTCGACGAGCCCGACGTGGTCAAGACCGACGGCCGCACCCTGTTCCGGGTCGAGGGCGGCGACCTCACGACGTACGACGTCACGGGCACTGACGTCGTCCGGCTCGGGTCCGCCGACCTGGTCGACCTGCGGGACGGCGAGCTGCTCCTCTCGGGCGACACGGTCGTCGCGATAGGGACCTCCACCGTGGGACAGGACGAGTACGACGGCCGGGGCCAGACCCGGGTGATCGTCCTCGACGTCTCCGACCCCTCGGCCCCCACCGTCGAGCACACCTACCTCTACAGCTCCGCCACGCTCGAGGCCCGGCTGCACGGCGACACCGTCCGGCTGGTGACGCAGGCGGGGCTGCCCGACCTGGACTTCCAGGAGGCCGGCCGCCGCGACGAACGCGAGACCGAGCGCGAGAACCGCGAGATCGTCCGGGAGTCGACCATCGACGACTGGCTCCCGACGGTGAGCACCGACGGTGGCGAGCCGGAGCGGCTGGTCGCCTGCGAGGACGTCGCGATCCCCACCGACGGCGACAGCCTCGGCACCATCGCGGTGGTCGGCTTCGGCGCCGACGAGCCGGACGACCGGAGCGTCAGCGGACTGGCGGTGGACACGCAGCTCGCCTATCTCTCCACCGACCAGCTCTACCTGGCCACCTCGGCGTGGAGCACCGGCGGTTGCTGGGACGTCTGCCCGATGGACTCCATCACTCCGCGCTGGTTCCCCGGCGGCGGGAGCGACGACGGGGTCTCCCACCTCTACGCCTTCGACCTCGACGGCCGGGCCACGACGTACGCCGCCTCCGGCGAGGTCGACGGCACGATCCGCGACCGCTGGGCGATGGACGAGGCGGACGGCGTCCTCCGGGTGGCGGTCGGACCGACCGGGCGCACCGGCAACTTCAACTCGGTCGTGACCTTCCGCCAGGACGGTAACGACCTGGTCGAGGCCGGACGCGTGGACAAGCTCGGCGTCAACGAGCAGATCCAGTCCATGCGCTGGTTCGACGGGCTGGCGATCATGGTGACGTTCCGCCAGGTCGACCCGCTCTACGCGATCGACCTCACCGACCCGGACCGGCCGCGGTTGATGGGACAGCTCAAGATCCCGGGCTTCTCGGCCTACCTGCACCCGCTGGGCCAGCACCGCCTGCTCGGGCTGGGCGAGGGACCGGCGCCCGACGGTCGCGGCTGGGGCGCCCAGGCCGGCCTGTTCAACGTCACCGACCTCACCGACCCGCGCCGGCTGGACGTCGTGTCCTACGGCCGCAACAGCTACGCGCTCGCGACCCAGGACCCGCGGCAGCTCACCTGGCTGCCGGACCAGCGCGCGGTCCTCACGGTGGTGAGCACCTACCGCAGGGGCGGCCAGGTCGGGCTGGTCTCGGTGCTCTCCCTGGGCGACGGCCGGCTCGCCAACCGGACCGTCGAGGTCGAGTACGGCAGCGACGTCAGCGCGGTCCGGCTGGTGCCGCTGCCCGACGGCCGGGTGGTGCTGGTGACCGGTGGGGACGCCGAGTTCTTCGATCTCTGACGCTCGGACTCGCGTCGTACGCTCGTCCCATGTGCCGCAACATCCGACCGCTGAACAACTTCGAGCCGCCGGCGACCAACGACGAGGTCCACGCGGCGGCGCTGCAGTTCGTCCGCAAGGTCAGCGGGACCACCAAGCCGTCCCAGGCCAACCAGGAGATCTTCGACCAGGCCGTGCGCGAGATCGCGCACGTCACCCGGCACCTCATCGACGACCTGGTGACCACGGCGCCGCCCAAGGACCGGGAGACCGAGGCGGCGAAGGCCAGGGCCCGGGCGGAGCTCCGGTACGCCCGATGACGGTCGCGGCAGCCGAGACCGCCGAGCAGGAGGTGATCGGCTTCCTCGCCGAGCGACCGCTGGTCGTGCTCACCGGGGCCGGCTGCTCGACGGACTCGGGGATCCCGGACTACCGCGGCCCCGGGTCGCGCTACGCCGGGCAGCAGCCGCCGCTGCGCGGCTCCTCGCCGCCGGGCGTGATGACCTACCAGGAGTTCGTGTCGGGGCCGGCGGCCCAGCAGCGCTACTGGGCCCGCAGCCACGTCGGCTGGACCCGGATGAGGCACGCCGAGCCCAACACCGGACACCTGGCACTCGCCCGGATCGACCCCGACCTGCTCATCACCCAGAACGTCGACGGGCTGCACGAGCGCGCCGGCACCCGCCGGATGGTGGCCCTGCACGGACGGATCGCCGACGTCGTGTGCCTCGACTGCCGGGAGGTGACACCGCGGGGCCGGCTGCACGACCGCCTCGACGCGCTCAACCCGACGTACGGACAGGACCGGCTCGACCTCGAGGTGCGCCCCGACGGCGACGTCGTCCTCGAACGGACCGACGACTTCGTGGTCGCCGGCTGCGAGGGCTGCGGTGGCCGGCTCAAGCCGGACGTGGTGTTCTTCGGCGAGAACGTGCCGAAGGCTCGCGTGGAGCGGTGCTACGCCGCGGTCGACGCGCTGTCGCATCGGGGCGGGGCACTTCTCGTCGCCGGCTCGAGCCTCGCGGTGATGAGCGGCTTCCGGTTCGCCCGGAGAGCGGCCAAGGCGGGCATCCCGGTGGTGATCGTCAACCGCGGCGCCACCCGGGCCGACGACCTGGCGGCGCACCGGGTCGAGGCCGGGACGAGCGAGTTCCTGGCGGCACTGGCCGCGACGAGGTCGGCGCCGGCCTGAGTCAGGCGACCGAGTCAGGCGACCGAGTCCGCCGGCACGTCGGCGCGGTGCCGCGGCACGTAGGTCGGCGGCGGGGCCGCCGGTGCGACCGCGGGACGCGGTTCCGGAGCGTCGACATGGGCGTTGGCCCGCGCGAGCCAGTTCGCGATGTCGAACACGTCCTGGGACGCGGCGTCGGCCTGCTGGTCGGTCATCCGGGGACTCCCTCCGAGTAGGAGCACTGCGCGTCGCCCCTCCGAACGACACAGGACGAAGATACCCCCCGGGGTGTTATGGCTGACCAGCCCCGGTCTGGACAGGGCGCGTCTGCGGGGCGGCCTCAGAGCCGGCGTACGAAGATGTGGTCGGCCGCCTCGGGGACGATCTCCGCGGTCTCGCCACCGGAACCGACCAGCACGCCCTCCGGGGTGGCCACGATGGTGATCGTCTTGTCGGGCAGGGCGCCGACCCGGCGCAGCGCGCTCATCAGGGACTCGTCCTTCTGCATCTCCTCGGAGATGCGCCGCACCAGCACCCGGCCCTCGTCCGTGCCCGCGACGTCGGACAGGGACTCCACGCCCTCCATGAACTCCTCGCCGACCTTCACCTCGCCGAGCTCGCCCAGGCCGGGGATCGGGTTGCCGTACGGCGACTCGGTCGGGTGGTCGAGGAGGTCGAGCAGCCGCCGCTCGACGGCCTCGGACATCACGTGCTCCCAGCGGCACGCCTCCTCGTGCACCTCCTCCCAGGGCAGGCCGATCACGTCGGTCAGGAGCCGCTCGGCCAGCCGGTGCTTGCGCATGACCCGGGTCGCCAGCCGCATGCCCTCGTCGGTGAGCTCGAGGTGCCGGTCGCCCTCGACGGTCACCAGGCCGTCGCGCTCCATCCGGGCGACCGTCTGCGACACCGTGGGCCCGCTCTGGTGCAGGCGCTCGGCGATCCGGGCCCGCAGCGGGACGATGCCCTCCTCGACCAGCTCGTAGATGGTCCGGAGGTACATCTCGGTGGTGT
>NZ_JAEMSS010000229.1 GCF_016462705.1 Nocardioides sp. | reverse complement strand
ACTTGCCGGTGTTGACGTCGACGACGGTCATCGCCTCGGTCCGGTCGATGACCAGGGACCCGCCCGAGGGCAGCCACACCTTGCGGTCCAGCCCCTTGGCGATCTGCTCGTCCACGCGGTAGGCGGCGAACAGGTCGACGCCGCCGTGCTCGTCGACGTCGTACTTCTCCAGGCGGGGCTCGAGGTCGGGGGCGACGTGGGCGACGTAGCTCTGCACGGTGTCCCACGCGTCCGGACCCTGGATCACCAGCTTGGCGAAGTCCTCGGTGAACAGGTCACGGACGACCTTGAGGGTCAGATCGGGCTCGCCGTACAGCAGCTGCGGGGCGTTGCCCTTGGCCTTGGCCTCGATGTCCTCCCAGCGCGCCTTGAGCCGCTCGACGTCGCGGGTCAGCTCCTCCTCGCTGGCGCCCTCGGCGGCGGTGCGCACGATGACGCCCGCGGTGTCGGGGACGATCTCCTTGAGCAGGGTCTTGAGCCGGTTGCGCTCGGTGTCGGGCAGCTTGCGCGAGATGCCGCTGGTGGTGCCGTCGGGGACGTAGACCAGGAAGCGTCCGGCCAGCGAGATCTGGCTGGTGAGCCGGGCGCCCTTGTGGCCGACCGGGTCCTTGGTGACCTGGACGAGCACGGCCTGGCCCGAGGACAGCACCGACTCGACCTTGCGGGGCTGGCCCTCCTTGTGACCGAGTGCCGACCAGTTGACCTCGCCGGCGTAGAGCACGGCGTTGCGGCCCCGGCCGATGTCGATGAACGCCGCCTCCATGGAGGGCAGGACGTTCTGGACCCGGCCGAGGTAGACGTTGCCGATCAGCGAGGTCTGCGACTCGCGGGCGACGTAGTGCTCGACGAGGACCTTGTCCTCGAGCACGCCGATCTGGGTCAGGTCGTCGCGCTGCCGGATGACCATCACCCGGTCGACGGACTCCCGGCGGGCCAGGAACTCGGCCTCGCTGACGATCGGGGCGCGGCGGCGGCCGGCCTCACGGCCCTCGCGGCGGCGCTGCTTCTTTGCCTCGAGCCGGGTGGACCCCGCCAGAGCAGTGATCTGGTCCTCGCCGGTGCGCGACCGGCGGGCCCGAGGCGTGCCCCCGCCGCTGTCGCCGGAGTCGTCGCCGTCCTCGCCCGTGCGGCGGCGCCGGCGCCTGCGCCGGGAGCTGCCCTCGCCGCTCGACTCGTCGCCGGCGCCCGACTCGTCCTCGTCGGCCTTCTCGGCCCGGCCGTCGTCGGAGCCCTCGGCGTCGTCGTCGCCCTGCTCGCTGCCGCCCCCGCCGTCACCCGGCTTGCGACGACGGCGGCCGCCGCGGCGGCGCCGGCGGCGTGCCCCGCCCTCACCGGACTCGTCGCCGTCGGGCTGCTCGCCCTCGGACCGGTCACCCTCGGGCCGGTCGTCGTCGCTCGCGGACCCGTCGGCACCCGGCTCGGACTCGGCCGACTCCGCCTTCTTGGCCGCGGACTTCTTCGCCGAGGTCCGCTTCGCGGTCTTCTTGGCCGGCTTGGCTTCCGCGTCGCCGTCGGCGTCGGTGCCGGCGTCAGGGCCGGTCGCGGGGCCGGTGTCGCCATCCGGGGCCGCCTCGGCGGCGGGCTTCTTCTTCGCGGACTTCCTGGCCGGCTTCGTCGCGACCGGCTCGGGCGCCTTGAACAGGGGCAGCGTGCCCGTGGGGCCGGACGCCTCGGCGGGCGCGGTGGTCTCGACCACCGGGGCGGCCTCAGTGGGCTCGGCGGTCTCCGGAGAGCCGGCGACCTTCTTGGCCGCCTTCTTCGCCGGCGCCTTCTTGGCGGCGGTCTTCTTGACGGCGGTCTTCTTGGCCGCCGCCTTCTTCGCCGGCGCCTTCTTGGCGGCGGTCTTCTTCGCGGGCGCCTCGGCGGTCTCGGGTGCTTCGGACGCCTCGACGGCGTCGACCGGGTTGTCGTCGGTCATGTGTGGGTGCTCCTCGGCCAGGACCACGCGGGGTGACCTGGCAGGTAGTACGCCGCGAACCTGGGCCGCACCTCGCGGTGCGACGTCGGGGCCGGGCGACAAAGCTTGTCGTGGCGGCGACACCCTGCGCGGTGTGCGTTGCCAGAGCCGGTGTCGTGACCTACCGCGGTCGCCGTGTCCATGTGGCGGGTCGCTGTCACCGACCTGCCGGGCCGCGTCGCGGGCTGGCTACGACTCCGGTTCCCACTGCGAGAACGTCGTCGGGTCGTCGATCTGGGGATCGTCGACCATGGCGAGTATCGCACACCACACCTCGGGACACCGGTTCCCCGGCGGGTCCGGCCCGGGGTCAGGCCGGGTGCAGCGGGTCCCCGATCTCTCCTGTCGCGGAGTCCAGCGGGCCCTGTCCGAGCCTGGTCAGCAGCGGTACGCCGACCCGCACGCGGCCGCTGACCGCGGCCATGCCGGTGAGCACGTCGTCGGGGCGCACCGCCGGGACCAGGTGTCGCAGGACCAGCTCCAGGGTGACGGTCGGTGGACCGGCATCCGCTGCCCCCACCACACCCAGGGAGTGCACCGCCGCCCGCGCGTCGAGGTCGCGCAGCCCCTTCTTCGTCATCCGCTGCACCGGCACCTCCGTGGCGGCCAGGAAGGCCACCACCTCCGCCTCGACGTCGGCGCGGTCGCCGGGCACCTCGAGACGCCACCGGCTCGCCTCGAGGAGGTCGGCGAGGCTCCCTCCGGGCGACTCGACGACCTCGACGATGTCGAGCCCGTCCGGGAGCGCCTCGGCCAGGGAGGCGTGGATCGTGGCGGGGTCGACCACCTCGGCCAGGGCGAGCTCGAGGTACTCGGCCTCGCTGGCCGACCCGGTCGGCGCCGCCCCGGCGTAGGAGATCCGCGGGTGCGGGTTGAAGCCGGACGAGTAGGCCATCGGCACCCTCGCCCGGAAGACCGCTCGCTCGAAGGCCCGGCTGAAGTCGCGGTGGCTGGTGAACCGGAGCCGGCCACGCTTGGCGTAGCGGATCCGCAGCCGCTGCACCGGCGGCAGATGCTGCTCGGGCTGCTCCCTAGCCACGCCGGTTCCGTGGGGGGCTCACGGGTGGGTCCAGTCAACGGCCTTCATCGCGACCGAAGGGTAGACGGTGCCGACCCGGGTGCCGCCCAGCCAGGCGGTCAGCCGCTCCGCCTCGACGGCCAAGGCCGCCTTCGCGGCCCGCGGCAGCGGCTCCATCAGCCGCACCTCCACGACGCCGGCCTCGTCCTGCACCCAGCACCCCACGACCCGCCCGTCCCACCAGGCCGTGGTCCCGGCGTTGCCGTTGGTGTCGAACAGGTGCGGGCCGTGGTCGCCCAGGTAGAACGCGCGCTCCTTCCACCCCATCACCGTCGGGTCGAGCACCGGGAGGAGCGCCGCCCACGGCTCGGCCACGGGCGCCGCGCCGTCGAGAGCCTCGTCGTCGGGAAGGACCCAGCCGGTGCCACCGCCGTCCAGGCCCACCTCGACGGCCTCGAGGTCGGCCAGCGCCCGGCGTACCGCGGTCTTGGTCGAGCCCAGCCACCACACGACGTCGGTCTCGGTCCCGGGGCCGAACGTCGCCAGCCAGCGGCGGACCAGCTCGGCGTACCCGGGCCCGGGCTCGAGCGGCGCAGGCACGTCGTCCAGCCAGTCCGCCATGAGCGTCCACCGTGGCTTGGAGATGCGCCAGTGGCCGGCGTTGACCCCGCGGACGACCGTCCCCTCCACCGCCAGCTGGGTGAGCACCCGCGGCGCGAGGTAGACGGTGACGGCGTACTTGGTGCCCGGCGCGAGCTCCAGCTTCTCCTCGAGCATCGGCACCCGCTCCCGCACCTCCTGCGCGGTCAGCCCGTCGCGGGCACTGTCAGCGGCCAGGGCCTCGACGACCGCGGCGCGCGCCCGGTCGAGCCAGGCATGGCCGTCCTCGGCGTGCCCGGCGGACTCCAGCTCCTTGGCCAGGCGGGCGGCCAGCTGCTGGGCGACCCGGGCGGACGCGCTGCCCCACGCGGCCGGCAGCAGGTCGCGGGGGAACACGAACAGGGTGCGGCGCATCGCGAGCTGCTTGACCAGCGACCGGTCGTCGTAGAGCGCCCGGTCGACGTCGGCGACCGTCAGGTCGTCCACCCGCGCGGCGAGCGAGAGGTAGACCGTGGCGGGCTCGGTGGCGTGCAGGACCGTCAGCGCCTCGGTCGCCGCGACCGGGTCGGACACCCGTGACCAGGGGGCGACCGCGTGCCGTCCGGCCAGCCGGGCCCGCCGCTCGTCGTCGCTGATGTGCCGCACGACGCCAAGGGTGGCAGCATCCGGCCGGTGGATCGACGCCGAGAACTGATCGCTCCCGTCCTCGTCGGCCTGGTCCTCCTCTCGCTGAACCTGCGGCCCGCCGCGGTCAGCGTCGGCCCGGTGCTCACCGAGGTCCGCGCTGCCCTGGGCATGTCGGCCGCGGTCGCGGGCCTCCTGACCTCCCTGCCGGTGCTGGCGTTCGCCGTCTTCGGCGCGCTCGCGCCGTGGGCGGCCCGCCGGATCGGGCCGCACCGGGTCACGCTGGTCGGGCTCGCCGCGGTCGCCGCCGGTCTGCTGGGGCGGGCCTGGGTCAGCCACGAGGCGGCGTTCCTGCTGCTCTCGCTGGTGGCCCTGGGCGGGATGGCGATGGCCAACGTGCTGATCCCGTCCCTGGTCAAGCGGCACTACCCCGACCGGGTCGGCCCACTGACCGCGGTCTACACGACGGCGCTGGCCCTCGGTCTCACCGCGGCGCTGGTCCTCACCGTGCCGATCGCGGAGGCGTTCGGGTCGTGGCGCGCCGGGCTCGCGGCGTGGGCGGTCCTCGCGGTCCTGGCCGTGGTCCCGTGGCTCGGCCTGGCCAGCCACGACGCGCCCGACCCGGACGCGGTGCCCAGCGCGAACCGCGCGGTCCGGTTCGGCGACGTAGCCCGCACCCCGCTCGGCCTGGCGATGGCGGCGTTCTTCGGGCTCCAGTCCCTCCAGGCGTACGCCGTGTTCGGCTGGTTCGCGACGCTGTGGCGCGACGCCGGGTTCAGCGCCGCCCAGGCCGGGGCGCTCGTCGGGCTGGTGGCGGCGACCTCCATCCCGCTGGCGACGTGGGCGCCCCGGGCGGTCGCCCGGCCGGGGAACCAGCGCGCCGTGCTGTTCGGCGTCATGCTGCTCTACCCGGTGGCCTACGTGGGCCTGGCCGTGGCCCCGCACTCCCTGGCCATCCTGTGGGCAGTGGTCCTGGGCGCGGCGACGACGACGTTCCCGATGGTGCTCACCCTGATCGGCCTGCGCGCGGCCACGCCGGAGGGCACCGCGGCCCTGTCGAGCTTCACCCAGGCGACCGGCTACCTGCTGGCCGCCGTCGGCCCGTTCGGCGTCGGCGTCCTCCACGACGCGAGCGGTGGCTGGACCGTCCCGCTGCTCGCGCTCAGCGTCCTCGTCGTGCCCATGCTCGCCCTCGGCGCCTACGTGTCGCGACCCGCCGCGGTCGAGGAACAGCTCGCCGGTCACCGCTGACGACCTGCCCTGGCACTAGGCTCGCGCCGTGACCGACGAGCAGACACCTGGCCAGCCGCCGCACGACCCGGCCCAGCCC
>NZ_JAEMSS010000067.1 GCF_016462705.1 Nocardioides sp. | reverse complement strand
GTGCTGGACCTTCCAGGACGCCGGGTCGTGCAACGTGTGCGTCCGGGCGTTGCGCCAGTGGCGGTCCAGACCGACCGAGGCGCGCGCCGCGCGGGTGCCAGTGACCTCGTACAGCCGGCTGGAGGCCTCGAGGGACGCCTCGGTCGTGACCGCGCGAGCAGCGGCGACGGCGAGGCTGGCGTCGGCCGCGGTCGCCGCGGTCAGCCCTGCCGCCGCGCGCTCCACGGCTCGCCCTGCCTCGGCGAGGAGGGACTCCGCCGCTCGCACCTTCAGCTCGATCTCACCGAAGGCGTGGACGACGAGCGGGTCCTCGGCGGCCCGTTCGACCCCGTACAGCGTGATCGCGTCCGGGTAGGGACGGCTCGACGTGGTCACGAAGGTGGCCGCGTCCCGGACGGCCGCACGGGCGATGCCCGCGTCGATCGCGGCGTGCAGGAGCTGGGCGAAGGCGCCGTACACCTGGGGACGCTCGAAGGTCAGGTGGTAGGGGGTGATCAGGTCGCTGGAGACCCGGACGCCGTCGAGCCGGACCGTGCCGCTCGCCGTGGTGCGCTGCCCGAGCCCGTCCCAGTCGTCGACGACGCTGACCCCCTCGGCCGCACGCTCGACCCAGGCGACGTGCAGTGGCCCCCCGTCGCCGAGATGGGCGAGGACCGGGATCCAGTGCGCGAAGTGCGCCCCAGTGCAGTAGCCCTTCTCCCCGTCGAGGATCCATTCCTGGACATCCCGACCCGCGCCGCCGGATGCCGGCCGCAGGGTCGTGGCGTGGTCCCGGAGGTGCTTGCTGCGGATCTCCGACTGGGCGTTGCCGAACCTCTTGCCGGACAGGACCTGTCCCAGGAGGAACGACCTCTGCTCGTCGGAGCCCTGCTCCAGCAACGCGTTGACGTAGACGAAGTGGCTGTGCGGGATCTGGGCGATGTTCGGGTCGCCCGTCGCGACCAGCCGCACCACCTCGGCGACGGCGCCGGCACCCAGGCCCGCTCCGCCGTGGTCGCGCGGGACGGTGATCGCCAGCAGGCCCGCGGCGGAGAGCTGCTCGACCTCGGCCGTGGGCAGGATGCGCTCCCGGTCGCGCCGAGCCGCGCCGGTCGCGAACCCGGCAGCCAGCTCCACTGCCTTCGCCACCGCCTGGTCCCTCGTGAGGACGGGAACGGAGGCGGGTCGAGTCTGGCGATCCATGGTGGTCGCGGTGGGCATCAGGCGGTTCCTCCGGGTGTCGTTCAGGGCATTTCCATGTAAGTTACTAGACTTATTAGCCGAATCGGGCCAGTCCGCGCGCTGCGTCGCCGTGCACTGCGAACGGCAGGACCGCGCAGCTGCGGACCGCCAGCCCACCCACTCCTCAGGAGCCGCGATGCGCATCGAACAGCTGGAGCACCTGGTGGCTGTGGACCAGCACGGCTCACTGCGTCGCGCCGGCGAGCAGCTGCACCTCTCCCAACCGGCCCTGCGCGAGTCGCTCGGCAAGCTCGAGCGGGAGCTCCGCCTGACGCTGCTCGACCGGGACCGGTCGGGCACCCGGATCAGCAAGGACGGCCGCCAGCTGCTGCCTCATGCGCTCGAGGTCCTCGACGCCCTGGACCGGCTTCGCAGCGCGGCCGCCCACCAGCGCGGTGACACCCGGGCGGTCCGGGTCGGCACGGTGCACGCCGCCACCGCCACCCTGCTCGGGCCGGCCGTGCGGGCGTTCCGCGCGCGCCGTCCGTCGACGCCGGTCGACGTCGTCACCCTGCACCGGGCCCGCATCGACACGGCCCTCGTCGAGGGCTCGCTGGACCTCAGCCTGGTCAACGTCCTGGACGGGGACGTGCTGCCGGCGGGCCTCGAGGGAGTCGACCTGTTGCGGGGCCGCCCCGTGGTCGTGCTCCCGGCCGAGCACCCGCTGGCGGCCCGGGACGAAGTCCTGACGACCGAGGAGCTGCGCAGTGAGCCGCTCGTGATGATGCGGGGTGGATATGTCATGCACCGCTACCTCCGGCGGCTGTTCGGGTCGGACGTGCCGCAGGCGACCCACACGACCGACGGCGCGGAGATGGCCAAGGCGCTGGTGGCCGAAGGGCTCGGCGTGACGGTGATGCCGGACTACGCGGTGGTCGGCGGAGCGCTGCACCGGTCCGGCCAGGTGGCCATGCGCGGGGTCGCCGGAGATGGCACGCGGGTGACCTTGCAGCTGCGTCAGCGCACGGCGCTGCGGCAGCCCCTGCCCGTGCGCGAGCTCGTGGCCGCGCTGCGGGCCGAGGCCGCGAGGCACGAGATGGGTGCGGTCCAGGCGGTCTAGGTGGTCCCGGCCGGTCGGTCCATCAGGCTCTGCACCATGGTGACCTGGTGGGTCGGACGCCCCTGCCAGCGTGACCCGGGCACGAGCGGGGTGGCGGGGCCGTGCTCGACGAAGCCCATCTTGGCGAAGAACGCCCGGGCCCGGGGGTTCTCGGCGATCGTCTGCAGGTAGCAGCCGGGTGAGCCGGCGCGCCGCAGCTGGTCGAGCCAGGCCCTGACCAGGTCCGCGGCCACCCCCTGCCCCCGGTGCTCGGGGAGCACGTTGAGGTGCAGGTGTGCCGGCCACCGGGCATCGGCGAGGTCGCGGGCGGTGGGCTGCCGACGCAGCCTGGCCCGCAGGACGTCCCACGTCGCCCGGGCGAAGAAGGCGACCGCTCGCGGGCGAAGCAGCAGCCGGTACCGGCGGACCGCCGCGGCGAGCCGCTCCTCCTCCGAGGGGAACGTGCTGGGGTCCGCGCAGCCCGCCAGGTAGCCCACCAGCCTCCCGCCGTCGTCGGCCAGGAGCAGCGTCGCGGCCGCGGAGTCGGCGTACGGCAGGAGGTAGATGTCGGCCTCGGACGGCGTGTGTCCCCACAGGGACGCCGACGGACTGCCCTCCGCGGCTCCCGCGAACAGCGCGAGGAGAGCGGGGCGGTCTCGCGGCTCGTACGGGCGGATGGTGACGGCGCTCATGAGGGCCACTAGTCTCCCTCGACCGTCGCCGGAGGGGCGACCGGGAAGGGGTGTCGATGTCGGCCGGCGACTGGAAGGACATGTTCCACGCCGCCTGTGCCGGCGACGTCGAGCTGGTCCGGCACCACCTGGCCACCGGGGTCGACCCGGACTTCTCCCACCCGGAGTACCAGTCGACCGCCCTGGTCGCGGCCATCCTCGCCGGTCAGGAGGACGTGGCCCGCCTCCTGCTCGACCACGGCGCCGACCCGGCCCTGCGGTCCGACCTCGACGGCCTGACCCCGGTGCAGGCGGCCCGCCAGACCGGCCTGGCCGGGCTGGAGGTCGTGCTGCGCCGGCGGGGCGCGGAGGACGCCCCGCCCTGACCCGTCACATGTGCCGGCCGCCCGTCACCTCCAGCACGCAGCCGGTCATGTAGGAGGAGAGGTCGCTCGCCAGGAACGTCGCCACGGACGCGACCTCCTCCGGTTCGCCGAACCGGCCCATCGGGATCTCCGTGAGTCGCTGCTGCCAGATGTCCTCACGCATGGCCTCGGTCATCGGGGTGCGGATCAGGCCGGGCTGGATGGCGTTGACCCGCACACCGGCGTGCGCGACCTCCTTGGCGGCGGCCTTGGTGAGCCCGACGATGCCCGCCTTGGCGGCCGAGTAGTTGGTCTGCCCGAGGTTGCCGACCTTGCCCGAGATCGAGGACATGTTGACGATCGAGCCGCGGCCGCGCTCGCGCATCACCGCCGCGGCCGCGCGGGTCCCGAGCCAGGTCCCCTGCACGTGGGTGGTCAGCACGAGCTGGAAGTCGTCCAACGACATCCTGCGCATCGTGGCGTCCCGCAGGACGCCGGCGTTGTTGACCATCACGTCGACGCCGCCGAACGCGTCGGCGGCGGCCACCAGCGCCACCACGTCGTCCTCCGACGTCACGTCGCAGCGCACCGCGAGCGCCGCCGGCCCGATCGCGTGGGCCGTGGCCTCGGCGGCGGCCGGGTCGACGTCGCCGATCACCACCCGCGCGCCCTCGGCGACGAAGCGCTCGGCGATCGCGCGGCCCAGTCCCTGGGCGCCACCGGTGACCACCGCGGTCCGTCCGTCGAGCAGGCTCATGCCGGCACCGCCACGTCGAGCCCCGCCTCGAGCAGGACAGGCACGCTGGCCGCCACGCTCTCGTAGCCGTCACCGACGGTGACGCCGAGACCGTGCCGGAAGGCGATGCCCTGCGCGATCACCGCGAGCTTGTAGTAGGCCAGCGCGAGGTAGAAGTCGAACGCCGGCAGGTCCCGGCCGGTGCGCTCGGCGTAGGCGTGCCTCAGGTCGTCGCCGGACGGGAACCGGGGACTGGTCCAGGCTGCGGGGATGCCGAGCACGAGGTCGAGGGCGGAGTGCCGGTAGGCGCACATGGTGGCCAGGTCGGCCACGGGGTCGCCGAGCGTCGAGAGCTCCCAGTCCACGATCGCCAACACGTGCCCGGGGTCGTCGCGGTCGAGCAGCACGTTGTCGACGCGGTAGTCGCCGTGGACCACCGCCAGCCCGGACTGCTCGGGCACGCGCTCCGCCAGCCAGGCAAGCAGCCGGTCCGCCCGCGGTTCGTCGGCGTCCATCGAGGTCCACTGGCCGGACCAGCGCCGGACCTGCCGGGCGGCGTACCCCTCGTGCCGTCCGTAGTCGCCGAGGCCGACCGTCAACGGGTCGACGGCGTGCAGCGCGGCCAGTGCGCCGACCAGGCCGTCGGCGCAGCGGGCGACCTCGGCATCGGACCACCGGTCGATGTCGGCACGCGACCGGGCGGTCAGACCGGGGACGAACGCCACGACCGCGCAGGGGGCGCCGAGCGCCTCACCGGCCGGGTCGCACACGACGGTGCGGGCCACCGGGACCGGCGTGCCCTGCAGTGCGTCGACCACGCGGTACTCGCGGACCACGTCGTGCGCCGACTCGATCACCCCGCCGTGCGGCGGTCGGCGCAGCGCCCACGCGGAGACCCCGTCGTCGAGCCGGTAGGTGAGGTTGGACCGGCCCCCGGTGAGCAGCGTCGCGGTCAGCGGGCCGACGACGGTCTCACCCGCTCCCGTCAGCAGGCGGGTGAGGCGGTCGAGCTCGGCCGGGGTCAGGTCGGTCATGACGCCGCCGCGGTGGCGGCGTGGACGGCGCGGCGGGCGATCGACCAGCGGTGCACCTCGGACGCGCCGTCGTAGATGCGGAAGGGCCGGACCTCGCGGGACAGCCGGGCCAGGGGTAGGTCCTCGCTCACCCCCAGGCCGCCGCACATCTGCATGGCGCGATCGACGATCCGGCCGACGGCCTCGGCGGCGTACGTCTTGGCGATGGACGTCGAGACCGAGGCGCGCTCACCCCGGTCGAGCTCCCAGCAGGCCCTCAGCAGCAGCGCCCGGGTGGCGGCGATGTCGATCTCGCTGTCGGCCACCAGCTGCTGGATCATGCCGAGACCGGCGAGCCGGGAGCCGAACGCCGAGCGCTCGGCGACGTGCCGGAGGGCGACCTCGTGACCGCGTCGGGCGGCACCGAGCCAGCGCATCACGTGGGTCATCCGGGCCGGGCCGAGCCGCACCTGGGCGTTGGCGAAGCCGCGGTCGACCTCGCCGAGCACGTGCTCGTCGGGCACCAGTACGTCGTCGAAGCGGACCTCGCAGTGCCCGCCGACCATCGAGCGGTCGAGGGTTCCGATGTGCCGGCCGACCGTGACACCGGTGGTGTCCGCCGGGACCAGGAACATCGTGGCGCCGTGCGCCGAGCCAGGCTTGCCCGCCGTGCGGGCCATCACGATGAAGAACGCGGCCCCGTCCGCTCCGGTGATGAACCACTTGTGCCCGGAGACCCGCCAGCCGCCGGCGACCCGGCGGGCCGCGGTCAGCAGCGCGGTGGGGTCGGACCCGGCGCCGGGCGCGGGCTCGGTCATCGCGAACGCCGAGCGCACCTCGCCCTGCACGAGCGGCCGCAGGAACTCCTCCTGCTGGGCCGGGGTGGCGACGTGCGCGAGCAGGTGCACGTTGCCCTCGTCGGGCGCGGCGCAGTTGACGGCGAGCGGGCCGAACAGCGAGAACCCGGCGGCCTCGAACACCGGCGCCCGGTCGACCATCCCGAGGCCGAGGCCGCCGTGCTCGACCGGCCCGTGCGGGCTCAGCAGCCCGCGCGCGCGGGCCTCGGCCTGGAGCTCACGGCGTACGCCGTCGCCGCCGGCCTTCTCGACGTCGCCGCCCGCGGCATCCTCGACCGGCAGCACCACCTCCCGGACGAACGAGGAGGTCCGCGCCACGGTGTCGCGGACCTCCTCGCCGTGCTCGAGGTCGAACGTCACGCGGGGACGGGCGCGTGCCCGAGCGTGAAGTTCTCCCGGTACTCGGACTTCTCCTCGGCCTCCATCTTGTCCATGTAGGCCGCGGAGCCGCCCATGTAGAACATGTTGATGATCGGCTTGCCCGGGATGTTGGAGCCGTTGATCCACGAGTTCGTGACCGCGAACAAGGTGCCGGCCGCACCCTCGTCGCTCTCGGCGATCCAGGCCTCCTCGGCCTCGGCGGTCGGCTCGATCGAGCCGAGGTCGTGGTCGCGGACGTGCTTGATGGTGCCGGCCACCCAGTTGACCTGCGCCTCGTGCAGCGGCGGCTGGTTGGTGAAGGGGCCCATCGGGCCGTAGATCATGTAGAGGTTGGGGAAGCCGTGCGCCATCAGCCCGAGGTGGGTGCGCGGGCGGTGCTTCCAGTGGTCGTGCAGCGAGACGCCGCCGCGGCCGGAGTGCTGGATCTTGAGCTGGTTGCCCGAGACCGCGTCGAACCCGGTGGCGAGGATGACCACGTCGAGCTCGTGCTCGGTGCCGTCCTCGGTCCGGATCCCCTTCTCGGTGAACTCCACGATCGGGTTGTGCTGGACGTCGACGAGCTCGACGTTGTCGCGGTTGTAGGTCTCGTAGTAGTTGTCGCAGCACAGCGGCCGCTTGGCGTAGAGATCGCTCGGGATGAGCAGGTTCGCGGTCACCGGGTCCTTGACGGTCTCGCGGATCTTGCGGGCGATGACCTCGGTCGCGGCCGCGTTGGCGACCCGGCTCACGGCGACGTCGTTGAACGCCTGGAACATGTACTGGAAGCCGCCGCCCCGCTCGTACTGCTCCTCGAAGCGCTTGATCCGCTCCTCGTAGGGCACGTCCTCGGCGGCGACGTCGCTCTCCTCGAACCCGAAGGCGGTCGTGGAGTAGAGGACGTCGTGCCAGTAGCCCTCGTAGTCCTTCTCGATCCGGTCCAGCAGCCCGGGCTCGATCGGGCGGTGCTTCGACGGGACGACCCACTGCGGGGTGCGCTGGAAGACGGTCAGCTCCCCGACCTTGTCACCGAGCTCGCTGATGACCTGGACGCCGCTGGAGCCGGTGCCGATGACGCCGACCCGCTTGTCGGTGAGGTCGACCCCCTCGTGCGGCCAGCGCGCCGTGTGGTGGATGTCGCCCCGGAAGCGGTCCTGGCCGGCGAACGTCGGGACCTTGGTGGCCGACAGGAGTCCGACGGCCTCGATCAGGAACTGCGCCCGCCACGACCGGCCGTCGTCGGTCGTCACCGTCCAGCGGTCGGTCTCGTCGTCCCAGGTGGCGCTCTCGACCTGGGTGTCGAACTGGATGCTCCTGCGCAGGTCGTAGCGGTCTGCGACGTGCTTGAGGTAGGACCAGATCTCCTCCTGCCGCGGGTAGCGCTCCGACCACTTCCACTCGTGGAAGAGCTCCTTGTCGAAGGAGTAGCAGTAGGCGTTGACCTCGGTGTCGGAGCGGGCGCCCGGGTACTGGTTCCAGTACCAGGTGCCACCCACGTCGCCGGCGTTCTCGAAGGCCTGGACGCTCAGCCCGTCGACGTTCCGCAGCTTGTGGATGCTGTAGAGCCCGGCGAACCCCGAGCCGATGACGATGGCGTCGACCTCCGTGGCCTCGCCCTCCGCCTTGACCTGGTCGCTCATCGCGCATGTCCCTTCTCGTCGTGCCCCAGGTCAGGGGGACCTGCCGGGCAGGCCCATCGTGGGGAGCGGCGCACGTCGCGGGTTGTCCCATTTCGGGACGAGCGTGCGACGAGGACGTGACACATCGTCGAGGTGGGCCCGGGACGGCGGGTCTGTTCCACCCGGGTGACGCGGTGTCCCAAATTGGCACAGTTACAGCGCTGTCACAGAGGTCCTATGGTGTAACCGACCTCACAGGACCGGGGACCTGTTGGTCGATCTGGGGGGAGATCCGGAGGTTCTTGTGACGTCACCGCTGCGCCGCATCGACGCTGCGCGCGAGCACCTGCTCGCCGATGGCACCGTCCCCGAGCGGCTGGCCGCCTCGGTGCGACCGGACGTGCTCCGGTCCTGGAAGCGGTCGCTGCTGTCCGGAGCCGAGCTCGCCCAGCCCTCGCTGACCTACCGCGGCGAGCACCACGCCCGGGCCGCGCTCCGGCTGGCCGCCGACCCGGTGCTGTCCCGGCTGGCCGGCGAGCTCTCCGGGCTGGACGCCGGTGTCCTGCTGTGCGACCACGAGGCGGTCGTCGTGCAGCGGTGGGTCTCCGACGTGGGGATCCTGCCGCTGATGGACCGGATCAACTCCGACGTCGGCTTCTGCATCAGCGAGGAGACCATCGGCACCAACGGGGTCGGCAGCGTCATCGAGTCCGGCCAGGCGATCCAGATCTCCGGGCCCGAGCACCTCGCCGAGGCCCTCCAGCCGTTCACCTGCGTCGGCGTCCCGGTGCACCACCCGATCACCCGGCGCCTCGAGGGCGTCATCACGATGAACTGCCGGGCCACCTCCGGCAACCCGCTGCTCACCCCGCTGATGACCAGCACCGCCCAGGAGGTCGAGAGCCGGCTGCTCGCGCAGGCCACGACGTCCGAGCGCCAGCTGCTCGACGAGTACCTCGTCGCGATCGGCTCGCGCCGGGCGCCGGTGGCCGCGGTCGGCCAGGACATCTTCATCGCCGGCCCCAAGGTCACCGATCTGCTCGAGGGGGTGGACCGCGCGGCCCTGTGGGAGTACGTGCGGGGGGTGGCGCTCGGCTCCAGCACGACGGCCGCCGCCTCGGGGTTCGGCTCCGAGCGGTTCCGGATCGCCAGGTGCAAGCCCATCGAGCGCGACGGCCGCATCATCGGCGCGCTGGTCGAGCTCGAGATCGACCGGCCGGTGCGCGAGGAGCCGCGGCCGACGACCCTGCCCAAGCCGACCGTGTCCCTGCCCGGCAAGAGCCCGGCCCTGGTCAACGCCATCGCGCACGCCACCCGGCTGGCCGCCAAGGGCGTCCCGATGCTGATCGAGGGCGAGTCCGGGGTGGGCAAGTACGCCCTGGCCCGCGCCGTGCTGGCCACTGCCCAGGTCCAGCCCGACAAGATCGCGGTCGTCGACGCGGCAGCGGGCTGGGCCGAGGACTCCTCGCAGTTCGTCTCGGTGCTCCGCCGCGAGCTCGAGCTCGAGCCCGACGCCGTCCTGCTGCGGCACCTCGAGGCCCTGTCCCCCGAGGCCGCCGCGGCGACGTCGTCGCTGCTGGAGGGCCTCGAGGAGCTGGCGTCCCCGCCGCGGATCGTCGCCACGATGACGACCGACGTCCCGCACCCCCCGAGCCTGCGGCGGCTGGTCGACACCGTCGGCGTCGGCCGGGTCACGGTGCCCCCGCTGCGGGACCGGCACGAGGACATCGCCCCGACGGCGGTGGCCCTGCTCGAAAAGCACCGCGCCGGCCGCTCGGTGCACTTCGCCTCGGCGACCCTGCGCTGCCTCATGAGAGCCCCGTGGCCCGGCAACCTGCGCCAGATGGACGCCACGATCCGAGGCTTGCTGTCCACGTCGATCGGCCCCGAGATCCGGCCCGACGCCCTCCCCCTCGAGCTCCAGGGCAACTCCCGCAAGCGCGACCTGTCCGCGATGGAGGAGCTCGAGCTCGGCGCGATTCTCACCGCGCTCAAGCAGCACAACGGCAACAAGGTGGCGGCCGCGCAGTCGATCGGGATCTCCCGGTCGACGCTCTACCGCAAGCTGCAGGCCTACCGCCTCGACCCCGACAAGCAGTACTTCTAGTGGTGCCGGAGGTCCGTCATGGGTGAGCTCAGACTGGTCGACGCGGCCCGCGAGCACCTGCTCGCCGACGGCGTCATCCCGCGCCACCTGGAGAAGCAGGTACGACCGCAGGTCCTGCAGTCGTGGAAGCGGTCGCTCCAGAGCGGTGCCCAGCTCGCCAACCCGACGCTGACCTTCAAGGGCGAGCACCACGCCCGGGCCGCGCTACGGCTGGCCGCGGACCCGGTCCTGTCGCGCCTGGCCGAGCAGCTGGCCGGCCTGGAGGCCGGCGTACTGCTCGCCGACCACGAGGCGACGCTCGTGCACCGCTGGATGCCGGACCGGTCGGTCGTGCCGATGTTCGACCGGATCAACGCCAACTCCGGCTTCGACAACAGCGAGGAGTCGATCGGCACCAACGGGTGCGGCAGCGTCATCGAGGCGGGCAGCTCGATCCAGGTCAGCGGGCCGGAGCACCTGGCCGAGGCGCTGCGGCCGTTCACCTGCGTCGGCGTCCCCGTGCACCACCCGATCACCCGGCGGCTCGAGGCGGTGGTGACGCTGTCGTGCCGGGCGACGTCGGGCAACCCGCTGCTCACGCCCCTGATGACCAGTACCGCGCAGGAGGTCGAGAGCCGGCTGCTCGCCCAGGCGACGACGTCCGAGCGGCAGCTGCTCGACGCCTACCTGGTCGCGATCGGCTCGCGCCGGGCCCCGATCGCCGCGGTCGGCCAGGACATCTTCATCGCCGGCCCCAAGGTCACCGACCTCCTCGAGGGCATCGACCGGGCGCTGCTGTGGGAGTACGTGCGGGGGGTGGCGCTCGGCTCGCGCGCCGACGCCGCGCGGTTCGGCCTCGCGACCGGCGGCCGGTTCCGGATCACCCACTGCCAGCCGGTCGAGCGCGACGGGTCGGTCATCGGCGCGCTGGTCGAGTTCGAGGTGGCCCGTCCCGAGCGCGAGCCGACGCACGGACCCGACGCCGGCCCGCTGCCCCGGCCGACGGTCTCGCTACCGGGCCAGAGCCCGGCCCTGGTGACCGCGATCGCGCACGCCACCCGGCTCGCCGCCAAGGGCGTCCCGATGCTGATCGAAGGCGAGTCGGGCGTGGGCAAGTTCGCGCTCGCCAAGGCTGTCCTGGCCGCCGCACCGGTGCCCGAGGACAAGGTCGTCGTGCTCGACGCCGCCGCCGGCTGGTCCGAGGGGGCGGCCCAGTTCGTCACCGAGCTGCGCCGGGCGCTGGAGGCGGCACCGGAGGCGGTCCTGCTACGCCACCTCGAGCAGCTCTCCCCCGAGGCGGCCGCCGCGACCGCCAGCCTGCTCGAGGAGGGCGACGGCGACGCCGAGCCGCTGCCCCGGATCGTGGCGACGATGACGTCCGGCGGCGGCGAGACGAGCCACTCCCTGCGCCGGCTCGTCGACACGATCGGCGTCGGCCGGGTGACCGTCCCGCCGCTGCGCGACCGGCACGAGGACATCGGCCCCACCGCCGCGGCGATGCTGGAGAAGCACCGCGGCGACCGCCCCCTGCACTTCTCGTCGTCCGCACTGCGCCTCCTGATGCGGGCGCCGTGGCCAGGCAACCTGCGCCAGCTCGACGCCACCATCCGCGGCGTCATGTCCACCTGCATCGGGCCCGAGATCACCCCCGACGCGCTCCCGGTCGAGCTCCAGGGCAACTCCCGCAAGCGCGACCTGTCGGCCATCGAGGAGCTCGAGCTCGGCGCGATCCTCAACGCCCTCAAGCAGCACCACGGCAACAAGGTCGCCGCGGCCCAGTCGATCGGCATCTCCCGCTCGACCCTCTACCGCAAGCTCCAGGCCTACCGGCTCGACCCGGACACGCAGTACTTCTAGAGGCTTCTCGGGAGCTCCGAGGAGCGCCCCGGGCGAGCGACGGAGAAGGCGGCCCGGTAGGCGCTGGGGGTCACGCCCGCGTGGCGGACGAAGTGGATACGCAGGTTGGCCGCCGTGCCCAGCCCGCACTGCTGGGCGACGGCCTCGACGGAGAGGTCGGTGCTCTCGAGCAGCTCCTGGGCCCGGCGGACCCGTTCCGACGTGAGCCACTGCAGTGGCGGCAGCCCCAGCTCTGCGGTGAACCGGCGGGTCAGCGTACGGGTGGTGACGCCGGCCTCCCGCGCGAGCAGCCCGAGGGTCAGCGCCTGGTCGAGCCGTTCCCTGGCCCAGTCCAGGAGCGGCGAGAGAGCCGAGCCCGACACGTCAGGCAGCGGCGTGGAGACGTACTGCGCCTGGCCTCCTTGACGGTGCGGAGGGACGACGAGCCGGCGGGCGACCTCCGCCGCCACCGCTGTCCCGTGGTCGTGACGGACGAGCTCGAGGCAGAGGTCGAGGCCGGCCGCGGTGCCCGCCGAGGTGGCGACGGACCCGTCCACGACGTAGAGCACTCCCGGGTCGACGTGGACCGCAGGGAAGCGGTCCGCCAAGGCGCCCGCGTGCATCCAGTGCGTGGTCGCACGACGGCCGTCGAGCAGGCCCGCGGCGGCCAGCACGAACGCCCCGGTGCAGACGGCCGCGATGCGGGCGCCGTTGTCAGCGGCCTCCCGCAGGGCGTTGACCAGCTCCGCCAGCACCTCGGCGGCGGGCGAGGAGAGCGCCGGTACCACCACGGTCTCCGCGTGCCGGACCTCGTCGAGCCCGCCGCCGGCCGCGATGGTGAGCTCGGCGCCCTGGGTGCGCACCGGGCCCGTCCCGAGGGTGCACACCTGCACGACGTAGGGGCGGTCGAGCAGATCGGGTCGCGGCATCCCGAAGACCTCGCCGACGACGGCGATCTCGAACAGCGGCATCCCGTCCAGCACGGGGACCGCGACGCGGTGCGGGTCCACGGCTGCAGCGTAGTGTCTCGATCCTGATGCTCAATGGCTATCTGGCCACTGTCGCGCCCACGGCTCACCTCGCAGGCTTGAACCGTGACCGTGATGACCGAGACCGAGAACGCCGGCGTGGACGCCGACGCGGGCACCGCCGGCGGCGTGGGTGCCGTGCGCGGCACGGCCCTGTTCGTGGCCGCGATCGTCGGCCCGGGCATCCTCACGCTGCCCGCCCTGGCCGCTGCTGAGGCCGGCCCGGCCTCCCTCGTCGCCCTGGGTCTGCTGCTGGCGCTCTCCGCGCCCATCGCGTTCACCTTCGCCGGACTGAGCCGCGCCGCACCGGGCGCGCAGGGCGTCGCCGGGTACGCCGCCGCGGCCTTCGGGCCGCTGACCGGCCGGCTCGTGTCTGCCTGGTTCCGGTACGGCGTACCCGTCGGGATCCCGGCCCTGGGTCTGATCGGCGGGGAGTACGTGGCGGCGGCCACCGGCGGTGGCGAGCCGACCGCAGTCGTCGTGGCCGCGGGGATCTGCGCGGTCGCGGTGGTGGCGAGCGTCCGGCACCGCGCGGGCAGCGGGGTGCTGACCCTGGCGTTGACCGTCCTCCTCGTCCTCCTGGTCGTCGTCACGGCCGTCGTGGCGCTCCCGCACTCCCGAGCGGAGCACCTCACCCCGTTCGCTCCGGGGGGATACGTCGCCGTCGCCGCCTCCGCGCTCGTGCTCACCTGGGTGCTCACCGGGTGGGAGGCCGTCACGAACTTCACCGGCGTGCTCCGCGACCCACGACGGAGCCTGCCGCGGGTGACCACGGCGACCCTGGTGATCGTCGCCGTGCTGTATGCCGCCGTCGCGATCCCGGAGATCCTCGTCCTCGGACCCACCGCCGGCGGTAGTGAGGCGCCGGTCGCCGCGATGCTGCGGGTCGCCGTCGGTCCGGCGGGAGCCGCCGTCGCGGCACTCATCGCCGTCGTGATCGCCGTCGGCACCACCCTCGCCTGGGTCGGGAGCCTCGCCGAGCTCGGCACGGGGACGCGGTCCACGACCCGCGAGAGGGCTCCGCGGTCGGCTCGCACCGACGCGCTCGTCGTGCCGGTCCTCATCATGGTCGCGAGCCTCGCCGCGGCCGCCGTCACCCCGATCGGCACCAGGGAGCTCGTCTCCCTGTGCGCCGGGTCGCAGGTGCCGGTCTACGTCGTCGGCCTCGCCGCCGGCATCAGGCTGCTGCCCAGCCTCGGCCGGTCCTGGTGGCTCGCCGTCCTCGCCACCGCCGTCGTCGCGATCCTGCTCGTCGCCGCTGGCCCCTACCTGCTCGTCCCGGCGGTGATCGCCGTAGGCGTCACGGCCCGACACCTGGTGCAGCGGCGTCCGACCGGCGCCTGACACAGCACCTGTCGCAAATCAGGACAGCCTCGCCGGACCCTCGGCCGTGACGCTGGCGTACATGCCCGCCACCCTGACCTCTCCGCCCGGGACGGCCGACGTCGCCGCCCTCAAGGACCGGGCGCACGAGCTGCGCCGGCTCCAGATGACCATGACCCGCGGCAAGGGTGAGGGCTACATCGCCCAGGGCCTCGGCATCGCCGACACGCTCGCCGCGCTCTACTTCCACGAGCTGCGGCACGACCCGGCCGACCCGGACTGGCCGGACCGGGACCGGTTCCTGCTGTCGACCGGGCACTACTCGATCGCGATGTACGCCGTCCTGGCAGCGGCCGGCTACCTCGACGAGGACGAGCTGCCGACGTACGGCCTCAACGGGTCCCGGCTGCCGATGAGCACGTTCGACATCACGCCCGGCATCGAGGTCGTGGGCGGCTCGCTCGGCCAGTGCCTCGGCCAGGCGGTCGGGATGGCGCTCGGGCTGCGGCTCGACGGGTCCCCCGCGCGGGTGTTCTGCGAGTTCTCCGACGGCGAGCTCGACGAGGGCTCGACCTGGGAGGCGCTGATGGGCGGCGCGACGTTCGGCGTCGACAACCTGGTGGCGCTGGTCGACTGCAACGGCATCCAGGCCGACGGCCCCGTGACGGTGGCGATCGAGCCGGTGGCCGACAAGCTCACCGCCTTCGGCTGGGACACCCGCGAGGTCGACGGCAACGACATGCAGGCGCTGACCGACGCGCTCGCGGCCTCGCGCGAGCGGGACGGCCGGCCCAAGGCGATCGTGCTGCGGACGACGCCCGGCTCCGGGATCCCGTCGATCGTCGCGCGGCCGCGAGCGCACTTCATCCGGGTCACCGACGACGAGTGGGCCGGCTTCATGGACGAGCTGGAGGCCAACCGATGACCAGCACGCCGGTGTTCGGGCAGACCCGAGGGATGGGCGAGCTCATCGAGGTCGCCGACAAGGAGACGGTGCTGGCGCCGTTCGGCACCGAGCTCGCCGCGCTCGGCCGGGAGCGTCCGGAGATCGTGGCGCTGACCGCGGACATGGGTCGCTACAGCGACATCCTGCCGTTCCGCGACGAGCACCCGGACCGGTTCTGGAACGTCGGGATGGCCGAGCAGAACCTGATCGCGACGTCCGCCGGCCTGGCCAAGGTCGGCAAGATCGCCTACTGCACGACGTACTCGGTCTTCGTCACCCGGCGGGCCTACGACTTCGTCGCGATCGCCTGCGCCCACTCGATGGCCAACGTGAAGATCTTCGCCGGCATGCCCGGGTTGATGAACGGCTACGGCGCCACGCACCAGGCGACCGAGGACCTGAACATGATGCGCGGCATCGCGGACCTCACGATCATCGACCCGTGCGACGCGACCGAGCTGCGCCAGGTGGTGCGCGCGGTGGCCGACATCCCGGGCACGGTCTACGTCCGGCTGCTCCGCGGTCACGTGCCGGTCGAGCTGCCGGACTCCTACGAGTTCATCCCCGGCAGGGCCGCCCGGGTGCGCCAGGGCGACGGCTCGGTCGGGGTCATCTCCACCGGGTACATGACAGGTCGCGCGCTGGACGCCGCCCAGGCCGCGACCGGCAGCGGCGTCGACGCGGGCATCCTGCACGTCCCGACGATCAAGCCGTTCGACACCGAGGCGGTCCTGGAGTTCGCCAGTGCGCACGACCGGCTCGTCGTCGCCGAGAACCACAAGAAGACCGGCGGTCTCGCCACCCTGGTCACCGAGGCGATGTTCGACGCCGGGGTGCTGCGGCCGGTGATCCGGGTCGGACTGGAGGACGGCTTCTTCGAGTGCGGCTCGCAGGAGTACCTGGAGGCGAAGTACGGCGTCGACCTGCCGCGCGTGCTGCGCGCCATCGTCGACGGGGTCTGACCTTTGGCCGACGTGCGCGCGCTGCGCGTCTTCGCCGGGCCGCTCCGCTACGTCCAGGGCCCGGGTGCGCTCGACCAGCTGGGCGGCCTGGTGGCGGCGTACGGTCCCCGGCCGGTGGTGGTGACCGACCCGTTCGTCCGCGACCTGCTCGGTGAGCGGGTCGAGGGCGTGCTGCGGGGCGCCGGGCTGCGGCCGGAGATCCGGGTCCTGCCCGGTGAGATCACCGCGGCGGCCGCCGACGAGATCGCCGCCTCGGTCGCCGAGGTGGGCGCGGGCCTGGTGATCGGCCTCGGCGGCGGGAAGGCGCTGGACGCCGGGAAGGCGGTCTCGCTGCGCCTCGGCGTACCGGTCGTGACCGTGCCGACGGTGGCGTCGAACGACAGCCCGACCAGCAAGGCCGTGGCGATGTACGACGCCGGGCACCGGATGGTCTCGGTCGACCAGCTCAGCGCGAACCCGCACGCCGTGGTCGTCGACACCGCGCTGATCGCCGCGGCACCGGTGGACTTCCTGCGCGCGGGCGTCGGCGACGCGGTCTCGAAGACGTTCGAGGCCGCCGCGTGTGCGGCCGGGACCGGCGTCACCACCTTGGGAACCCGGCCGCTCCGGATCGGCGCGGCGATCGCGGCCGCGGCCTACGCCACGCTGCGCGCACACGCCGTCCCCGGTCTGTCGGCGTGCGCGCGCGGCGAGGTCACCCCCGACCTGGAGGCGCTGGTCGAGGCGGTCGTGCTGCTGAGCGGCATGGGGTTCGAGAACGGCGGCCTCTCGCTGGCGCACTCGCTCACCCGCGGCCTGATGCAGGCCCGCGGCGCCTCGTCCGCGCTCCACGGTCAGCACGTCGCCTGGGCGACGCTGGTGCAGCGGGTGGCCGAGTACGCCCCCGACGACGAGGTGGCCGAGCTGCGCGGGTTCCTGCGCGAGGTCGGTCTTCCGGTCACGCTGCCCGGGCTCGGGATGGACGCGCCGACCGCCGACGAGATCCGCGGCATCGCCCGGGTCACGATGACCGCGCCGCACCTGGCCAACCTGGCGCGGCCGGTCACCGAGGGCGACCTGGTCGCGGCCATCCTCGAGGTCGAGGGCGCGCCGTAGGTCAGCCGGCCGCCAGCGCCTCGCGCAGCTGGTC
This sequence comes from Nocardioides sp., assembly GCF_016462705.1. Classification (GTDB taxonomy): domain Bacteria; phylum Actinomycetota; class Actinomycetes; order Propionibacteriales; family Nocardioidaceae; genus Nocardioides. The sequence goes on along the minus strand of NZ_JAEMSS010000067.1, from coordinate 4,335 downwards.
GGCGGGGAGCTCGGCGCCGTAGGCGGGCTTGTCGCGGTCGAAGCGGCGACCCTCGACCAGCGGGCCGGCGTCCACGACGTCGAACCCGAACGAGTCGACCAGCGCCGCCACCACGGCCTTGGCCTCCGCGTCGTCACCGGCGATCGGGAGCGCGCGGCGCTCCGGCGTACCCGCGGGCGAGCCGGCAGTGACGATGTGGTCGGCCCGGATCGCGTTGAACGCCTTGACCACCCGGGACTCCGGCAGGTGCGCGGCCAGCAGCTCGCTGGGGGCGCTGTCCCCGCTGTCGATCTCGGCGTAGTGGCCGTCGCGCTCGAAGTAGTAGTTGTTCGTGTCGATGACGACCTTGCCGGCGAGCGGCTCGACCGGGACCTCGGTGTAGGCCTTGAACGGCACGGTCACCACGACGACCTCGCCCGCGGCGGCGGCGTCCTCGGCGGTCGCGGCCCGGGCCTGCGGACCGAGCTCGGCGACCAGGTCGGTGAGCGTCTCCGGCCCTCGGCTGTTGCTGAGCACGACCTCGTGCCCCTGCGCGATCGCCTGCCGGGCGATCGCGGTACCGATGTTGCCACTGCCGATGAGGCCGATGGTCGTCATGCCAGGCACAACTCATCCGGCTCCCGGCTATTCCGCGGGCGGCTCCTCAGGCTGCTCACATCTTCCGGGCCTAGGTTCGCTGGCCATGAGCGTCGTCCCCGACAACGTCCTCGCGCTGACCCAGGGGCAGGTGACGCTCTCCCGGGAGGACCTGCGCCGCGTGCACGGCCAGATGCAGCGGTTCATGCTCGGCTACGAGTTCGGCCTGCGCGAGATCGAGACCAAGCTGTCGATCCTGCGCGACGAGTTCACCCACATGCACGACTACAACCCGATCGAGCACGTCACCAGCCGGGTGAAGTCGGTGGACAGCATCATGGCCAAGGTCAGCCGGCGCGGCCTGCCTGCGGACCTCGAGGTCATCCGCGACAACATCACCGACATCGCCGGCGTCCGGGTCACGTGCAGCTTCGTCCAGGACGCCTACCGGCTCTTCGACCTGCTGACCGAGCAGGACGACGTCACCGTCCGCACCGTGAAGGACTACATCGCGACCCCGAAGGCCAACGGCTACAAGAGCCTGCACGCGATCGTCGAGGTGCCCGTCTTCCTCTCCGACGGCGCCGTCGACATCCCGGTCGAGGTGCAGTTCCGCACCATCGCCATGGACTTCTGGGCGAGCCTCGAGCACAAGATCTACTACAAGTACGACGGGCAGGTGCCGTCCGAGCTCGTCGCCGAGCTCGGCGAGGCGGCCGCCACCGCCGCCGCCCTCGACGAGCGGATGGAGCGGCTGCACCGCGAGCTGCGCGGATAGCGGCAGCGCCCCATCAGCGTCGCTCAGGACTGCGCGAGCACGACCACCTTGCCGCGGAGCTCCCCGGCGGCCGCAGCGGCGTGGACGCTGGCGAGATCGCCGAGCGGCACCCGCTGCGCGACGTCGATGGTCAGCTCTCTTCGGTCGACGCGCGCCCGGCCGCCTTGGCCAGCTGCACCGCGTGGCCGCCCACGGCCCGGGTCGTGTCTGGGACACCATCGCGGGCCGGCTGCTCGACACCTACCTCGCGGGGCTCGGGGTGCCGTGAGCGAGTGCCTCAGGACGTCGTCGAACGGAGCGCGACCAGCTCCGTCCGAGAGGTGATGCCCAGCTTGGAGTAGACGTTGCGCAGGTGGAAGTCGACGGTCCTCGGGCTGATGAACAGGCGCGCCGCCACCTCCTTGTTGGACAGACCCTTGCTCACCAGGTCCGAGACCTGGGACTCCTGGGCGGTGAGCTCGGTGGCGACCAGCCGGTCACCGCGCCGAGCCGTCTCCCCCGACGCGCGCAGCTCCTGGCGCGCGCGCTCGGCCCAGCACGGCGCACCGAGCGCCTCGAACGTCGCGAGCGCCTCGCGCAGCAGTGCGCGGGCGTCGACGCGGCGCCGGTTCCGGCGCAGGTGCTCACCCAGTGCGAGCTGGGTGCGCGCCCGCGCCGGGAGCCGCGGCGAGCGGGCATGCCACTCGAGGGCGCGCCGGAGGTCCTTCTCGACGTCCGGCCCGCCCAGCACCGCCGCGCAGTGATGGACCGCCGCCCAGGCCCAGGCCATGCCGGTCCCGTCGGCGAAGGTGCGCAGCTCCTCGAGCCAGGTGCGCGCCAGGTCGTGCCGCTCCGCCCGGGCTGCGGTCTCGACCCGGTCGAGAGCGGAGATCCACCTGACCACCGGCAGGTCGATCCGCTCCAGGTGGCGAAGCGCGTCCGGTGGGGCGACGTCGGACTGACGAGCGGCGGCCCAGTGCGTGAGTCCGGCGACGAGCCCGGTGACCGCTCCGTGCGGCGGGTGCTTCGCCAGCTCGTCCTGGAGCTCCTGGTAGGCGGCGGGCGCGCCCGGGTCACCGCGCAGCGCGGCGACCACGGCCAGCTCGGCGAGCGGCAGTGCCTCGAGCTCGCCCAGACCCAGGTTGCGGTCGAGCACCAATGCCTCCTGGGCCATCGAGGCGGCCTCCGCCCAATCGCCCGTGGCCAGGCGGAAGACCACCCCGCGGGTGAGGGCGTGCTCGATCATGTTGACCGCACCGGTGTCGCGCGCGTGCTGGAGCTGGAGGTCGTGCAGCTCGATGGCCCGCTCGTCGTCGCCCAGGTGCATGGTCGCGATGGCGAGGTTGTGCCTGATCGGGGCGGGGGCGTCGGCGCTCATCGGCGTGGCCCACGCCTGGCGCAGGGCCGCGGCGGCGGCCGGCCAGTCGCCCGCACGGACCGCGGTGAAGCCCTCGAGCAGCAGGCCGGCCACGACCTGGTGCGGGGGTTCGCCCGGGCCGACCACCGGCACCAGCGATGCCGGCTCCGGAGTGTCCGGCGCCCGCGCACCGAACGAGGCGAGGGCCGCGGCCAGCATGGCCAGGACCCGCGCCCGCGCGACGTCGTGGGGAGCGGCCGCGGCGGCCGCCTGGCACACGATCCGGTAACCCTCGTCCAGGGAGCGCCCGTTCCACTCCACCTGTCCCTGGAGCTGCAGCAGGTCGACGCGCAGCAGTGGATCTTGGGCGTCGACCAGTGCCGCCCGGACGAGGCGGTCGGTGTCGAGCAGGCGCCCGGCGGCGAGTGCCGAGCCGGCAGCGTGGAAGAGCCGCGTCGCCCGGTCCTCGGGGTCCGGGGTGAGCTCTGCGGCGCGGCTCCAGGCGGCGGCCGCGGCCTCGTGGCCCCCGCGGCGGCGCGCTCGTCCGGCCGCCCCGTCGAGCGCGCTCACCACGTCCTCGTCCGGTCCGTCCACGGCGGCGGCGAGGTGCCAGGCGCGCCGGTCCTCGTGCGGCGTCCCGGCCAGGACGTCCGCGAGCGCGCGGTGCGCCTGCCGCCGGCGCGGGCTGGTGGCGGCGCCGTAGATCGCCGACCGGACGAGCGGGTGTCGCAGCGTGAGGACGCCGTCCGCGTCCTGGAGAAGACCGGACTGCTCGGCAGCGTCGAGTGCCTCGTCGTCGGCACCGAGCGCGCGGGCGGCACGCAGGACTGTCTGCGTGCGCCCGGAGTCGTCGGCGGCCGCGACGAGCAGGACCGTCTGGGCCGACGGGGCCAGCCGCCGGTAGCGGTCGAGGAAGGCCCTCTCGACACCCTCGGTGAGAGGCATCCGGGCCGGGAGCACCTCGGTGCCGTCCAGCTGCCCGGGCGTGAGCGCACCGGCCAGCTCGAGGAGCCCGAGCGGGTTGCCGCGGGTGATCTCCAGGAGCTGTGCGCGCACCTGTGCGGACAAGTGGACGTGGACCTGGTCCTGGATGAGCTCCTCGGCGGCTACAGGGCCCAACCCGGTCACGTCGAGGACGTCGAGGTCGTGCAGCTCGAGGGGGCCGGCGTCGTCGCGTACGGCGAACAGCACCGAGACCGCCTCGCCGTCGAGTCGCCTAGCAGCGAAGAGCAACGCCGCCGCTGAGGCGTCGTCGAGCCAGTGGGCGTCGTCGACCACGACGAGGAGTGGACGCTCGCCGCCGGCCTCGGACAGCAGGTTGAGGGTCGCGAGGAAGACCAGGTACCGGTCGACCACTCCTTCGGCGGTCTCACCGAATGCTCCGCGCAGTGCCAGCTCCTGGGGGCCCGGGAGCCGGTCGAGGTGAGGCAGGACGGGCCGTAGCAGCCGGTGGAGCGCGGCGAACGGCAGCGGCGCCTCGGACTCGACTCCTCGGGTCCGGAGCACCGTGAGCGCATCCGCGCCGACGACGGCGTCGTCGAGGAGAGCCGACTTGCCGACCCCGGGCTGGCCGCGCAGCAGCAGCGCGCGGCCGCGACCGGCCACGGCCGCCACGACCACGTCGCGCAGCAGTCCTTGCTCCCGC
>NZ_JAEMSS010000066.1 GCF_016462705.1 Nocardioides sp. | reverse complement strand
ACCAGGTTGGCGTCGATGCCCGAGTGCGGCTGGACGTAGGCGTACTCCGCGCCGAACAGCTCCCGCGCGTGCTCGGCGGCCACCGACTCGACGGTGTCGACGTTCTGGCAGCCGGCATAGAAGCGGTGGCCGATCGTTCCCTCGGCGTACTTGTCCGACAGCCACGTGCCCATCGTGAGCAGGACTGCCGGCGACGCGTAGTTCTCGCTGGCGATCAGCTTGAGCGAGCCGCGCTGGTCGGTCAGCTCCTGCCGGGTCGCCTCGGCGATCCGGGGCTCGACCGAGGCGATCACCTCGAGGATGTCGGAGTAGGCGCTGCTGATCTGGGAGTTCACGTCGGCCACGTCGTTCACCCTAGTGGCCGCTCTAGGGTCGGGGCATGGCCGACAGCTAGCTCGCCGACCTCGTGACCCGCCTCACGTCCAGCGGCGTCCGCCCACCTGAACCGTCCACATGATGGACGCCGATCTCATCCACTGAGATTCGCGTTTGTGGGCAGCCCGTCCAAGGGCTGAGACTGCTTGACATGATCTCCGCTGCGACGCACGCGCACCTCGTGGTACGACGCCACGTGGACCTCATGCGCACGCGCAGCAGCATGTGTCGCCATCGCTGAGCCACCACTCCCTCCCAGAGTCAGCAGAGCTCGCGCCGGCACCCGTCCATCGACGTACGGGCGGCTCGGCAGCGACCAGCCAGCGAAGGACCACCTCTCCCCATGACCGATCCGCGTTTCTCCGCCAAGCGTGCCGAGAAGACCGAGATCCCGCGCCCCAAGCGCGGTGAGGGTCAGTGGGCGCTCGGCTACACCGAGCCCCTCAACAAGAACGAGCAGTCCAAGAAGGACGACGACCCGCTCAACGTGCGGGACCGGATCCTGCACATCTACTCCAAGCGTGGCTTCGCCTCCATCGACCCTGCCGACCTGCGCGGCCGGTTCAGGTGGATGGGCCTCTACACCCAGCGCGCGCCGGGCTTCGACGGCGGCAAGACCGCGACGCTCGAGGAGGAGGAGCTCGACGACGAGTTCTTCATGATGCGGGTGCGCTCCGACGGCGCGCTGCTCTCCTCCGCCGCTGTGCGGGCGCTCGGGGAGATCGGCCGCGACTACGCGCGGGACACCGCCGACGTCACCGACCGCGAGAACATCCAGTACCACTGGATCCGGGTCGAGGACGTCCCCGCCATCTGGGAGAAGCTGGAGGCGGCGGGTCTCGACACGATCGAGGCCTGCGGCGACTCGCCGCGGCCCTTCCTCGGCTCCCCGGTCGCCGGCGTGTCGGTCGACGAGATCATCGACGGCAGCGAGGCGCTGGCGGAGATCAAGCGCCGCTACATCGGCAACCCGGCGTTCTCCAACCTGCCGCGCAAGTTCAAGACCGCCCTCACCGGGCACCCCAGCCACGACGTCTCGCCGGAGACCCACGACGTGGCCTTCGTCGGGACGGTGCACCCCGAGCACGGCCCGGGCTTCGACCTCTGGGTGGGTGGCGGTCTGTCCACCAACCCGATGCTCGCCCAGCGGATGGGGGTGTGGATCCCCACCGACGAGGTGGCCGACGCCTGGGAGGGCGTCGCCTCGATCTTCCGCGACTACGGCTACCGCCGGCTGCGCTCACGGGCCCGCCTGAAGTTCCTCGTCGCAGACTGGGGCATCGAGAAGTTCCGCGAGGTGCTGGAGAACGAGTACCTCGGACGCCGGCTGGTCTCCTGCGAGTCACCGCCGTCACCGGTCGGTCACCGCGACCACGTCGGGGTCCACCCGCAGAAGGACGGCAAGAACTACGTCGGCGTCGCACCGGTCGCCGGCCGCGTGTCCGGCACCATCCTGGCCGGCCTGGCCGACCTCATGGAACGACACGGCATCGCGGGCGCCCGGCTCACGCCGTACCAGAAGATCGTGCTCATCGGTGTCGAGCCGGAGCTGACCGAGCAGGTCGTGACCGAGCTCGACGAGCTCGGCCTCCAGGCCCGGCCGTCCAGCTGGCGCCAGAACACGATGGCGTGCACGGGCATCGAGTTCTGCAAGCTCGCCATCGTGGAGACCAAGGGCCGCGCCCGCGACCTCGTCGCCGAGCTGGAGCAGCGCTTCCCGGCACTCGACGTGCCGATCACCGTCAACGTCAACGGCTGCCCCAACGCCTGCGCCCGCACCCAGGTCGCCGACATCGGACTCAAGGGCCAGCTCGTGATGCACGACGGCGAGCAGGTCGACGGCTACCAGGTCCACCTGGGCGGGGCGACCGGTCTGCAGGCGAACTTCGGCCGCAAGCTGCGCGCCCACAAGGTCACGAGTGACGGTCTGGACGACTACGTGACCGTGGTCGTGTCGAACTTCCTCGCCGACCGCGTCGCCGACGAGTCGTTCGCGACCTGGGTGGCGCGAGCCGACGAGGAGCTGCTGCGCGGCGAGCGGTCCCTCGCGGGGACCCCGACATGAGCGAGCGCGGGTTCCCGGTGCACTGCCCCTACTGCGGCGAGCAGGACCTGTGGCCGCACGACGACTCGCACGGGTCGTGGGAATGCCGGGGCTGCCTGCGCGCCTTCTCCCTCAAGATGCTCGGCCTCGTTCGGCCCAGCGCGACCACCCAGGGAGCCCCCGAATGAGCGCCACCACCGCCACCGCCCGCGCGTCGCGCGGCATCGCCACCGAGGGCCGGACCCCCGAGGAGCTGCGGGAGCTGGTGTCGCACTGGGGCGCCGAGCTGGAGCTCGCCCCGGCCAGCGACATCATCGAGTGGGCCGCCGCGACGTTCGGTGAGCGGTTCTGCGTGACCTCGTCGATGGGTGACGCCGTGCTCGCGGACCTGGCGTCCAAGGTGGTCCCCGGCATCGACGTGGTCTTCCTCGACACCGGCTACCACTTCGTCGAGACGATCGGCACCCGCGACGCGGTTGCCGGCACCCTCGACGTCAACCTGATCACGATCACCCCGGTCCAGTCCGTGGCCGAGCAGGACGCGGAGCACGGCAAGGACCTCTACAAGACCGACCCTGACCTGTGCTGCGCGCTGCGCAAGGTCAAGCCGCTCGCCGACACCCTCGCCGGGTACGACGCCTGGGCGACCGGGCTGCGTCGCGCCGAGACCCACAACCGGGTCATCGCACCGGTCATCGGCTGGGACGCCAAGAAGGGCAAGGTCAAGGTCTCTCCCCTGGCTCGCTGGACCGACGAGCAGGTGGAGCGCTACATCGCGGACAACGGAGTCCTGGTCAACCCGCTGGTCTACGACGGCTACCCGTCCATCGGCTGCGCGCCGTGCACGCGCCGGGTCGCACCCGGGGAGGACGCCCGGAGCGGCCGGTGGGCCGGCACCAGCAAGACCGAGTGCGGCATCCACTCATGACCGCAACGCCCAACCCGTGCTCGTCCGCACCGAGCAGCACCCGCAGCACACGAAAGGTGGTCGCCCGATGACCGCTCCCGCCCTGGTGGCACTGGCCCACGGAAGCCGCGACCCGCGCTCCGCCGCGACGATCAAGGCGCTGGTCGCCGAGGTCCGCACGATGCGTCCCGACCTGCGGGTCGAGGCGGCGTTCCTCGAGCTGTCCAAGCCGTCCTTCGAGACGGTCGTGGACCGTCTGGTCAAGAAGGGGCACGACGAGATCGTCGTCGTGCCGCTGCTCCTCACCGAGGCCTACCACGCCACCGTCGACGTGCCGAGCGCCATCGCGGAGATGACGGCCAAGCACCCGGGCGTGCAGATCCGGGCGACCGCCATCCTCGGGCTCGAGCCCTGCTTCCTCGAGGTGCTCGACATCCGGATGCGTGAGGCCCTGAGCGAGGCCCGGGCCCGCGAGCTCGACGCCCTCGTGCTCGCCGCCGCGGGGTCCAGCGACCCGCTCGCCAACCAGGCGGTCGCCAGGCTGGCCCGGCTCTGGGGCTCGCACCACAAGCTGCCGGTGACCGCGGCCTTCGCGTCGAGCAGCCCGCCCGCCACCGGCGAGGCCGTGAGAGCGTTCCGCGCCGAGGGCCGGCGGCACATCGCGGTCGCGTCGCTGTTCCTGGCGCCCGGGTTCCTACCGGACCGGGCCAAGGAGCTGGCGCTCGAGGCGGGCGCCGTGGCGGTGTCCGAGCCGCTCGGCGCGCACCCGGAGCTGGCCCGGACGATCCTGGCCCGCTACGCGGTCGGCGCCGTGGAGCTCGTGCCGGTCTGAGGTCGAGCTCGGCGCGGCCACCGCGCTCCCCGGCCAGCGGTCCCCTCTAGCCGACGAGCTGTTCCAGCAGTCGCTCCAGCTGGCGGCCCGGGTCGGCGGTGACGCCGCCGTGCACGGGCCCCGGCTGGAGCACGGTGCTGCGAGGGGCCTTGAGGAACCCGAAGCGCTGGCTGACAGGAGCACCGGCGGCCGCTCCGGCGCGTTCGTCACCGGCGCACACGCCCTCGACGAACTCCAGCGCCTCGCACACCTGGTCGAGGTCGATGCGGGCATCCAGGGCGCGCAGCCGGTCGCGGTCGACGTGCCAGGCCGCGCGCAGGAAGCCGGCGGCCTGGCAGTGCAGGACCACGCCGACGTTGAGGAACTCCTCGCGGTCGACCCGAGGCACGCAGCGCAGGACGACGTACTCGTAGGAGAGCTTGTCCGGTGCGGTCACGAGGCCACCGCCCTCGGCAGCCAGTGGGCTGACTCGAGACGCGCGGTCAGGAACCCGACGTACGCCGCCCGCACGGCGTCGGGCGAGTCGGCGCCGGGCACCGGCTCGAGCCAGGCGTCGGGGACCTCGGCGAGGACCTCGGTGAACACGTCGGGGCCGAGCAGAGCACGCGCCTCGTCGTCGACGCGCCCGAGCTCGCGGGAGTACGCGAGGAAGACGTGGTCGTCGGGTGACCAGGACTGCTGGGCGAACCGCTGCGGGTCGCCGATCCCGCCCGACCAGCCGTGGTGGAAGTAGAGGCAGGCTCCGTGGTCGATCACCCACAGGTCGCCGTGCCAGATCAGCAGGTTGGGGTTGCGCCAGGTGCGGTCGACGTTGGCGGTGAAGGCGTCCAGCCACAGGACCCGCGCCGGGTCGGCGCCCTCCGGCGGGTCTCCGTCGTAGCCGAAGGACCCGGGCAGGAAGTCGGTCCCGAGGTTGAGGCCCGGGCTGGCGTTGAGCAGGTCCTGGACCTCCTCGTCCGCCTCGTAGCGGGCGATCTCCGGGTCGAGGTCGAGGGCCACCATCCGGGGCGTGTCGAGGCCGAGCCGTTCGGCGAGCCCGCCGACGACCACCTCGGCCACCAGGACCCGGACCCCTTGGCCGGCTCCCCGGAACTTGCACACGTAGGTGCCGAGGTCGTCCGCCTCCACGAGACCGGGCAGGCTGCCGCCCTCGCGCAGGGGCGTGACGTAGCGGGTCACGCCGACGGTCGGGATCACTGGCTGCGGCTCACGCGACCGGGAGCTCGTTCTCGAGCCGCCGCCGTTGCTCGGCGACGTCGAAGTCGGCGGCCGGCCAGATCGGTGCCATCTGGGACATGACCTCGTGGAGGAGCTGCCCGACCGCGAGGTTGCGGAACCACTTGCGGTCGCTCGGGACGACGTACCAGGGGGCGACCTCGGTGTTGGTGCGCTCGAGGGCGATCTCGTAGGCGCGACGGTAGTCAGCCCACCGGCCCCGCTCGTCGATGTCCCCGGGGTTGAACTTCCAGTGCTTGGTCGGGTCGTCCAACCGGGCGAGCAGCCGCTCCTTCTGGGTGGCGGCGGAGATGTGCAGCATGCACTTGATCATCGTGATGCCGGCGCCGACGACCTCCGCCTCGAAGGCGTTGATGGCGTCGTAGCGGCGCTCGATCTCCTCCTCCGGGGCCAACGAGCGCACCCGGGCGATGAGCACGTCCTCGTAGTGGCTGCGGTCGAAGACCCCGATCCGGCCCTTGGTGGGGAGCGCCTTGCGGACCCGCCACAGGAAGTCGTGCTCGAGCTCCTCCTCGGTAGGGGCCTTGAACGAGGTGATCGCCACGCCCTGGGGGTCGACCAGCCCCACGGTGTGCCGCAGCACGCCGCCCTTGCCCGAGGTGTCCATGCCCTGGAGCACGAGCAGCACGGCGCGGCCGTGGCCGACGTCGGCCGTGGCCTCGGCGTACAGACGCTCCTGCAGGTCGGCGAGGTCGTCGCCCAGCGCCGCGAGAGCGGCCTTGCCGTCCTCCTTGGCGCCGGTGAAGCCCGGTGTCGCGCCGGTGTCCAGGGCTGAGAGGTCGACCGGTCCCGGAGGAAGGCGGAGAGCCGCGAGCGTCATGACCCCATCATGAGGCGTCGACATCGACCCCTTCACGCCCGGCCCGCTGAAGCTCCTCGCGGACCACGCTGAACGACAGCCCGGGCGGGTAACCCTTGCGCGCCAACATGCCGACCAGGCGCCGGGTGGCGACCTGGTCGTCGACGCCCCGCATCGAGCGCATCTTCTTGCGGACCAGCTCGTGGGCGGCCGACGCCTCGTCGGCCGGGTCGATCTCGTCGAGCGCCTCCTTGGCGACCTCGTCGTCGACACCCTTGCGGCGCAGCTCCTGGGCCAGCACCCGCCGGGACAGGCCCTTGCCCTGCTGGCGCTGGGTCACCCACGTGCGCGCGAACGCACCGTCGTCGACCAGCCCGACGTCGGTGAACCGGTCCAGCACCTTGGTCGCGATCTCCGCGGGCACGTTGCGGCTCGCCAGCTTGTCGCTGAGCTCCTGGCGGCTGCGGGCCCGCCCGGTCAGCTGGTCGAGCAGGATCTTGCGCGCGACCGACTCCGGGTCGGGCTCCCATTCCTGGTCAGAAGGCATCGACGCCGACCGGCTCGACCGGAGCAGCCTCCGCGTCCACGGTGGGGCCGACCCCGAGCTTCTCCAGGATCTTCTTCTCGAGCTCGTCGGCGAGGTCGGGGTTGTCCTTGAGGAACTGCCGGGAGTTCTCCTTGCCCTGACCGAGCTGGTCGCCCTCGTAGGTGTACCAAGCCCCCGCCTTGCGGACCAGGCCCGCGTCGACGCCCACGTCGATCAGGCCGCCCTCACGGCTGATGCCCTTGCCGTACATGATGTCGAACTCGGCCTGCTTGAACGGCGAGGCGACCTTGTTCTTGACGACCTTGACCCGGGTCCGGTTGCCGACCATGTCGGTGCCGTCCTTGAGGGTCTCGATGCGCCGCACGTCGAGCCGGACCGAGGAGTAGAACTTCAGCGCCTTGCCACCGGTGGTGGTCTCCGGGCTCCCGAACATGACGCCGATCTTCTCCCGCAGCTGGTTGATGAAGATCGCGGTCGTGCCGGAGTTGTTGAGCGCGCCGGTGATCTTGCGCAGCGCCTGGCTCATCAGCCGGGCCTGGAGACCGACGTGGCTGTCGCCCATCTCGCCCTCGATCTCGGCGCGGGGCACCAGGGCCGCCACGGAGTCGATGACGACCAGGTCGAGGGCGCCCGAGCGGATCAGCATGTCCATGATCTCGAGCGCCTGCTCGCCCGAGTCGGGCTGGGAGACCAGCAGGGCGTCGGTGTCGACGCCGAGTGCCTTGGCGTAGTCGGGGTCGAGCGCGTGCTCGGCGTCGATGAAGGCGACGATGCCGCCGGCCTTCTGGGCGTTCGCGACCGCGTGCAGTGCCACGGTGGTCTTGCCGCTCGACTCGGGACCGTAGATCTCCACCACCCGGCCGCGGGGCAGTCCGCCGATGCCGAGGGCGACGTCGAGCGCGATCGACCCGGTGGGGATCACCTCGAGCGGGGCACGCACCTCGTCACCGAGGCGCATCACCGACCCCTTGCCGAAGGACTTCTCGATGTTGGCGAGGGCGGCGTCGAGGGCCTTCTCGCGGTCTGCTGCAGCCATGGTGGTGCCTTCCTGATCGGGTCGGGTCGGTGTTCCTTCGACGCTAGGGAGGGCCACCGACACCGGGCACGAGCTCACGGCCGGCTGTGGAGGACACCTCCTGCGTCACACCTGTGGACAGGACCGTACCGAACAGATGTTCGAGGGCCGGACGCGACACGCCGGACCGATGACCTCAGGCCGGGAGGGTGACCAGGAACCGGCACCCGGCGGCGCCGGGCGCACCCTCGGGCGACACGTTCTCGACCCGGACGACGCCCCGGTGGGCCTCGACGATCCCCTTGACGATGGCGAGCCCGAGCCCGGCGCCTGCGCCGGTCCGCTCGTCCGGGGTCCGCGCCGCGGCACCTCGCCACGCCACGTCGAAGACCCGGTGCATGTCCTCCTCCGAGATCCCGCCGCACTGGTCGGTCACGCTGAGCTCGACGCCGTCGGCGACCGCGCGCGCCTCGATCTCGACGGTGCCGTCCGCGGGCGTGTGCCGGATCGCGTTCATCAGCAGGTTGGTCATCACCCGGGAGAGCCCCACCGCGTCGGCGACCACCTCGACCCCGTCCTCGACCCGGCCGCCGAGCCGCACGGACCTGGCCCGGGCGACCGGGTCCGCGCCCGCGATCGCCTCGCTCACCACGTCGTGCAGCGCCACCGGCTCGGGCGTCATGGTGAGGACGCCGGAGTGGATCCGGGAGAGCTCGAAGAGGTCGTCGACCATCTGGACCATCCGGTCGACCTCGGCCCGGATCTGCCGGTGGTAGCGCTGCGGGTCCTCGGCCAGGCCGTCCTCGAGCGCCTCGGTCATCGCCCGCATCCCGGCCAGCGGGGTGCGCAGGTCGTGGGACACCCAGGAGACCAGCTCGCGGCGGGAGGCCTCGAGCCTCGCCTCCCGGAGCCGGGACTCCTCGAGCCGCTCGCTGGTGCGGGCCAGCTCCTCCGAGAGCGCCTGGAGCTCACTGGGACCGCGGTGCCCCCCGACGTACGAGCCGTGCGCGTCGAGCCGGCGCGCATCGCGGCGCAGCGCCTCCGACCACCGGCCGATGGCGGCGCCGACGGTGAGCGCGACGAGCAGCGCCACGGTGCCGGAGGCGGCCATCACCAGGCTCACCACGTCGCGGTCGTGGTCGGAGAGGAACATGAGCCGGGAGACGGCGACGACGCCGAGCAGCACGGAGCCGATGGCCACCGCGACGACGAGGGCGAGCTGCCACAGGATCGAGGAGCGGCGGATCACCCAGGCGACGAGCAGGCCCACCACGCCGACGCCGGCCGCACACGCGACGGCCACCAGCAGGATCTGCACCTGGTCACTCGTCATCGGCGGTCGCAGCCTCCCAGCGGTAGCCGACGCCCCAGACGGTCTGGAGCCGGACCGGACGGGCGGGGTCGACCTCGATCTTCTCCCGCAGCCGCCGGACGTGCACGGTCACCGTCGTCTGGTCCCCGAAGGACCAGCCCCACACCTTCTCGAGCAGCTCCTCACGGGAGTACGCCGTGCCCGGGTGCGCCATCAGGAACCGGAGCAGGTCGAACTCGCGAGCGGTCAGCGCCAGGACCTGGCCGGCCCGCGAGGCCTCGTGCCGCGCCTCGTCGACGAGGAGGTCCCCGTCGACGAGCCGGCGCGGTGCCGCCGGCGAGGTCACCCGGCGGAGCACCGAGTCCACCCGCAGGGCCAGCTCGCGGGGACTGAACGGCTTGGTGACGTAGTCGTCGGCGCCGACCTCGAGCCCCACGACCCGGTCGGTCTCCTCCCCCAGCGCGGTCAGCATGATGACGGGCACGTCACCGTCCTGGCGCAGCTGCCGGCACACCTGGATCCCGTCGATGCCGGGCAGCATCAGGTCGAGGACGACCAGGTCGTGCGGCTGCTCGCGATGGCGAGCCAGCGCCGTCTCGCCGTCCTCGGCCTCGACCACCTCGTGCGCGTTGGCGCGCAGGTAGGACACGACGACCTCCCTGACCGTCGCGTCGTCGTCGACCACGAGCACTCTCGCCACGGTCACCTCCCCTGCTGCTGACCCTGCACCCGACCCTGCTGCCGACGTGAGCGTACGAGCCCCGCCACGACAGCGCCGAGGAGGACGACGCCGGCCAGCGCCAGCCAGCCCACGGTGTAGTCGCGGTCGAGCAGCGTCGGGTTGTCCGGCCGCGCCCCGGAGCGGCCGAGCACCGGGATGGCGAGCAGGGTCACCGACCCGAGGACGACCAGCGCCCCCGCCAGCGGCACCCGCGCCGCGACCGGCGCGACCCGGGCGCCGAGCGCGACCAGTCCCAGGACCACCGGGGCCAGCACGAAGTCGTGCAGCACCACCCCCGCCGCGAGCCAGGTCGCGGCGTTCACCAGCTGGTCGCCGTCCTGCCGGCTGAGCAGCAGGAAGGCGCCGTACGCCCCGGCGAGCGCACCGAGGGCTGCCAGCAGTACCCGGAGCCGCATCAGAGCACCTCGATCCGGTCGACCCACTTCGTCTGGAGCACGCCGGGCCGGTTGGGCGCGATGACCCGGGCCGGGTAGCCGTGGTCGATGGACAGCGTCTCCCCGTCGAGCTCCAGGGCGAGCAGCGTCCGGTCGTCGTCGGCGAAGTTGCCCTGGAGGGTGCTGCGGCTGAAGGCGCCGCGCTCCTGCAGCGAGCCGATCTCGACGTCGCTGCCCCGGTCGGCACCCACCAGGTCGAGCAGGTCGCGGATCCGCACGCCCGTCCAGGCGCCACTGGCGCTCCAGCCCTCGACGCAGGCGATCGGCAGGGTCTCGGTGCGCTGGGTGAGCGCGAGCAGGTCGGCCCGGGCCAGCTGGACGGCCCGGTCGCCGTTGACGACGGTGAGGACGTACGCCGGGTCGACGGCGGACGCGGTGACCCCCGCCGCCCGGGCCGACTTGTTGATCGGGATGCCGCCGGGTCCGTCACCCGAGCGGACGCCGAGCACCGACACCTCGCGCAGCCACGGCACGGTGCTTCCGGCCGTGACGAGGACGGCGACCCCGCTCGCCGCCCAGGTGCTGCGGAGCAGGCCGCGCCGCGACATCGCGCTCCCCCGGGTCGCCGACTCCCGGTCGTACGTCGTGTCGTCGACGTCGCGGGTCAGCGTGCCGCGGATGATCGGGAGCTTCACGGCGATGTGCACCACCAGAGCCCCGATCGCCACCCAGGCCATGGAGTAGTGCGTCGTGCGGAACGAGAAGCTCCACGGGTACCACTGGGCCGAGTTGGCCAGGCCGCTGGCGAGCTGGAAGACCGCCGCCGCGACCAGGACGCCGATGGAGGCACGCTCGAGGCCCTCGACGGCCAGTGCGCGCAGACCCTTCGGCGGCCGGATGAAGAGCCGCGGGAAGACGCTCCACAGCTTGACCAGCAGCAGCGGCACGGAGGCGGTACCGGTGATGACGTGGAGTCCCTGGGTGACCCGGTAGCCCCAGGACGGGCTGGTGGGGAACGGGATGGGCTGGTCCGGGTTCTGGGCGTAGTGGCTGATGAGCCCGGTGAGGAAGCAGATCCCGAAGCAGATGCCCAGCCAGAGCCCGACCCGGGCCGCCACCGTCGCGCTGCGCAGCCGGGACGTGAAGCCGGCCTCGGTCGGCGGCGCCGGGATCCTCAGCCTCATGCGACCGCCTCCACGACCGCGCACCAGCGGTCTCCGAACCGGTGCACCTCGGTCGCCTCCAGGCCGGCCTCGACGGCGAGTCCGTGGATGTCGTCCACGCCGACCACGCACCACGGGAACGTGTGCGCGACCGCTCCCCCGTCGCTCAGCGTCGCGACGCCCGTACGCGGCTCGGTGCCGGGGCCCGCCAGCTCCACCACGACCCGGCCACGCGGGTCCAGCACCTGACGGAGCCGGCGCAGGAGCGCCACCGGGTCGCCGCCGATGCCGACGTTGCCGTCGGCGAGGAGCGCGGTGAGCCACCGCCCCTCGCCGGGCAGCGGCGCGAACACGTCGCGGCGGATCGCCGCTCCCCCGCGGCGTACGGCGTGGCCCACCGCCTCGTGGGTGACGTCGATCCCGAGCACGACGTGACCGCGCAGGCTCAGCTCCTCGGTCAGCCGGCCGGGACCGCAGCCGACGTCCAGGGTGGGACCGTCGCAGAGCTCGAGCATCGCCCTGTCCTCGGCGTCGGCGGGGTGCGTCCAGTCGTCGAGGCTGAGCGCCATCTCGATCGGCTCGGCACTCATCGGCTGACCTCGGTCCACGTGCGGGCGAACTCGGTGTCCCGGCGGCCGGCGGCGACCGCGTTCGCGTCGGCCACGGTGTCCACGTCGCGCATCGTCGACGTGGACGCCACGCGCAGGCCGCGGTCCTCGAGGGCCTTGCGGGTCAGCTCGTACGTCGTCGGGGTGGACATCGGGACGTCGCGCAGCACCTGACCCGCCGCCGGCTCGCGCAGGCCGAGCAGCCACCAGCCGCCGTCGTCGGCCGGCCCGAGCACGGCGTCGGCATCGTCGAGAACGGCCGCGGCGGCGTGCAGCCCGTCCGGGTCGAGCTGGGGGGTGTCCATGCCGACCTGCAGGACCGGCGCCCCGGCCGGCACGTCGGCGTGCGCGTTGGCGAGCCGCTGGCCGAGGCCCGCACCGCGCTGTGCGTAGACCCGCCAGCCCTCCAGGGCTGCGGTGAGCTCCTCGGAGCGCAGAGCGTCCGCGAGGTCACCGTCCAGGGCGAGGAGGCAGTCCTCGGCGCCGAACGCGGCGCGACAGGCGCCGAGGGTGTCCAGCAGCGCCGCCGCGGCCAGCTCCGCGGCGGCGTCCATGCCGACCTCGGCGCCGAGCCGGGTCTTGACCCGCCCGGGCACCGGGGCCTTGGCGACGACGAGGGCGCGGGTCATCGGAGGACGCCCCAGAAGTCGTGGGCCGCGCGGGCCGTGCCCTTCACGGAGCCGGAGACCTTGGAGCGCGTGCCGGCCGCGCGCGGGTGGTAGGCCACGTCCCGCTCGACGACCCGCCAGCCGGCGTCGGTCGCCTTCTGCAGGAGCTCGACCGGGTAGCCGAACCGGCGGTCCTGGACGTCCAGGCCGAGGAGCGCGTCTCGACGGCACACCCGGATGGGCGCGATGTCGTGGGCCGCCATCCCGATCCGGCGCCGGAGCCACCACACGACCAGGTTGTTGCCGAGCCGGGCGTGCCAGGGCCAGACCCCGCGGCGCACCGGGCGCCGGCGGCCGACGGCCAGGTCGGCCCGTCCCGCCCGCACGTCGTCGAGCAGGGGGAGCAGGTCGACCGGGTCGAACGAACCGTCGCCGTCCATGAACGCGACGTACTCGCCGGTCGCCGCGACCAGTCCGGCGTGGACCGCCGCGCCGTACCCCGGCACGGGCTCGTGGACCACTGTCGCACCCAGGTCACGTGCCACGTCGGCGGTCCCGTCGGCGGAGCCGTTGTCCACGACCACCACCGAGAAGCCCGCGGGGATGCGCGGCAGCAGGCCGGTGAGTGCGGCCTCCTCGTCCCGGCACGGGAGCACCAGGACGCAGCCGGAGGTCATGTCCTCGACGGTAGGTGGCTCGGCAGTCATGGGGACGGTGTTGCTCCTTACGAAGTCGTGACGCTCGGCAGGTCGGGACCAGCCCGGGGAGCCGCGGCCTAGGGTCGCGGGCATGGAGACGACGGTCGGTCGCCGGAACCGGGCCGCGTGGGCCGGGCTGCTCGTCACCTCCGTGCTCCTCTGCCTGGCGTTCGGTCTTCCGCACTGGCTGGACTGGGAGGTGTTCGCCCGGGCTCCCCGCAACGCCTCGTCACGTGAGGTACCCCCCTTGCACGGGCTCTGGCAGCCCACGCTGTTCGGACCGGGCACGATCCCGGCGGTGGTGGTCGCCCTGCTGGGCTGGCGGTACGCCGCCGACCTGTCGGCTCGTCTCCCCTGGCCACGACTCGTGCTGGCGTCGTACGCCGTGAGCCTGGCCTGGCTGCTGTCTCTCGCTCTCGTCGACGGGACGTCGGGGATCTCCCGGGTCCTCGGCAACCCGTACGAGTACCTCGAGACCGCGCGGTCGGTGGACGACGTGTCCCTCCTGCTCGACAGCTACGTCGACCGGATCCCCTATGCCGCCGAGGACAACTGGCCCACCCATGTGGCCGGGCACCCTCCTGCCCTTCTCCTCTTCTTCGTAGCCCTCGTGCGGATCGGATTGGGTGGGGATCTCGCGGCCGGCGTGGTGGTGGTCCTCCTGGCCGCCACGATCGCCGCTGCCGTGCTGGTGACCCTCCGTGCGCTCGGAGCGGAGGACCTGGCCCGGCGGGCCGCGCCCTTCCTCGTCCTGACCCCGGCCGCGGTGTTCCAGGCCGTGTCGGCCGATGCGGTCATCACGGCGGTGACCGCCTGGGGGGTCGCGGCGCTGGCCCTGGCCGCCACCGCTGCCCGGCGGCGCAGCTCGGTCGCCTGGGCCGTGCTCTCGGGGCTGCTCCTCGGCGTCAGCGTGCTGATGTCCTACGGCATGCCGCTGATGGGGGTGCTGGCGGTCGCGGTCCTGGTCGCGGCGCGGTCCTGGCGCCCGCTCCTCGTCGCCGTCCCTGCCGCCCTCGCCGTGGTCCTGGCGTTCGCGGCGCTGGGATTCGCGTGGTGGGACGCCTACCCCGTGCTGCGGGAGCGCTACTTCGACGGCATCGCCGCCGACCGCCCGATCACGTACTGGTGGTGGGGCAACCTCGCCGCGCTCGCGGTGTCCGCCGGCCCGGCGCTCGGGGCCGGGCTGGCCTCGCTGCGCCGCTCGGCCGACCGGGTCGGGCTGCTGCTCGTCGGCGCGGCGGTCCTGATGGTCGCCCTCGCCGATGCGTCGGGCATGAGCAAGGCCGAGGTCGAACGGATCTGGCTGCCGTTCATCCCGTGGCTGACCCTGTGCTGCGCGATGCTGCCCGACCACTGGCGGCGGTGGGGGCTCGGGCTGCAGGTGCTGTCGGCGCTGGTGGTGCAGCACCTGTTCTACACCGCGTGGTGACGACCGACCCACCGGTGCGGACGTCAGCCGACCAGCGCCGCACGCGCCACGTCGCGGCCCGGTGCCCGGCGTAGCCCCTCACCGATCGTGCGGGCCAGGTCCGGGGCAGGGCCGTCGAGAACGGCGCGCACAGCGGCACCCAGGTCCGCGGAGGTGACCAGGTTGGGGTCGAGCGCCGTCCCCAGCCCAGCGGCCTCGATCGCCGCCGCGCCCGCGAACTGATCGGTGGAGAACGGCAGGACCACCATCGGTACGCCCGCGGTGAGCGCCTCCGTCACGCTGTTGTTGCCACCGTGGGTGACCAGCACGGCCGTCCGGTGCAGGACGGCGACCTGCGGGAGGTAGGGGCGCACCAACCAGTCCGGCGGGAGGTCCGGCAGCCCCGTGGCGGAACCGGTCGCCACCGCGACCCGAAGACCGAGGGGGCGCAGCGCGTCGAGCACCGTGGAGAGCACGTCCCCGCGGGCCGAGAGGAAGCTGCCGAAGCTGACGTAGACCACCGGCCGGTCGTCGGCCTCCAGCCAGTCCCCGACGTCGTCGCCCGCGGGTTCGGCGCGCACGGCCGAGCCGAGGAACGCGTGCGGTGGTAGCAACGCCGTCCGGGCCGGGTCGTGCAGAGCCGCCGGGTAGTTCAGCAGCAGCAGGTCACCGTGCTCGGCGAACGCGTCCGCCGACGGTGTGGCGCCGGGTCCCAGGACGCGCAGGGCGGCGTTCCACTCCGCGGTGAAGGCGTCCCGGACATCGCGGCACAGGCGGTGCAGCGCGGCCAGCTCCGTCTGGCGCGCGTGGACCGCGGCCGGCCATGCGGGCGGGTAGCCGTAGATCTCGTCGCCGACCGGCAGCGCGGACGGATGGCCGAGGACGACATCGGCGTACGGGACCCCCGCCGCGTCGAGGGCGAGACGAGCGCTGAACGCCAGGTGGTCGACGATCACCTGGTCGGGCCGCACTCGGTCGACGACGTCCAGGACGGCCCGGGCCCGGTCCACCGGTTCCCACAGGAGATCGTTGCGGCGGGCCTCGGCCTGGTAGCGCAGCGTCGCCACCATGCCGTGCCGGGTGGCGTCGAAGAAGCCACGCAGCGCGACGTCCTCGCCGGGCGGTTGCTGCTCGGCCCGGATGACACCGGGGTTCGAACCCCGTCCCAGCACCAGGTCCACGCGGTCGAACCCGAACCCGGCGACGATGTCGGCGGTCGCCGGACCGGTCGCCACGACCACCGGCTCCCCCGCGTCCTGCCACGCCGTCGCGAGGGTCGCCAGCGGCAGCAGGTGCGACGCGTAGTCCGGGCTGACCACCAGCAGGGTCATGCGGGCCACCGGGTCACGAGCGGCCAGCCGTCCGGGCGGCACCGGCATAGATCGCGCTCAACCGGACGGCCATGGCCTGCACGGTGAAGTCGGCGCTGATCCGCGCCACGGCCCGGCCGATCCGCGCGGCCTGGCCCGGCGCGGCGGCCAGGGCGAACGCGGCCCGCATCGCGCGGGCCACCTCGTCCGGTCGGCGGGTGTCCACGAGCACGCCCGTCACCCCGTCGTCGATGTAGGTGGCCGGTCCCCCGGCCGCCGGGCCCACCACCACCAGCCCGGACGCCAGCGCCTCCAGCAACGCCAGGCCGAACTCCTCCTTGAGGCTGCTGCACACGTACACCCCGTCGGGGCCGATACCGCCCGCCCTGCCGGCCCGCGCGGCCGCCAGCCAGACGGCCACCACGTCGTTGGGCCGATGACCGGGCATCAGCAGACCCGCCTCGGCCGCGGGGAACCGGCTCAGGACCTCGGCGATCCGGTCGAGCTGCTCCTGCTCGTCCGGGGACGGATCGGCCAGGTCGCCGCCGACGATCAGCAGGTTGGCGCGCTCGACCAGCTCGGCGTCCCCGGCCCACGCCTCGACCAGGGTCGCCATCCCCTTGACCCGGTGCAGCCGCCCCACGCTCACCACCAGCGGCAGCCTCCTGCGGTGCTCGGGAAGCGAGGCGACGAGCGCGTCCAGCTCGGCCAGTGCCGGACCGGGCGTGCCGGGCCGCTCGAGCTCGGCGGCGGCCGCCGCGCTGACCCCCAGGTCGATGCCCTCCGGGACCACCGTGAACCGGTGGGGCTGTCCGGCCACGTCGAGGCCGAGCAGCTCGCGCATGTCGTGCTGCAGCTCGGGGCGGGGGAAGAGCACGAGGTGGGACGCGTCGTCGGCCAGTCGCTGCACGAGGCGGGCCCGGAACCAGTAGTGCTCTCGTTCGTCCGCGGTGCCGAAGTTGCCCCGGTGCAGGCCGCCGGTCATGTCCAGCGCATGGATCACGGCGTGCGGGTCGGGCGCCAGCGTGAAGACCACCGGGATGCCCAGCTCGCGGGCGACCTCGGCAGCGGCCAGGCTGCCGACCTCCGCCATCCGCAGGTGCAGCACGTCCGCGCGGTGCGTCCGGAGCACGCGGCGGATCCCGCGCTGCGCCGCGACCCGTGACGGCCAGGCCTGTGCGGCGGACGCGGCGTCGGCCAGGAGGGGCACCGGGGTCAGCAGGTGCCCGTCCGCCGGAGCCAGCGCGTCCAGGGCCGCTCCGGCGGTGCCGCGGGAGATGGTCAGGACCCGGCCGACGCGCTCCCCGGTCGCCAGCGCGTCACCCAACCGGACCAGCAGCGTGGCGACGCCGCCGTTGTCACCGGCGCCCGCCCGGCTGAGGTCGCGGTCGATGTCGGCGTGCAGGAAGAGCTGGGCGACCGTCAGACCGGAGGAAGCGGCCCAGGGAGGCTCGACGGCGTCGAGGCCGAGGTCGATCGCGGCCAGCCGGGCAGCGCTCCCCAGGTCGTCGTCGACCGTGCTGAGCTCACGGATCACCGCCGCCGCGGCGGCGGCCGGACGGTCACCGAGGGCGGCGACGGCGGTCAGCCGCACCGTCGGGTGCTCGCCGTTTTCGACGGCGAGCCGGAGCAGCGTGCGGTCGGCGATCGCGCCGGGCACCAGGCCGAGCGTCTCGACCAGCCGGCTGCGGACCGCCGGGTCAGCGGCCGCGGCGAGCTCGTCACCGATGGCCCGCGCGACCTGGCGCGGCGCCGAGGCGGCCCACCGGGCGAGCGTGCGCTGGGCGAGGACGCCGGAGAAGTCCCCACCGACGACGACGTCGACCAGGTGTCCGATGGCGTCGAGGCGTGGCAGGCGGGCCTCGAGCGCCCAGCTCGCGTGCTCGCGCAGGAACGGCCGGGGGTGCGACAGCAGCTCGGTCAGGACGACGTCGGCCCCGTCGTCGAACACCCGGGCGAGCGCATGCACCGCCGCCACCGCGGTCAGCTCGTCACGGTCGTGGACCACCGCTGCGAGCAGCCGCACCGACTCCGGTCCGCCCTCGCGGGCGGCGGCGGCCGCGAGGCGCTCCCCGCTGCGCAGCACGTCCACCACGAACGGTGCCTGCTTGACCTCGTCCAGGGTGCGTCGAAGAGAGAGCGCCATGGTGCTCGTTCGGTGCCGGCCACCTGATCGGATGACGAAGGACCGGGGTGATCTGGACCACCGGTCCTGCTGGTCGGGCTCGCCGGGTCAGCTCAGCCAGTCGGCGTAGAAGATCCCGAGGCCGGCCACCACGCACAGACCGGCGATGATCCAGAAGCGGATGACGACGGTGACCTCGTCCCATCCGAGGTGCTCGAAGTGATGGTGGATCGGGGCGATCCGGAAGATCCGCCGCCCCGTGCCCGTGATCTTCCTGGTGACCTTGAAGTAGCTCATCTGCAGGAACACCGACATCGCCTCGAGCACGAACAGCCCCGCGATGACGACCAGGAGGAGCTCGGTCCTGGACATGATCGCCAGGCCGGCCAGGGCGCCGCCGATGGCGAGCGACCCGACGTCCCCCATGATGATCCGGGCCGGCTTGGCGTTCCACCAGAGGAAGCCGATGCAGGCCGTCGCGATGGCTGCAGCGAACACCGCCAGGTCGAGGGGGTCCCGCACCTGGTAGCACTGGGACTCCAGCACCGTCGGCTCGGGCGACCCGCAGCGGTGGTTGTTCTGCCAGTAGTTCACCACCGTGTACGCGCCGAAGACCATGGCGGAGGTGCCGGCCAGCAGGCCGTCCGCCCCGTCCGCGAAGTTGGCGCCGTTGGAGGTCGCGGTCACGATGAACCAGATCACGAGCAGGACCACGACCAGGGGCAGCTTGATCCCCCAGTCGTGGGTGGTGGAGAGGTACTGGGACGCGGGCCTGACCCCCCGCTCGTCGGCGAAGAGCTGCGTCGCGAGGATCCCGAACACCAGGGCGACCACCGTCTGGCCGGCCATCTTGGCGCGGCTGGTCAGCCCTTGGTTGTTCTGTGTGTAGACCTTGATGAAGTCGTCGAGGAACCCGACGGCCCCGCAGCCGAGGAAGAGCAGGAGCAGGAGCAGGACGCTGGCGCTGGGCCGGCCCCCGGTCACCGTCGTCGCGGCGAGGTAGGCCGCCGTGGCGCTCACCAGGATCACCAGCCCGCCCATGGTCGGCGTGCCTCGTTTGATGTGGTGAGTGGTAGGCCCGTCATCGCGGATCGGCTGGCCGAGGCCGTGACGCGTGAACCAGCCGATCGCCAGTCGGGTCCCGAGCAGGGAGCAGATCGCCGCCAGGCCACCGCTAAGCAGGATCGCCCGCATGCAGGTCCCTTCCGCCTAGTCCCGCAGCGGAGCCGTGGCGAACTCGGGCAGGCCGACCTCGGGGAGGACCTCGGCGGTGAAACCGAGCTCGGCCGCGGCCCGTGCCGGCGAGGCCACCACGTGCCGGACGTCGCCGAGCCGGTAGCCGCCGGTCACCTCGGGCGCCAGGTCGCTGCCGGTCCCCGCCGCCACGAGGCGGGCGACGTCGAGGATCCCGACGGGATGCCCCGAGGCGACGTTGTAGGCGTCGAAGGAGCCGGCATCCGCCTCGACCACCGCACGGAGGGCAGCCAGGTTGGCGCGGGCCACGTCGTCGACGTGGACGAAGTCGCGCACCTGCCCGCCGTCCTCGAACACCTGTGGCGGCTCACCGCGCTCGAGCGAGGACCGGAACATCGCCGCGACCCCGGAGTAGGGCGTGTCCCGGGGCATCCCGGGCCCGTAGACGTTGTGGTACCTCAGCGCGACGGCGGCGGCGCCCGCCTGCCGGACCCAGGAGGAGGTGTAGTGCTCCTGCGCCAGCTTGCTCGCCGCGTAGGAGCTGCGCGGGTCCAGCCGCGCGTCCTCGTCGACCAGCGTCCAGGTCAGCGCGGTGCCGCAGAGCGGGCAGTGGTTCTCGAAGTCCCCTGCGTCCAGCGCCGCGGTGCTCCGGGGACCGGGCACCTGGTCACCGTGCTCGGTGCAGGCGTAGCGACCCTCGCCG
Organism: Nocardioides sp.; assembly: GCF_016462705.1. Classification (GTDB taxonomy): domain Bacteria; phylum Actinomycetota; class Actinomycetes; order Propionibacteriales; family Nocardioidaceae; genus Nocardioides. The sequence continues at coordinate 1,557 of NZ_JAEMSS010000066.1, read as the reverse complement.
TAGACCACCATCGACGACGCGAGCACCAGCCGGTGGACGCCGGCCTCGCGCATCCCGGCCAGCAGCACCGCGGTGCCCAGGTCGTTGTGCGAGGCGTACGCCGGCAGGTCGGCCACGGTGACGCCCGCGCCGACCACCGCGGCCTGGTGGCAGACGACGTCCACCCCGTCGAGCAGGTGGGACCAGCTGCCGGCCTCGCGGACGTCGAGCTGGTGGGTGCCCTCGGGAGCCGTGGCGGCTCCGTGCGCCTTGTCGAGCATCAGGTCGACCCGGACGACCTCGTGCTCCTCGTCGTCCAGCAGCCGCCCGATGGCGCTGCCGATGAACCCGGCGGAACCGGTCAGGAGGACCTTCACGCGCCGGGGATCTCGTAGGTCAGGTCGATCGGGTCCGCCCAGCTCGAGCAGGTGCACCCCTCGGGGTCGGGCAGCGCGACGATGGTGTCGGTGAGCAGGCCGGTGAGCCGCTCGAGGTTGCGCCTGAAGAGCGCGAAGACCTCCTCCTGGCCGACGCCGTCGCCGCCCTCGGCCCCGGCGTCCATGTCGGTCACCAGCGCGATCGAGGAGTAGCACATCCGCAGCTCGCGGGCGAGGGACGCCTCCGGCATCGCGGTCATGTTGATGAGCGTCCAGCCCGCGTCGGCGTACGACCGGGACTCGGCCCGGGTGGAGAACCGCGGGCCCTCGACCACCACCATCGTCCCGCCCGCCGTCACCGTGTCGTCGGCGGAGAGGACGGCGCCGGGGATGCGCGGGCAGTAGGGGTCCGCGAACGGCAGGTGCACCGCGCCCTTCTCGACGTAGGACGACACCCGCCGGTACGTGCGGTCCACGAGCTGGTCCGGCACGACCACGTCGCCGGGCGCCACCTCGGGCCGCAGGCCGCCGACCGCGCACGGCGCGAGCACCTGCCGGACGCCGAGCGAGCGGAGCGCCCAGAGGTTGGCGCGGTAGTTGATGGCGTGCGGCGGGAAGTCGTGGTGGGCGCCGTGACGGGGGAGGAAGGCGACCCGGCGCCCGGCGACGGTGCCGACCGCGACCGGCGCCGACGGGTCGCCGTAGGGCGTCGTGACGGCGTGCTCCTCGGCGCCCTCGATGAACGAGTAGAAGCCGGTCCCGCCGATGACCCCGATGTCCGCCGCTGTCACGAGGGCAACTGTGCCAGCCGGTCCTCGGGCGAGCCCGCAACCCGGCTGGCCCGCGCCGCGGCGAGGATCACCAGCAGCGCCAGCGCGACGGTGCCGGCCGCCAGCGTCGGGTAGCCGAAGGCACCGGTCACCACGCCCGCAAGACCTCCTGCGGCCGCCGCGGTCAGGCCCATGACGAGGTCGGCGCTGCCCTGCACGTCCGTCCGCGCCTCGAGCGGTGCGTGGTCGGCGATCAGCGTCGACGCCGCCACGGTCGTGCACGACCAGCCGAGGCCGAGCAGGAACAGGCCCGCGAAGATCAGCGCCGAGCTGCCCTCGGGGGAGCCCGCGCACAGGACGAGGGACACCAGCAGGATCACCCCGCCACCCCCGAGCACGCTGACGGCCTGGATCACCATCTCGACGGCCAG
>NZ_JAEMSS010000065.1:13496-21619 GCF_016462705.1 Nocardioides sp. | reverse complement strand
ATGACGGAGTAGGCGTACTCGAGGAACGAGGCCCGCATCTCGTCGCCGACGTCGATGTCGAGGATGTGCTCCTCGAAGTCCTCGGGGGGCGGGGGAGTCGCGGAACGCCGGGCCATGGGGCGATTCTCTCCCGCCGCCGGTCGTCAGACCGACGGGCCACGCCGGGCTGGGGAGAAGCGGTGGTCAGCGGCAGGCTGCGTGCGCCGGTGACCGGTGTCTCAACAGACCGCGGCCATCGCGGTCCGGCCACGGCGGAGGCCCCGTGGCCGGTAGATTCCAGGCGTGACCGCAGCCGAGGCCCCGCCCCAGCACTGGGAGGCCGACGTCCTGCTCAAGGACGGCAGCACGGCGCACGTCCGGCCGATCCGGGCCGAGGACAAGGACCTGATGGTCGAGTTCTACTCGCGGGTCTCCGACCAGTCGAAGTACTACCGGTTCTTCTCGCCGATGCCGAAGCTGTCGGACCGCGACGTGGCCCGGTTCACCGAGGTCGACCACGTCGGCCGGGTCGCCTTCGTCGTGCTGCTGAAGAACCGGATGATCGCGGTCGGCCGCTACGACGTCGTGGAGCCCGGCGAGGCCGAGGTCGCCTTCCTCGTCCAGGACGAGCACCAGGGGCGGGGGATCGCCCAGGTCCTGCTCGAGCACTTGGCCCAGGCGGCCCGCGAGCGGGGGCTGGACCGGTTCGTCGCCGAGGTGCTCCCGGACAACCAGCCGATGATCCAGACGTTCCGGGACGCGGGCTACCGGGTCGTCAGCCAGTACGACGACGGCGTGCTCCGGCTCGAGTTCCCCATCGACCCCACCGACACGCTGGTCGGCGCGATGTCCAACCGCGAGCACGTGGCCGAGTCGGCGTCCATCCACCGCTTCTTCAACCCGCGGTCGGTCGCGGTGATCGGCGCCAGCCGGCGGCAGGACACCATCGGCCAGGCGCTGGTGCGCAACCTGGTGACCGGGGACTTCACCGGCCGGGTCTACGCGGTCAACCCGAGCGCGGCGGCGGTGTCCGGCATGCCGGCATACGACTCGGTCGGCGACATCCCCGACGACGTCGACGTGGCGATCGTGGCGGTGCCCGCCGACTCGGTGACGGACGTGGTCCTGGACTGCGCGTCCAAGGGCGTGCACGGCCTGGTGGTCATCTCCTCGGGCTTCGCGGAGACCGGCGAGGAGGGCCGCCAGCGGCAGCGGCGGCTGGTCGGGCTCTCGCGCTCCTACGGCCTGCGGCTGATCGGCCCCAACGCGCTGGGCATCATCAACACCGACCCGGACGTCTCCCTCAACGCGTCCCTGGCGGGGCTGATGCCGCCGCGCGGCCGGGCCGGGTTCTTCTGCCAGTCCGGCGCGCTCGGCTCGGCGATCCTGGAGAAGGTCAACAACCGGGGTCTCGGCCTGTCGACGTTCGTCAGCGCCGGCAACCGCGCCGACGTGTCCGGCAACGACCTCCTGCAGTACTGGGAGGAGGACGACTCGACCGAGGTCGTGATGATGTACCTCGAGTCGATCGGAAACCCGCGCAAGTTCTCCCGGATCGCCCGCCGGGTCTCGCTGCGCAAGCCGATCGTGGCCGTCCGCTCCGGGCGGACGACCCAGGGCGTCCCGATGGGCCACGCGGTGCGCAAGATCGCCGCCCCGCCGCAGGCCGTCGACGCGATGTTCCGGCAGGCCGGCGTGATCCAGGTCGACACGCTCGACGACATGTTCGACGTCGCCCAGCTGCTCGCCCACCAGCCGCTCCCGCGCGGCCGCCGGGTCGCGATCGTCGGCAACTCCGACGCGCTCGGTCTGCTGGCCGCGGACGCGGCGGTCTCCGTCGGGCTGGTCGTCAACCGGCAGGTCGCCCTCGACGCCGAACCGACCGCGGAGGACTTCGAGGACGCCCTCGACAACGCCATCGACGACCCCGAGGTCGACGCGGTGGTCGCGGTCTACATCCCGCCCCTCAACGTGGCCGGCGAGCACATCGCCAACGTGCTGGCCGCCGTGGGGGAGCAGTCGGACAAGCCCCTGGTCTCGACGTTCCTCGGTGCCGAGGGCGTCCCCGAGCTGCTGCGGGTCCCCGACGTCACCGGGTCCACCGCCGGCCGTGGCTCCGTGCCGTCCTACCCCGCGGTCGAGGCGGCGGTCCGGGCGCTGGCCAAGGTCGTGGAGTACGCCGTCTGGCTGCGCACCCCCGACGGCAGCTTCCTGGCGCCCGAGCACCTGGACCCGGTCGCGGGCCGCCAGGTCGTCGGCCAGGCGCTGACCAGCCACCCCGACGGCGCGGTCCTGGACGCGACCGAGCTGGAGACGCTGCTGGCGGCGTACGGCATCGAGCTCTGGCCGACGGTGCCGGTGTCGTCGCTGCGCCAGGCGCAGGCGGCCGGGCGCGAGCTGGACTGGGACGTCGTCCTCAAGGCGACCGCGGAGCACCTCCGTGAGCGCCCCGACCTGGCGCACGTCTGGCGCAACGTCGACAACGCCGAGGAGATGAAGGACGCCTGGAACACGCTGCGGAACCTGGTGGGTCCGCCCGAGCAGGCCGGCTACGTCGTCCAGAAGAACGCGCCACCCGGCGTACCGATCGCGGTCCGGTCCATCGAGGACCCGCTGTTCGGTCCGGTCGTGTCCTTCGGGATCTCCGGCCCGCTCACGGAGCTGCTCGGCGACAAGGCCTACCGGATCCCCCCGCTGGGCGACCGGGACGCGGCCGCGATGGTCCGGGAGATCCGCTCGGCGCCGATGCTGTTCGGCTACCGCGGCTCCGAGCCGGTCGACATCAACGCCGTCGAGCAGCTCATCCTGCGGGTCGCGCGCCTCCAGCACGACCTGCCTCAGGTGGCCTCCCTCGATCTCTCCCTGGTGCTGGCGGGCGTCTCGTCGCTGTCGGTGCTCACCGCGTCCGCCCGGGTGGAACCGGTGGCCGACCCGCGGTCGGACTGGTTCGTGCGGCGGATGCCGAGCCACCCGGGGGACACGATCCCGGAGTAGGGCGCGCGGCTCTCACCAGGGCTGGATGCCCGTCTCGTCGCGGAAGGTGCCGCTCGGACCGTCGTCGGGCAGCGTCGCGAGCTCGAGGAAGATCGCGGCGCCCTGCTCGGGCGTGCGGTAGCCCTGGTGGCCGTTCAGGTCCGTCGCGACGTAGCCCGGGCACCCGGCGTTGACCAGGATCCCGGTGCCGGCGAGCTCCTTGGCGTACATGATCGTGATCGCGTTGAGGTAGGTCTTGGTGGGGGAGTACGCCGCCGAGATGGGCCCGACGGCCTCCGCCTGAGCGGTCTGCAGGGTGAGCGAGCCGACCGTGCTGGACACGTTGACGACGCGCGGCGACGAGGCGCGGCGCAGCATCGGGAGCATCGCGTTGGTCACCCGGATGACGCCGACCACGTTGGTGTCCACGACCTCGAGCACCTGCTCGGCGGTCACCTGGCTGGGCTCCTGGGGCATCCCGCCGGTGATGGCGGCGTTGTTGACCAGGACGCCGAGACCGCCCTGCTCCTCGAGCTGTGCCGCCGCCGCTGCCACGCTCGCGTCGTCGGTGACGTCGAGCGGCACGCCGAACACGTCCAGCCCCTCGGCGCGGAGCTTGTCGACGGCGTCCGCGCGGCGGCGTTCGTCGCGGGCGCCGATCCCGACCCGGAACCCGAGCCGGGCCAGGCCCGCGGCGATCTCGTAGCCGATGCCCTTGTTGGCGCCGGTGACCAGGGCGGTCTTCTCGTTCGTGCTGATGTCGGTGCTGTGGTCGGGGGTGTTCGTCATGCCTCGATCGTGTGCTCGCGCAGGCGCGCGGTTCCAAGACCGATCGGGTGCGGGTCGATACCGCAGGGGTATGACGCCAGGTCAGGCGGCGTACCCTCGACGCCGTGGAGACCCGGGAGCTGCGCTACTTCGTCGCCGTCGCCGAGGAGTCGCACGTCGGCCGGGCCGCCGAGCGGCTCGGGATCGCCCAGCCACCGCTCTCGCGAGCGATCGCGCAGCTCGAGCGACGCCTCGGGGCCCAGCTGTTCACCCGTACGCCGCAGGGCATGACCCTCACGAGCGCCGGCGAGACCCTGCTGCGCGAGGGCCGCGCCGCGCTGGCCGCGGTCGAGGCGGCGGAGCGGCGGACCCGGCGAGCCGTGGCGGCCGCCGGCCGCGCCCCGGTGGTGCTCACCGCCAAGGCCGGCGCCTCGAGCGAGCTGATGGCCAAGCTGCTCGATGCCTACGCCGCCGAACCGGGCGCCGTCGACGTCGACGTGGTGCTGAGCCCGCCGGGCCACCAGGCCCTGATGCTGCGCGACGGGCGCGCCGACGTCGCGATCCTGCACCGGCCGTTCGACGACCTGAGCGGGTTCGACGTCGAGCAGCTGCTGGTCGAGGAGCAGGTGCTGATCCTGCCCGCCGGCCACCCGTTGAGCTCCGCGACGTCGCTGACGGTCGAGGAGGCCTCGTCGGTCCCCGACCTGCCGCTGCCGCGCTGGCCGCACCTCGACGGCAGCTATCCCGACGGGCCCGGCCCCGAGCTGCGCGACCTCACGCAGGTGCTGCAGCTCGTCCGGCTCGGCCGCACCGCGATCATGCTGCCCGACTCCGCCCGCGCCAACCTGCGCGACGGCCTCGCGGTCGTCCCGCTCTCCGACGCACCGCAGGTCACGACCGTCATCGCGTGGCCCCCGCACAGCACCTCGCCCGGCGTGGCCGGGCTGGTGCGGACCGCGACGCGGTTGTAGGGGCCCGGCCAGACTGTGCCCGGCGATGAGCCAGGGCATGCCGGGACGATCACCGACTCGTGAGGCTCAGTCGGTCGACCCAGCGTGGGTGCCTGGGTGGCTGGCCATCGCCCTCACCAGAGCCGCGCGCATGTCGTCGTGGACGGGAGGAGGCAGCTCCTCGAGTCCGAACCAGCCGAGGCCGTCGTGCTCCTCGGGGGCGACGTTGGCCGGCGTGCCGTGCCAGTCACGCACCACCCACGCGCTGAGGAGGACCGGTTCGCCCGCCGCTCCTGCGGTCCATCGGCACAGGTGGGTCACCGTGCCCGGCGCGATGCGCACCCCCAGCTCCTCGTGCAGCTCCCGCGTGAGAGCGGCCAGCTCGGACTCGCCGGCCTCCATGACCCCGCCGGGCAGGTCCCACACTCCCGGGTACGCACGCTTGTCCGCACGCCGGTGCACCAGGAGGACCAGGCCGCCGCGAACCAGCGCGCCGAGGACGACCTTGTGCACTCCCGGAGTAGAGCACGGGGGTCCGACACCGAGCGGACCCCGAGCCCGAGGGCGCGGCGCCGGTCAGTCGAACCACGAGGGGTCGTCGACGATGGTCAGCAGCTGCTCGTGGGTGAACGGCGGCTCGTCGGCGAGCAGCGGCGAGCCCTTGCCGTCCGCGGCGTTGTAGGCGATCGCGAAGACGTCCCAGCCCTGGACGTAGAGCGTGACGCCCCGGCCGGTGACGCCGCCGTCCGAGGCGGGACCGGTCGCCTGCCAGGTCAGCAGGGCCGAGTCGTCCTCACGGCGCTCGCAGACCGCGCCGTCACCGGCGTTGTCCCGACAGCGGGCCATGGGGTCTCCACCACCGGCACTCGTCGCGCCGACCGACATGAGGTAGCCGTTCCACCGGAAGTGCGCGACCTGGAAGCTCTCGCCGCCGTTCATGATCTGCCCAGTCCGCTCGGCGGCGTCGGTCACCTCGCCGGGGAAGAGCCTGGTCACCAGTCCGGGCATCTCCTTGGCCCGGACCGAGGGGTCGGGTGACCCAGGAGGCGGCGACTGGAACGGCTCGTCGGGCTTCACCTCCGAGGGGATCGGGGAGGTCTTCGGCGACGGGTCCGGCGCCACCGAGGTGCCGTCGGCGAAGCCGGACCGGTCGGGTGCCTTCGCCTCGCTGTCGAGCAGGGACGGGACCGTGGCGGCCCCGGTGGCCACCACGCCGACGGCGGCGGCCGCGGCGACCCCGGCGGCGACCCGCCGGCGCCGCCGGAGGCGACGGCCGCGCGCCGTGGCGCCGGCGACGAGCAGGTCGACGTCCGGCTCCAGCCGGGCGGCGGCCTGGCGCAGGGTGTGCGTGTCGTCGTTCACGTGGTGCTCCTGTCCCGCGCACGGGCCAGCGCCCGCATGCTCCGGTTCTTCACGGCACCGGGAGTGAGCCCCAGTCGCTGCGCCACCTCGTCGACGCCGAGGTCCTCGAAGAACCTCAGCACCAGCACGGCCCGGTCCGTGGCGGACAGGCCTCCGAGCAGGTCCTCCAGGTCGAGCCGGAGGTCCGACCCGGCGCTCGGGTCGGCGATCGGCGCGTCCGGCAGGTCGGCGTACGGCACCTCCCCGCTGCTGCGCCGGCGCCGCCCGCTGATGAACGTCCGGGTCAGGGTCGTCTGGGCGTACGCCGCCGGGTTGTCGATCCGGCCACCGAAGGGCCCCCGCCACCGCGCGTAGACCTTCGCCAGCGCCTCCTGGACGAGGTCCTCGGCCTGGTGGGAGTCACCGCAGAGCAGCCACGCCGACCGGTAGAGCTGTCCGGCGCGCGTCCTGGCGAACTCCTCGAACTCCCGGTCGTGTGCGGCCGGCCCGTGCTGGGACATCTCACTCCTGGATGGGTCCACGGTGGACCCTCACTCTCTCCGACGCACACCTGCTCCGTGTGGTCACACGCACCTGGGAGAATCGGTCCGATGACGTCGTACGTGGTGACCGGTGGAGCCCAGGGGGTGGGGCGGGCCATCGTGGACAGGTTGGCCGCCGACGGCTCGACCGTGGTGGTCGTCGACCTCGCCGACCTCGCCGGGCTCGGTGCGGCGCCTGCGAACGTCCGGCTGGTGACCGGCGACGCGTCCGATGCCGAGGTGACCGCGAGGGCTGCCGCGGAGGCCGAGGCCCGTGCCCCGCTCGTCGGCTGGGTCAACAACGCCGCGGTCTTCCCCGAGGCCAGCCTGACCAGCACCCCGCCCGTCGACGTCCTGGAGGCGATCACGGCCAACCTGGCGATGGCGCTGACCGGCTGCCATACCGCCGTCAACCACTTCGTCGCCCACGGACGGCCGGGAGCGATCGTCAACATCTCCTCGCACCAGGCCCAGCGCCCGGTCCGCGGAGCCCTGCCCTACGCGACCGCCAAGGCCGCGGTCGAGGGGCTCACCAGGGCGCTGGCCGTCGACCACGGGCCGGACGGGGTCCGCACCAACGCGGTCGCGCTGGGCTCGATCCGCACCTCCAGGTACGACGACTACCGCGAGGCGCACCCCGAGGTCGACGCCCAGATGGCCGGGCTGCACCCCCTCGGACGGGTCGGCACAGCGGCCGAGGTCGCCGAGGCCGTCGCCTTCCTGCTCTCCGACGGCGCCGGCTTCGTCAACGGGGCCGTCCTGCCGGTGGACGGCGGGCGGTCGGTCAACGGACCCGATCCAGAAGCGCGTTGACCGGCGAGTCGGGACCCCGTGACAGACTGCAACCCATGCCGCTGCGCACGACCGAGGACCGGGACCGCAGGCGCGACCTGCGCGCCGCGATCGACCACACGGGCTACTACCCCGAGGTCGTCGCGGACGCCGTCGGTGCGGCCCTGGCCGACGAGCCGGTGGTCTCCTTCTACGTCCACCACGAGCCGACCTTCGACCGGGACGAGGTGCGCCGCCACCTGAGCGTGATCGTGCTGACGCCGAGCCGGCTGGTGCTGGTGCACACCGACGAGCACGCGGGCGACGACCTGCTGCCCGAGCCCTACACCTCGACGAGCACCGAGGCGATCCGGTTGTCGGCGGTCAAGTCGGTGGTCGTCACCCGGATGGTCGCCAACCCCACGTCCGGCACGACCAAGCCGGCCGAGGCGGTCATGACCATCGGCTGGGGCGGGGTGAGCCGGATGGACCTCGAGCCCGCCGGCTGCGACGACCCGAGCTGCGAGGCCGACCACGGCTACACCGGGGTGCTCTCCGCCGACGACTTCTCCCTCCGGGTCTCCGCGGCGGCGGACGGCGCTGACGCGGTGGGTGGCCTGCTGGCCTTCGCCGAGCAGCTCTCGGCACGCACGCACGCGTGACCGCCCCGTGACGACGGGGTTCGTCGAGCCGGCCTACTCGAACCGGTCGCTCGGCGACGTCGTGCCGGCGGTCGCCGCGGCGCTGGGCCGGCCCATCGGTGAGAGCCCGACCAACCTCACGCTGCCCGACGCGCCGT
>NZ_JAEMSS010000065.1:0-13486 GCF_016462705.1 Nocardioides sp. | reverse complement strand
GTCGTACGTCGTCCTGCTGGTCGACGGCCTGGGCGCCCGGCTGGTCGACCGCCACCGCGAGGCCGCGCCGTTCCTCGCCGCCCTGCTGGACGACAACGAGACCGGCACCGCCGGCGTCCCGTCGACGACCGCGACCAGCCTCACCTCGCTCGGCACCGGCCTCACGCCGGGGACACACGGCCTGGTCGGCTTCACCAGCCGGATCCCCGGCACGGAGCGGCTGCTCGTCTCGCTGATGTGGGACAAGGACGTCGACCCGCTCGAGTGGCAGCCGCACCCCACGGCGTTCGCGCGCCTGCAGGACGCAGGGGTCGCGGTGACGATCGTCAACAAGCGCGAGTTCCAGGGGAGCGGGCTGACCGTGGCGTCGTCGCGGGGCGGCGACTACGTCGGTGCCGACCGGGTGGGGGAGCGGATCGCGGCCGCGGTCGCGGCGGCGGCCGTCACCCCGTCGTTCACCTATCTCTACGAGAGCGACCTCGACTGGACCGGCCACAAGTACGGCGTCGCCTCACCCCACTGGCTCCAGCAGCTGACCATGATCGACGCCGAGGTGGAGCAGCTGCGCAACGCCCTGCCCGCCGCGACCCGGCTCGTCGTCGTGGCCGACCACGGCATGGTCGACTCGCCGCCCGAGCACCGTGTCGACGTCGACCAGCACCCGGAGCTCCGCGAGGGGCTGTTCCTCTTCGGCGGGGAGGCCCGGTTCCGGCACCTCTACTGCCGCGGCGGTGCCGTCGACGACGTCCACGCGGCCTGGACCCAGTTCTTCGGCGCGACCGCGGACGTGCTGACCAGGGACGCCGCGATCGAGCGGGGCTGGTTCGGCCACGTCATCCCGACGGTCTACCCGCGCCTCGGCGACGTCGTGGTCGCCATGCGCGACGACCACTCGGTCTTCTCCAGCACGGACTTCCCCTACGAGATGACGCTGGTCGGCCTGCACGGCTCGCTGACCCCGGACGAGATGGTCATCCCGATCCTGGTCTGCTGAGGCACCCGTCGCTAGCCGAACGGCAGCGGCTCGGCGCCCAGCGAGACGGCCTTGGCGCGGGCCGCGGTCATCCGGCGCCGGTGGTGCTGGCGGCACAGGACCTCGTAGGCGACGTGGGCGTCGTCGACCGGCGCCTCGGTCGGGTCGGGGGCCAGGTCGTCGACATCGCCGACCACGATGACCTCGCCCTCGACGACCATCTCGCCGTTCTCGGTCCGGGCGTTGTGGGTGGCCCGCTTGCCGCACCAGCAGAGCGCCTCGACCTGGAGGACGTGCATCCGGTCGGCGAGCTCGACGAGGCGGGCGCTGCCCGGGAACAGCTCGCTGCGGAAGTCGGTGAGGATCCCGAAGGTGAACACGTCGATCTGGAGCTCGTCGACGACCTTGGCGAGCTGGTCGATCTGGTCGCGGCTGTAGAACTGGGCCTCGTCGCAGATCAGGTAGTCGATCCGGGCGCCCGCGGTCAGCGCGTCGACGACGTAGCGCCAGAAGTGGAAGTCGGGGTCGACCTCGACGGCCTCGTGCGCCAGGCCCAGCCGGCTGGACAGGGTCGACGTGCCGGCCCGGTCCCGGGTGGTGAAGATCCTGCCGACCAGCCCGCGTGCCGCCCGGTTGTGGTTGGTCTGCAGGGCCAACGTGCTCTTGCCGGAGTCCATCGTCCCGGTGAAGAACTGGAGCTCGGCCACCACGCAATCCTAGGGCGCCACGTCCTCGGGAGACCGGGACGTCACGGATGCAGGCGCGCCCCCTTGACCGTCTTGTCGACGGCGTTCCGGGGGCCGTGCAGGGCGAGCCCGACCAGGTCGAGGTCGTCGCGACCGACCGCGCGCACCGCCGCCCGGTTGTCCCGGTCGTTGCCGGTCCGGAACATGTCCGCGGTGTAGACCGACATCGGCAGCTGCCGGCCCAGCGCGCGCTGGTGGGCGGTGCGCAGCGTGGCGGCGTCCGCCTCGAGGACCACGACCGGCTGGCCGAGGAGGGCGAGGTACGCCGTGCCGTCGGCGTCCTCGTAGGGCTCACCGACCAGCTCCGGGAACGCCGCGGTCACCCCGCTGACCAGGAAGGCGGTCACGTTGAGCCGTTGCCAGGTCTCGAGGTCGTCGCGCACGACGACGGCGACCTTGGTCTCGAAACGGATCGGTGCGTCCACGGCGTCGTCCACGGGTCCACCGTCACCCGGCCGGCGGTGCCGGGTCTTGTACGTTCCTGACGTGGAGCGGGTGCGAGCGTGGCGGCCGGCCCTCGCCGGTGTGTCGGAGGTCCTGCACGCCCACTTCACCGAGCACAGCTACCCGGCGCACGTCCACGACCAGTGGACGATCCTGCTGGTCGACCAGGGCGGCGTCGACTACACGCTCGAGCGGTCGCGGAGGCAGGCGGTGGCCGGCCGGGTGACCGTGCTGCCGCCGCACGTCAGCCACGACGGGCGCTCGGCCAGCCCGGGCGGGTTCGACAAGCGGGTGCTGTACGTCGACGAGCGCTGGCTTCCTGCCCGGCTCACGGGCGCCGCGGTTCGGGCGCCGTCCCTGGCGGACGCTGCGTTGACCAGGGCGGTCTCAGCACTGCACGCCACCCTCACGGCACCGGGTGACGACGCGCTGGAGGCCGAGTCCCGGCTGGCCCTGGTCGCCGAGCGGATCACCGCCCACCTCGACCGGAGCGCGGCCCCGCGGGGCCGCGCCGACGCCGGCCTGGCGCGGCGGGTCCGGGACCGGCTCGACACCGACGCCCCGCCGCCGCTCGCCGACCTGGCCCGGGACCTCGGCACCCACCCGTCCCACCTGGTGCGGGCGTTCAGCCGGGAGTACGGCCTGCCGCCGCACCGCTACGTCGTCGGCCGGCGGCTCGACCGGGCCCGCCGGCTGCTGCTCGACGGGTTGCCGATCGCGGAGGTGGCGGTGCGGACCGGCTTCCACGACCAGTCGCACCTCACCCGGCACTTCCGGGCACTGCTCGGCACGACGCCCGGCGCGTTCAGACGGGGATGACGCCCGGGTCAGCGACGACCTCCCACAGGTGGCCGTCCGGGTCGGAGAAGGTGCCGGTGTAGCCCCACGGCTGCTGCTGCGGTGCCGTCACCTCCGCGCCCCCCGCGGCCGCGGCACGAGCCACCAGGTCGTCGACCTCGGCGGGACTCGACACCGCGAGGGAGAGCAGGCACTCGGCGGTCCCGCGCCGGGCGACGTCGCGACCCGCGGTGACCCAGCCGAACCCCCCGGTGGGGACGTACATGACGCTGGCGCGCTCGTTGACGACCACGCGCAGGGGCTCGGGGACGCCGTCGTCGGCGAGCTCGCCGGGGGTGTCGAGTCCCAGTGCCCGGGCGAACGCGTGCGCGGCGACGCGGTCCTCGGTGGGCAGGGCGACGACGAGTCCGTGGGTGCTCATGGGCGTGCCGACCCTCTCACCCGGCCGGACTCATCGGTGAGAATGGGGGCGTGACGTCCCCGCTCATCTCCACCGCCGCACTCCGCGACCTGCTCGCCGGGCAGACGTCGGTCACCGTGCTCGACGTCCGCTACCGGACGGGTGGCGGTCCGAGCGGGCCGGGGGAGTACTCGCTCGGCCACGTGCCGGGCGCGGTGTACGTCGACCTGGACACCGAGCTCGCGGCACCGCCCGGCACCGGCGGTCGGCATCCGCTCCCCGCGACCGAGGTCTTCGAGGCGGCGATGCGCCGCGCAGGGGTGAGCCACGGCCGGCCGGTCGTGGTCTACGACGACTGGACCGGCCTCGCCGCCGGCCGGGCGTGGTGGTTGCTGCGCTTCCACGGGCTCCACGACGTGCGGGTGCTCGACGGCGGCTGGTCGGCCTGGGTCGAGGACGGCGGCGCGGTGGAGCGGGGCGTGAACCTCACCAGCACTCCCGGGGACTTCACCGCGCGCCCCGGGCAGCTGCCGATGGTCGAGGCCGACCGGGTGCTCGACGTCCCGGTGCTGGTCGACGCACGCGCGCCCGAGCGCTACCGCGGCGAGAACGAGCCGATCGACCCGGTGGCCGGGCGCATCCCCGGCGCGGTCAACGTCCCGACCGGCACGAACCTGGACTCGGCCGGCCGGTTCCGCTCGCCGGAGCAGCTCAGGGCCCTCTACGAGGCCGCCGGCGTCCCGACCGACGGCTCCGCCGAGGTCGCCGTCTACTGCGGCTCCGGGGTCACTGCCGTGCACGACATCCTGGCGCTCGACAGCATCGGCGTCACCGCCACGCTCTACCCCGGCAGCTGGAGCGAGTGGATCGCGGATCCTGCGAGACCCACTACCAGTGGATCCCCTTGAACGCCCGGGCCAGCAGCAGCTGCTCGGACTCGCGGGTGCCGCCGGTGGGGGCCTCGCCCTTGGCCGCCGCGGAGTCCGGGAAGACGTGGTAGGCCATGTTGAGCAGCCGGAACGTGGCCTTGGGTGCCAGGGTGTGGGCGACCGCGCCGACGTTGCCGAGCAGGGTGTTGATCTCGTGGGGGCGCTCGACCATCGCCTGGATGACCAGGTCGGCCGCCTGCGCGGGTGAGATCGTGGGGAACTTGTCGTAGATCTTGGTCGGGGCGATCATCGGCGTCCGCACCAGGGGCATGTGGATGCCGGTGAACGTGATGCCGTCGCCGACCAGCTCGGAGGCGACCACGTTGCTCCAGGAGTCCAGCGCGGCCTTCGAGGCGACGTACGCCGAGAAGCGCGGCGGGTTGGTCTGCACGCCGATCGACGAGACGTTGACGACGTGGCCGCGCCTGGCCTTCTTCATCGCCGGGATGAGCCCCATCACGAGCCGGACGGCGCCGAAGTAGTTGAGCTGCATGGTGCGCTCGAAGTCGTGGAAACGGTCGTGGGACAGGCGCAGCGACCGGCGGATCGAGCGGCCGGCGTTGTTGACCACGAAGTCCACCGACGGCAGGTCGGCCGTGACCTGCTCGCAGAGCCGGTCGATCGCCTCGAGGTCGGAGAGGTCGCAGGGGTAGACGTACGCCGACCCGCCGCGGCGCTCGATGGTGGCGCGGGTCTCCTCGAGCTTGTCCTTGCCGCGGGCGACGAGCACCGGGATGCCGCCGGCCTGCGCGACCTTGAGCGCGGTGACCTGGCCGATCCCGCTGGAGGCCCCGGTGATGACGACGTGCTTGCCCTTGAGCGCGTCCCGGACCTTCGGGTCTCGGCCCGTCGACTCGTCGAGGTGCTCCTCCCAGTAGGTCCACAGGGTCCGGGCGTAGCCGTCGACGTCGGGCACGGCGATGCCCGACCCGGCCAGTGCCTTCTCGGTGCGACGCGAGTCGAACACCGAGGTGAACGACGAGTGGGCGAGGACCTCGGCCGGGATCCCGGTGCGGCTCAGCACCAGGTCGAGCGCAGCCTGCACCGGCCCGAGTCCGACCAGGGTCGTCGCCAGGGCCAGCGGCCGGAACCGGCGCGGCACCAGCGACAGCGGGCCCGCGGCGGTCAGCCGCCGGTCCACGGGCGTCGCGAACGACGGGGCGCCCGCGGCCCGGCAGAACGTGTTCACCAGGTCCACGGTCGGCTGCGGGTCCGGGTTGACCAGGTGGAACGCCTCGCCGTCGTGGCCGGGCAGGTGCGCCAGGTGGTCCATGGCCTTGGCGACGTAGTCCACCGGCACGACGTTGGTGTCGCCGAGGTCGACGCCCACCAGCGGCAGCCATGCGGGCAGGTTGTCCCGCAGGGCCTTCAGGACCGGGAAGAAGTAGTAGGGCCCGTCGACCTTGTCCATCGCCCCCGTCTCGGAGTGGCCGACCACGATCGCCGGACGGTAGACCCGCCACGGCACCTCGGCCTCGGTGCGGACGATGCGCTCGGACTCGAACTTGGTGCGGTGGTACGCCGACGGGAGGTGCTGCCCCTCGGCGAACATCGTCTCGTCGAACCGACCCTGGTAATCACCGGCCGCCGCCACCGAGGAGACCTGGTGGAAGCAGCCGACCCGCAGGTCGTGGGCGAGAGCGAGGGCGTGCCGGGTGCCCCCCACGTTCATGACGTCGTTGGTCTCGTCGTCGGCGGTCATGTCGTAGATCGCGGCCAGGTGGAAGAAGTGCTCGATCTCCCCGGCGTGCTCGGCCACCCAGGCCTCGTCCACCCCGAGCCCGTCGACACCGAGGTCGCCCACGACCGGCACCACCCGGTCGGCGCCCCACCCCTGGACGAGGCTCTCCATCCTGCCCAGCGAGCCCGCGCGGCACAGCACGTAGACCGTGCCCTCGCGGTGGTCGACGAGCTCGTCGACCAGGTGACGCCCGATGAAGCCGGTGGCCCCGGTCACGAAGTAGGACATGGGCGGGAGGCTACCCCTGGGTCACTCCTTGCCGGGCCCGCCGAACATGATCTCGTCCCAGCTGGGGACCGACGCCCGCTTCTTCTTGGCGGGGGGACGAGCGGGCGGCTCGTCCGCGGCCGGGTCCGAGGACTGATCGGCGGGCGGCTCGGCGGTCACCGCCTCGATCTCCTCGGTGGTCTGCTCGTCGGCCGGGGCCTGGACATCGAGGTAGGCCTCGATCGGCTGCTCGACCGCGAAGTCGGGGGCCGGCTCGTGCGCGGGTGCGGGAGTCGGGTCGGGAGTCTGCTCGCGGACCAGGTCCAGGGCGTCGGCACCCAGCTCGTCGGGAGTCAGGGCTAGCTGCTCGCTGGGGACGGCGGACAGCAGCCGCCCCGACGGCTCGGGCTCGGCGGGTGCCGCAAGGGACGCCGTGGCCTCGATCTGGTCGCCGACCAGCCAGCGCGCCTCGTCGTTGTCGAGCAGCACGAAGTTGCCCGGCTGGTCGTAGGTCAGCTGGGCCAGACCCTCCTGCCCCCCGGCGCTGAAGCTCGCGGTCAGCGTCCACCGGCCGTCCTCGCGGCGCCACGCGTCCCAGAGCACCGAGTCCGGGTCGACGTTCATCCCGCGCAGCCTGCTGCTGACCGACTCTCCGAGCGTGCGGCTGTGACCAGACGGGCTCTGGAGCTGGCTGGGCGGCTGGGGGGAGGCCGGGCGTCGGATGGAGGCGCGGAGCGCGCGCTGGGCGACGTGCTCGCGCTCGGCGAGGACGGGAGCGGCGTACGGCATTACCTTCTCGAGGGTGGTCTGCGCTGCCTCGGCGACCGCTTCTGGGGTCTCACCGGCACGGATCCGGGCCTGGATGTCGCGGGGTCGAAGAAGGCTGCTCGCCATCGTCTTCTCCCTAATCGTTGAGTTTCGGCCGGGTCCGGTGGGTGTGCTCTGGCTGCTGGGGTCGGTGCGGGACGGGTCGCCGTGCAGTGCGGCGCGGAGCCGGGCGTCGACGTCGACGGTGAACTCCAGGCCCGCGCCGTCCACGAGAAGCAGCCGGGTGCTGTCATCAGTCAGGCCCCGGAGCTTGAGGTGGGTGTCTGCGGGCCGCTGCGGTCGAGCGTCGGACGGCGCCGGGCGTGGCGTCGACTCGGGGGTCATCCCCGGGGCGACGGTCGCGGGCAGTTCCTGGGCCGACATCTCTCTGGGTTTCCTTGCGTAGCGGTGTTGCCGACCTTACGACGGCGCACGCCTGCGGCAGCGGCAACGCCACGGCGCGCCACGCCGGATTTCGAGACGCGTCAGTCTCCGAGGATCCGCTGCAGGTGCGGGTTGGTGAACACCCGGTCCGGGTCGAGCCGGTCCCGCATCGCCAGGAAGTCGTCGAAGCGCGGGTAGGCCGGCCGCAGGTCGGCGGCGGTGCGGGTGTGCACCTTGCCCCAGTGGGGGCGCCCGTCGTGGGCGCGCATGATCGGCTCGAGCAGCGCGAAGTAGTCGAGGTGGTCGGCGTCGCGGTGGGTGTGGAAGGCGAGGTAGAGGCTGTCGCGCCGGTAGGCCGTGGACAGCGGGATGTCGTCGGCCGGGGCGGTCCGGATCTCCACGGGGAAGCTGATCCGCAGGTCGGAGGCGTCGATCGCCGCGCGGGCCTCGGCGAGGACCGCCAGCCCCGCCTCGCGGGGTACGGCGTACTCCATCTCCCGGAAGACCACGGCCCGCTTGGCGGTGAACACCCGGTGGGGGACGTCGCTGTAGGTGCGCTCGCTGAGCATGCCGGCCGCGAAGCGGTTCATCCGCGGGATGACCCGCGGCACCCGGTTGGCCCCGGCGGTGAGCAGCCCGAACACGGTGTTCTGCAGCAGGTCGTCGTCGACCCACGCCTTCACCCGGTTCAGCGGCCGGGACCGGGACAGGTCGGTCCCGCGCCGGTGGTTGCGCTTGGTGAGCATGCGGTCGGTGTGCGGGAACCAGTACATGTCGACGTGGTCGGACGTCGCGGTCATCTCGTCGAACGTCGCGAGCGCCTGGTCCCAGGACATCGGCTGCTCCTGGGCCTCGAGGACGAACACGGGCTCCACCCGGAACGTCAGGGCCGTGAGCACGCCCAGGGCGCCGAGCCCCACCCGGGCCATCTCGAAGACGTCGGGGTTGTCGTCCGCGCTGGCGTGAAGCACCTCACCGGTGCCCGTGACCAGCTCGAGGCCGACCAGCTGGGCGGCGAGGGAGGCGGCCTGGCCGCCGGTGCCGTGGGTGCCGGTGGAGATCGCGCCCGCGAGGGTCTGCTCGGCGATGTCGCCCATGTTGTGCAGGCTCAGGCCGAGGCGCTCCAGGGCGAGGTTGAGGTCCTTGAGGAGCGTCCCGCTGCCCGCGGTGACCGTCATCGCGTCCCGGTCGACGGACCGGATGCCGGCGAGACCGCCGGGGGTCAGCATGGTCCCGGTCGGCGCGCCGATCGCGGTGAAGCTGTGACCGGAGCCGACCATCTTGACCGTCGACCCGCCGGCCCGGGCGGTCGCGATGGCGGCGGCCACCTCCTCCACGTCGCGAGGTCCGACCACGTCGGTGGGCTCGGTGCTGACCAGTCCCGACCAGTTGCGCCACGTCATGGCCGTCATTGAACCGCGACCGGCGGGTCGACCTGGTCCCGGTCCGGGACGTCGGCGCGGGGGACAGCCTGGGCGGCCAGTGCCGCGACGATCCCGGCGGACAGGCTCACCAGGTAGGCGGCGGAGGCCCCCGAGTGGTCGACGACGAAGCCGCTGATGGTGGCGCCCGGCGCCACCCCCGCCACGATCCCGGTGTGCATGATCGCCATGCCCTCGGTCAGCCGGGAGACCGGTACGGTCCGCTCGGTCAGGGACAGCGTGGCGATCATGGTCGGTGCGATCGCCACACCCCCGACCAGCAGCAGTGCGGCCATGACCGGGATGGAGTCGACGAAGTAGAGGGGCGACATCGCACACGCCATGCCGAACGCACCCCAGCGCACCCGGGCGGCGGGTCCGGACCGCGACGCCACGGCGCCGGACACCACGCCGGCCACCAGGCTGCCCAGCGCCCAGATGGCGAGGAGGCCACCGGCCCAGCCCTTGTGCCCCTGCTCGTCGGCGAAGGCGACGGTGGTCACCTCGGCGGCGCCGAAGAGGATGCCGAGCGCCAGGCAGACGACCGCCAGCGGGACGACCGTGCGCCAGGGCATCGGCTCCCGGACGCCGGTGGACCGGTCATGGGGGTGTGGGGGCGGTTCGGTGCTCCGCTGGGCGGCGAAGCCCAGGCTGCCACCGACGCCCGCGACGATGGCGACGCCCAGCCCGAGGACCGGGCTGATGTTGGTGGCCAGCACCGCGACCAGGATCGGGCCGATGATGAAGACGACCTCGTCGAGCACGGCCTCCAGCGCGAACGCGGTCTGGACCTCGGCGGGCTGCCGGAGCACGTAGGACCACCTCGCCCGCACGCAGGAGCCGATCGGCGGCAGGGCGGCACCGGCGCACGCGGCGGCGACGTACGTGAGCCCGATCGGCCAGTCGGCCTCGACGCCGGCGACGAGCGCGACCATGGAGACGCCATAGACGACGCTGGCGGAAGCGAGCACCACACCCTGGCCGAGCCGGTCGACGAAGCGCCCCATGACGATGGCGAACGCCGCGTTGGCGATGGCGAACGCCGCGGCCACCGCCCCGGCCACCCCGTAGGAGTCGGTGGCGGTCTGGACCAGCAGCACGATGCCCAGCCCGGTCATGGAGATGGGCAGGCGCGCCACGAGGCCGGTCAGGGAGAACCTGAGGTTCCCGGGACGGGCGAGGATCGAGCGGTAGGACGACAGCGACACCATGGCCCGCCCACGGTAGGGCCCGGCACCGACACCGGACGAATCCCTTTCGCACCTCGCTCCTAGGCTGGCCGACGTGCCCGACACCTCGCCGTACGACGCCCTGCTGCTCGTCTCCTTCGGCGGCCCGGAGCGGCCCGAGGACGTGGTCCCGTTCCTCGAGAACGTGACCCGCGGCCGCGGCATCCCACGCGAGCGGCTCGAGGAGGTCGGCCAGCACTACTACCTCTTCGGTGGCCGGTCGCCGATCAACGACCTCAACCGCGACCTGCTCGCGTCCATCCGCGCCGACCTGGCCGAGGCGGGGATCGACCTGCCGGTCTACTGGGGCAACCGCAACTGGGACCCCTACCTGACCGACGTGCTCGCCGAGATGGCCGCCGACGGTGTCACCCGGGCCGCGTGCTTCGTCACCAGCGCCTACTCCTCGTGGTCGAGCTGCCGGCAGTACCGCGAGAACCTCTACGACGCGGTGCTCCCGCTCGGCGGGTCCGCGCCCCGGCTCGACAAGCTCCGGCACTACTTCAACCATCCCGGGTTCGTGGAGCCCGTGGCGGAGGCGGTGGTCGAGGCCCTGGCGGAGCTGCCCGACCAGGCCCGGCCGGGCGCACACCTGGTCTTCGTGACCCACTCGATCCCGACCGGGATGAACGACCGGAGCGGTCCCGAGGGCGGTGCGTACCTCCAGCAGCACCTGGACGTCGTCGAGACCGTCGCGGCGCGCGTGGCCGAGGAGACCGGGCGCACCCGGGAGCACTCGCTCGTCTACTGCTCCCGGTCCGGGCCTCCCTCGGTCCCGTGGCTCGAGCCCGACGTCAACGACCACCTGACCCAGCTGGCGGCCGACGGCGTGCCAGGGGTGGTGCTGGTCCCGGTCGGCTTCGTGTCGGACCACATGGAGGTCATCTACGACCTCGACACCGAGGCGCTGGAGACGGCCCGCGAGCTCCAGCTGCCGGCGGTGCGGTCGGCGACCCCGCAGGGCGATGCGCGGTTCGTGACGATGATCCGGGACCTGCTCGTCGAGCGGGCCGCGGTCGAGCGCGGCGAGGCAGTCGACCGGCCGGCCCTCGGGTCCTTCGGTGTGATGTGGGACGCGTGCCCGGTCGGCTGTTGCGCCAACGCGTCGGGGGAGCGTCCCGCGCTGTGCGGGGCCGACGGATGAGCCGACCGCCCCTGCCTCGGTCCCAGGGGCTGCTCGCCGTCGCGCTCGACGCCGCGCGCGCCGCCGCCGAGCTGGTCCGGGCCAGGTCCCTCGGCGAGGTCACGGTGGCGGCGACCAAGTCCAGCGACGTCGACGTCGTGACCGAGGCGGACCGGTCGGCCGAGCGGCTCATCCGGGACCGGTTGGCAACGAGCCGCCCCGACGACGCGGTCCTGGGCGAGGAGGGAGACGACCTCGCGGGGACCAGCGGCGTCCGCTGGGTCGTCGACCCCATCGACGGCACGGTCAACTTCCTCTACGGCCTGCCGCAGTACGCCGTCTCCATCGCGGCCGAGGTCGACGGCGAGGTCGTCGCGGGGGTCGTCCTCAACGTCGCCACCGGCGTCGAGTTCACGGCGTACGTCGACGAGGACGGCGTCACCCGCTCCCGCCGGGACGGGGAGCCGATCCGGGTCCGGGCGTCGGTGCCGCTGGCCCAGCGGCTGGTCAGCACCGGGTTCGGCTACGACGCCGGGCTGCGCGAGCTGCAGGCCCGGGCCCTGGTCCACCTGCTCCCGCGGATCCGCGACATCCGGCGGCTCGGCTCGTGCGCTCTCGACCTGTGCCACGTGGCGGAGGGCATGCTCGACGGCTACGTGGAGGAGGGTGTGAACCTCTGGGACCACGCCGCGGGGGCCCTGGTCGCCCAGGGTGCCGGGGCCACTGTCGAGGTCACGACGGGTGCCGGTGGTGGGCGCCTGATCCTCTGCGCGCCGGCTGACGGATTCGCCGAGCTGCGGATGCTTGTCGCCGCGGCGGGGTACCTATCGGCACCGGCGACCGAGGAGACCTGAGCCACACTGGGCGACCGCAGGGGACCGGGAATACCCCCGGGCCACCCGCTGTTCACGTGAAGCATCGACCGTCGGTGTGTCACATCGGCCCTCAATGGTGCACAATCTGGCGCGCCGACCCGGAATCACACGGGCAGCGTTCCCCCCGATCGAGACGACATCCGGCCGATCAGCAGGCACTCACCCACCGCCTGCCAGCAGCCGAGAGGAGTGAGTGACATGGCGACCGACTACGACGCACCTCGCAAGACCGAGGAGGACCAGTCCGAGGAGAGCATCGAAGAGCTCAAGGCACGCCGTCACGACAAGAACTCCGGCAAGGTCGACGAGGACGAGGCCGAGGCCGCGGAGTCCTTCGAGCTGCCCGGCGCGGACCTCTCGCACGAGGAGCTGGCCGTCGAGGTCAAGCCCAAGCAGGAGGACGAGTTCACCTGCATGAGCTGCTTCCTGGTGCACCACCGCAGCCAGCTGGCCGACCAGAAGAAGATGATCTGCTTCGACTGCGCTGCGTGACGTCGCTGGGTTCGTCCCGCGGGTCTAGCGAGTGTCGCCCTTCTTGAGCCCGGGCGGCAGGTGCCCGGTGGACCGGGCGTAGTAGGACGCGGCCTTGCGCTGCGCGAGCATCCGGGCGACACCGATAGCGGTGCCGCTGATGACTGCCCAGGCGACCGCCTCCCGCAGGTCGACGTCGGGGTCCGCCGGGTTCTCCGGCGGGTTCTTGCCCGTCGCGGCCTTCCACGACGTGTTGAGCCCCTTGCGGGCGGCCGCGGCCGCCACGAGCGCGCTCACCAGCGAGAAGACCGTCCAGAGCTTGGAGCTGTCCGATGCCATGGCCGGACAGTACCCAGCCCGCTAGCGTCGCTGCGCGGTGAGCCGGGTCAGCGCCCCGGCCAGCTCCTCGGGGTGCCGCGAGCTGACCAGCCAGTAGGGCGCGGGGTCGGCCGGGTCGGTGATCTCGACCCGCACCGCCCGCTTGAGGTAGGGCCGCAGCAGCAGGTACGCGCGGGCGTCGGCCTCGGGCCCGGCCACGCGCCGCGTGCGCTCGGCGTCCAGCGCCTCTGCGGCGCCCAGGTGCTCGGAGCCGATCTGGGCCCGGCCGGCCCGGAAGACGGCGTCATGGACCTCCAGCCGCGGCGACCCGTAGCTGAGCAGTCCCGCGGCCAGCAGCGCCATCGTGATCCCGGTGGCAGCCCAGGCGACCGGACCCGGGACCGCGACCACGCAGGCGAGCCACAGGCTGGCGACCAGCATCGTGCCCTGCACCCACCAGCGCAGGGGCACGCCCAGGCGCTCGCGGTAGGCGGTATCAGTGGTCCCCACGAGCCGGAGTCTCCCACCCGGGGTGAAGCCGGACCGGGATAGGGTCCGGCCGTGACGCTGCCCGTGCAGGTGGTCCGCCTCGACCGCGACCTGCCCCTCCCGTCGTACGC
>NZ_JAEMSS010000228.1 GCF_016462705.1 Nocardioides sp. | reverse complement strand
CCCCGACCCCGGCTCCTGCGGTCAAGCACGAGCGCCAGGCCGAGCGGGACGCCAAGGCGGCCGAACGTGCGGCCGCCAAGCAGGCCGCTCGCGAGCAGAAGCAGTCCAAGGGCTCCTCGAGGACACCGGCCGCCGCGCCGGCGGAGAAGGCCCCCAAGGCGGTCAGCCGCCGGGCCCGGCTCCGGATGACCCGCATCGACCCGTGGTCGGTGATGAAGACGTCGTTCCTGCTCTCGATCGCGCTCGGCATCGTGGTCGTGGTCTCGGTCTTCATGGTCTGGACGGTCCTCGACACCGCCGACGTGTGGTCCTCCATCACCCAGACGGTGCGCGACGTCCTGGGCGGCGAGAGCGCCACGACGTTCGACATCGAGGACTACCTGGGCACCCGCCGGGTGGTCGGCTTCGCGATGATCGTCGCCGCCGTCGACGTGGTCCTGCTGACCGCCATCGCCACCCTCGGCGCGTTCCTCTACAACATGTCCGCCTCGCTGCTCGGCGGCATCGAGGTCACGCTCGCCGAGGACAAGTGAGCTGGTCTGCTTGAGGGGGCACCTCCTTTTGGGAGCGCGTCACCTCCTCCGGTAACGTTCCCCCTCGCGTCCCGGCTTCGCCCGGGATGCGGCGGGCCTATAGCTCAGACGGTTAGAGCGCTTCCCTGATAAGGAAGAGGTCAGAGGTTCAAGTCCTCTTAGGCCCACTCACGACATGCACCCCGGTGCGCGAAGCGCTGCGTCGGCGCACGCGGGCAGGAAGCTGCGCTTGCAGCGCTACCCACCGAATCCGACCGCCTGCGGGGCTGGCCTTTCCGACCACGCCCCGTGCCGCCGCGCTCGCTCGGCGACGTACAGGTAGAGGCACAGCCCGAACGCACAGCTGGTGAACAGCGTGGCCACGAAGAACAGCCACGGCCGGCGCAGGCCCCGACGGTAGCCGTCGACGATCGTGAAGAGCGGCAGGACCACCAGGTTGATCCAGATGTAGTCCTGGCCCGCCGACGCCGAGGCGGGGTTGTCGAAGATCTTGGCGGTGAAGTCCGTCCAGCTGCCCGGGCCCGTGAACGCGTTCCCCCCGTCGGCAGGTCGGTAGTCCTGCACGAACTGGTAGTTGAACCAGTAGCCGAGGGCGATCGAGACGACCCCGACGAGGAGGTACGCCGCCTCGAGCAGGGTGAGTGCCGGCCCACCGACCACTCGCCGCACGGCCAGCGGGTTGGCCCGCACGACCAGCCACACGGAGACGACGCCGAGGACCAGGTGGACGACGAGCGCGATCATGCCGTGAGTGTCGAGACCGTCGGCAAGTTCTGTCAACGGTGACACAACTGGTCGCACGGTGTTCCGGTAGCGTGCCCGGCATGGCCCGCGAGCCGCAGACCGTGCGCAGCACCCGGACCCGGGCCGCACTCCGCCGGGCGGCGCTGTCCCGGTTCATGACCCAGGGCGTGGAGGCGACGTCCGTGGAGCAGATCGCCGCGGACGCCGGTGTCACCGTGCGAACGTTCTACCGGCACTTCGCCACGAAGCACGACCTGCTGTTCGCCGACTACGACGCCGGCCTGCACTGGTTCCGCGCGGCCCTCGCCTCCCGGCCGGCGGACGAGCCGCTGGTCCAGTCCGTCCAGGCCGCGATCTTCGCGTTCCCGCAGGACGTGGACGCGATCGCGCAGATGACCCAGATGGCCGCCCTCCGCGTGGAGCAGCTCGACCACGACCGGATCGTGCGACACCTGCGTGGCGTCGAGGCGGACTTCGCCCGCGCGCTCAGCGACCACCTGACCCGTCGCGAACCGCCCGTCACCGCTGACGAGCACCTGGCGGCCGCGGTCACCGCCCGGACGCTGGCCGCGGCGACGTTCGCGGCGATGGAGACCTGGATGGTGCACGGCGAGCGCACCATGGCCGAGCTGTCCCGGTTGTGCCAGCTGGCGCTCGACCAGCTGAGGCACGAGGCGCCCGTCTGACTTTTGTCACTGTTGACGAAACCAGCGCGCGCTGACAGCCTGCGGCGCATGACCCAGTACGACGCGATCGTCATCGGTGCCGGGCACAACGGCCTCACCTCCGCCCTGGTGCTCCAGCGGGCGGGGCTGCGGACCCTGCTGCTGGAGTCGAAGCGCTACACCGGCGGGATGGCGTCCAACGTCGAGCTCTTCGACGGCTACCGCTTCGAGATCGCCGGCTCGGTGCAGATCAGCACGTCGGCCGAGGTGAGCCGCGAGCTCGGGCTGGACACCCTGCCCACGGTCGACCTCGAGGTGATGTCGGTGTCCCTGCTCGGCAACGGGGACGAGCCGCTCATCTACTACACGGACCCGATGCGGCTCTTCGAGCACCTGGTCGGCGTGCACGGCGAGGAGGTCGTCGACGCGATGGCGATGCTGGCCGCGTGGAGCACGGCGCCCGCCAAGGCGTTGGGGCGCTTCGAGGCGCGCGCGCTGCCGAAGACGCTGGACGAGATGTACGCCGTCGCGACCAACGCCTTCGAGCGGCAGGCCATCGACGACCTCATCTACGGGTCGGTGACCGACGTGCTGGACCGGTTCATCCCGGACAAGGAGAAGCACGGCGCCCTGCGGGGGATGCTGTCGTTCCTCGCGATCAACACCGTCTACCGCGGTCCGGCCACCCCGGGCACGGCCGCGTCACTGGCCTACGGCTTCGCGATGCCCTCGGCCGAGGCGCAGCTCGTGTCCAAGATCCGGGGCGGCATCGGCGTGCTGTCCGAGCACCTGGTCGAGCAGTTCGAGGCGGCCGGCGGGGAGCTGCGGATGAACGCGTCGGTCGACCAGATCCTGGCGACCGACGGGAGGGTGACCGGTGTCCGGCTCGCCCCGCATGACCAGCAGAGCGGCGAGGAGATCCCGGCACCGGTCGTGGTCTCGTCGCTCGCGCCGGACCTGACGGTGCTCGACCTGGTGCAGCCGGGCGCGCTGCCCGACGAGAGCCTGGCTCCTTACCGCGGCATCGACCACCGCGGCAGCTACGTCCAGATGCACTTCGCCCTCGACGGCATGCCGACCTTCGCGGCGCCGTACGAGATGCTCAACGACCCTGCCAACCAGGGCAGCATCGGCCTGTTCGCCACCCCTGAGGAGCTCCAGCAGCAGTGGGAGGACTGCCGCAAGGGCATCGTGCCGGAGCGCCCCGCGGTCGCCCTGCAGTTCCCGAGCGTCCACGACCCCGACCTCGCGCCGCCGGGCAAGGTCGCCGCGTCGGCGTTCGCGCTGTGGTTCCCGGTCGAGGCCGACCCCGAGCGCTACGGCGCTCTCAAGGTGGAGATGGGGCAGCGGGTGATCGAGCGGATCAACGGCATCGCCCCCGACTTCGAGTCGAAGATCATCCGGCACACGACGTTCACCCCCAAGCACATGGGCACGATGTTCGGAGCCCCCGGCGGCGACTACTGCCACGGCCTGATGCACGCCGACCAGATGGGCCACAACCGGCCGGGCCCGCGCGGCTACGTGCACGACCCGCTGCCCCTGGCGGGCCTCTGCCTGGGCGGCTGTGGCTGCCACGGCGGCCCGGGCATCACCTTCGTCCCGGGTTACAACGCCGCGCACGCCGCCCTGGAGGACGCTCGCTGAATCTGCCGGGGCCGTGGGCGGTTGGTAGCCTGCCCCGCGTGAAGAAGCTGCTGCTCCTGGCCGCCGCCGCCGCGGGCGCCGTGATCGCCAAGAAGAAGATCGACGAGAGCAAGGCCGAGCAGGCCCTCTGGGCCGAGGCGACGGACGCGGTCAAGCGCAGCTGACCTCCCCCAGCACAGCAGCACGCAGCACCCGGGGCCTTGGCGCAATTGGTAGCGCACCTGCTTTGCAAGCAGGGGGTTAGGGGTTCGAGTCCCCTAGGCTCCACCGCTCGGTCTTTCGGGCCTTGGCGCAATTGGTAGCGGCTCTGTCCATCCTGGGCTTTGCAAGCAGGGGGTGAAGGGTTCGAGTCCCCTAGGCTCCACCGCCACAACTGGGTCGCCGGCGCAGGTGGTTCAGCCCACCGGGGCTCGTGGATGCCGGGCTCCGGTTCCGACGTCAGTACTGTCGAGGGTATGACCGACCTCGGCGTGATCACACGCGGACACGTTCTTGCCGCGACCGCCGAGTGCGACCGCCTCGGGACCGAGCAGTTCCTCAGCCACTACGGCTACGGGCGGGCTCGTGAGTACCTGCTGGTGCTCAACGACCGCGACTACGACTCGAAGGCCATCGTCGGGGTGGCGCACCGCTACGCCGCCGGGCGGGCTCTCGACTCCGAGGAGTTCTCGGGCGGCCGGAGCGGCGCCGCCAAGCTCCTCCGCGACCTGGGCTTCGACGTGTCCGGGCCCGACGACTCCGGCCACTTCGGCGCGGACGACGACGAGCCGTGGCGCGAGGCGGCCGACCTCGACCTCGAGGAGGCCCGGGTCGCCTGGGCCCGTGCCGCGCGTGACTCGCTGGCCGACGTGGCCCGCGGCTACCGCGCGGTCATCACCTACAAGGAGCTGGCCGCCCTGGTGCAGGAGCGGACCCGGATCCGCACCAGCCAGCTGCCCCAGCACTGGCTCGGCGACGTGCTGGCCCGGGTGGCCGTCGAGTGCGCCGAGCGCCAGGAGCCGAACCTGTCCTCGCTCTGCGTCAACGCCCTGGGCAGTGTCGGCGAGGGCTACGCCGTCGCGGTGGGGAAGGCGACGGGCGAGGTGCCCGAGGACGGTGACCTGCACGCGGCCGACCAGCGGCTGGAGTGCTACCGCTTCCACAAGGCGGTCCGGCTTCCCGAGGACGGCGGTACGGCGTCGCTGACCCCGCGCCTGGCCGCGTCGCGAGCCCGGGCCCGCAAGGTCGCCCGCGAGGCCGTGCCGGTCAACACCTGCCCGACCTGCTTCATGGCCATCCCGGCGACCGGCGTGTGCGACAACTGCGGCTGACCCGGGCCTGAGGAACGGACCGGACCCCGAGCGCAGGGCTACAGCGCGACGGGCGCGGTCCCGAACGCGACGTTGAACCGGTCGCACCAGATCACCACTGACCGCAGCCCGTCGAGGTCCGCCGTCGCCGGGATCTCGTAGTTCTGGTTGCCGTTGTTGGCCTTGAGGTCGCCGAGCCGGACGTAGCGGCCGTCGTCGTAGGAGCCCCAGTCGCCCCCGCTCGGCTGGTCGGTCAGCCACAGGTGCAGGTCCGGGCCGTCGGAGGTCGCGAGGCCCTCCAGGCGAAGGAACCGGCGCCCGTCGGCCAGCTCCAGGATCCTCGCGGTGCCGGTCGTGCCGTGCTCGGCGTCCTCGAACTCGCCGGTGGCCAGGACCCGGTCCTGCGGTGGCGGTGGGACGCTCTCGGTCGGCTCGTCAGCGGCCAGTGATTCGGTCGGGACCTCGGTCGTCGGGCTCGCGCTCGGCGTGAGGCTGCTGGTCGGCGCGGCCTCGTCGACGGTGCTGTCGGTGAACAGCCGCCACGGCTGGAACAGCGCGGCACCGATCACGACCGCCACCAGCGCCAGCCCCAGCACCAGCCACAGCACCACCCGCTTCATGCTCCCGAGTATGGGGACCGGTGGGCCGGGCAACCCTTACGGTTTCGGAACGGCGGACCTCCGGCGGGCGAGCGCCCACCAGCCCGCGGCCATCAGCCCGTCCGCGCCGGCGTGCACCACGCGGGCGAGGAGGGCCAGCGCCGTCGCGCCGGCCACCGTGGTCACCGGGGCCAGCA
>NZ_JAEMSS010000227.1 GCF_016462705.1 Nocardioides sp. | reverse complement strand
GATGACGATGCCGTCGTCGGAGGCCATCGCCTGGCCGTCGACGCCGTAGCGCTCCCGCAGCCGCGCGTTGATGGCCAGTGCCCAGGGCGCGTGGACCGGGGTGCCGTAGGGCGAGTGCAGCACCAGCCGCCAGTCACCCAGCTCGTCGCGGAACCGCTCGACCAGCAGCGTCGTGTCGCTGGGCAGCACGTTGGTGGCCTCGAGCTGCTCGTGGAGGTAGGAGACGAGGTTGCCGGCCGCCCAGGCGTCGAGGCCGTGCTTCTCGGCCTCCGCCACGGCCGCTCGGCGCGGCAGCGCGCCGAGCTCGCGGGTGAACGCGCCGATCGCCTGCCCCAGCTCGGCCGGGCGGCCCAAGGTGTCGCCCTTCCAGAACGGCAGCCGGCCGGGGATCCCGGGGGCCGGCGTCACCAGGACCCGGTCGTGGGTGATGTCCTCGATCCGCCAGCTGGTCGCGCCGAGCGCGAAGATGTCGCCGACCCGGGACTCGTAGACCATCTCCTCGTCGAGCTCTCCGACTCGCCGTCCGGTGCCCTCGCCGACGAGGAAGACACCGAAGAGCCCGCGGTCGGGGATGGTGCCGCCGCTGGTCACGGCCAGCCGCTGGGCACCCGGCCGGGCGGTCAGGGTGCCGGTGACCCGGTCCCAGACGACCCGCGGCCGGAGCTCCGCGAACTCGTCGGAGGGGTAGCGGCCGGCGAGCAGGTCGAGCGTGGCGTCGTACGCCGCCCGGGGGAGGGTCGCGAACGGCGCCGTCCTGCGGACCAGGTCGTAGAGGTCGTCGACGAGCCAGGGCTCGAGAGCGACGGTGGCGACGACCTGCTGGGCGAGGACGTCGAGGGGGTTGCTGGGGATCCGGAGGCTCTCGATCGCACCGGTGCGCATCCGCTGGACCGCCACCGCGGTCTGGGCGAGGTCGCCCCGGTGCTTGGGGTAGAGCACGCCGCGGCTCACCTCGCCGACCTGGTGGCCGGCCCGGCCGACGCGCTGCAGGGCACTGGCCACGCTCGGCGGTGACTCGATCTGGACCACGAGGTCGACGGCACCCATGTCGATGCCGAGCTCGAGGCTGCTGGTGGCCACGACGGCGGGGAGCCGGCCGCGCTTGAGGTCGTCCTCGATGAGGGCGCGCTGCTCCTTGCTCACCGAGCCGTGGTGGGCCTTGGCGATCACGGTCTCGGCACCGAGGCTGGCACCGGACTGCGCCATGACCTCGGCCGGGGACGCCGGGTGCCGCTCCAGCGCCTCGCCCGCCCGGGTCGTCGCGATCTCGTTGAGCCGCGCCGTGAGCCGCTCGGACAGCCGGCGCGAGTTGGCGAAGACGATCGTGCTGTGGTGCTGCTCGATCAGGTCGACGACCGACTCCTCGACGTGCGGCCAGATGGACTGGCTGCGTTCGCCGTCGTCCGCGTCCTCGTCGTACTGGTTGGGCTGGGTCATGTCCTCGACGGGCACGACGACCTTGAGGTCCCACTCCTTCCTGCTGGGCGGGGCGACGATCTCGACCGGGGCGTGGCCGCCGAGGAACCGGGCGACCTCCTCGAGCGGGCGGACCGTCGCGCTGAGGCCGATCCGCTGCGCGGGCGCGTCGAGAAGTGCGTCGAGACGCTCCAGGCTGATCGCCAGGTGGGCCCCGCGCTTGGTGCCGGCGACCGCGTGCACCTCGTCGACGATCACCGTCCCGACGCCGCGCAGCGACTCGCGGGCCTGGCTGGTGAGCATCAGGAAGAGGGACTCGGGGGTGGTGATCAGGACGTCGGGCGGTGACGTCACCAGCTTGCGCCGGTCGGCCGCGAGGGTGTCGCCGGAGCGCACGCCGACGGTGACGTCGGGTGCCTTCAGCCCGAGCCGTTCGGCGGTGTTGCGGATCCCAACCAGCGGTGAGCGGAGGTTGCGCTCGACGTCCACCGCCAGCGCCTTGAGCGGGCTGACGTAAAGCACCCGGGTGCGCTTCGTCCGGTCCTTCGGGCGGTCCTCGGTCAGCAGGCGGTCGATGCCCCACAGGAACGCGCTCAGCGTCTTGCCGGAGCCGGTGGGCGCCACCACCAGGGCGTGCCTGCCGGCCCCGATCGCCTCCCACGCGCCCGCCTGCGCCGGCGTCGGCTCAGCGAACGCCGCCGCGAACCACGTCCGGGTGGGCGCGCTGAACCGGCTCAGCGCGTCGGCGGGCGTGGGCATGCCGCCAAGTCTTGCTCACGGCACCGACAGCGCCCCGGGCCGACGGGTGGGCGGACTGTAGTTGGATGGGGGAGTGTCCGACCTCGCCGCGCGCCTGACCGCCGAGCTGGACGAGCGGCTGGCGCCCGCCGACGCCGCGCTGGCCGCGCAGTACCCCGGCGAGCGGCCGGGGCGGCAGCCGGTGCACACCGTCTACGTGCCGGCGGACCGCTACGACGCGGGTCTCGTGCCGGCGTACGGCGCCGCCGCGCTCGCCGTGCTCGACGAGCACGCGGACGCGTTCGCCGAGCTGGTCGCCGACGACGACATCGTCGCCCGGGTCCGGGCCAAGCTGGGGCGCGAGCCGGTGGAGGACCTGCGCATCGACTTCGAGGACGGCTACGTCGGGAAGTCCGACGAGGACGAGACGCTCGACGTCGAACGGGCGGCGCTGGCGCTGGCGGAGACCCGGCTGGCCGGCACGGCCGCGCCGTTCGGGGGGATCCGGGTCAAGTGCTTCGAGGCGGCCACGCGCGGCCGGGCGATCCGCACCCTGACGGCGTACGTCGCCACGCTCCGCGACGGCGGCGGCACTCTCGACGGGTGGGTGGTCACGCTGCCCAAGGTCACCAGCGTCGACCAGGTCGAGGCGATGGTGCACGTGGCCGAGACCCTCGACCTCCGGTTCGAGGTGCAGGTCGAGACCCCGCAGTCGATCCTCGGCCCGGACGGCACCGCGCTCGTCGCGAAGATGGTCCACGCCGGCGGAGAGCGGCTGACCGGACTGCACTACGGGACCTACGACTACTCGGCGTTCGTGGGGATCGTCGCGGGCCACCAGTCCCTCGCGCACCCGGCCGCCGACCACGCCAAGCTGGTCATGCAGGCCGCGGCCGCGGGCACGGGCGTCCGCCTCTCCGACGGCTCGACCAACAGGCTGCCCGTCGGCGACCACGACACGGTCGTCGCCGGCTGGGCCGAGCACCACCGGCTCGTCCGACGCGGCCTCGAGCGCGGCTACTACCAGGGCTGGGACCTGCACCCGGCCCAGCTGCCGACCCGGTACGCCGCGACGTACGCGTTCTACCGCGAGGGCCTGACCGGCGCGCTCGACCGGCTCGAGGCCTACGCGCACCGCTCGAGCCACGGCGGGATCGCCGACGAGCCGGCCACGGCCCGTGCCCTCGGCAGCTACGTGCTCCGCGGCCTGGACTGCGGGGCCGTCGACGCCGACGAGGTCCGCGACCTCGACCTCCCCGGCTTCCTCCGCCCACCGTCCGGCGGTCCCGCGGAACAGCCGGTCACTCGATGATGACGGTGCGGGTGTCGGTCATCGGGGTGCCGCCCTCGCCGCCCGACGGGTCGTCCTCGGTGATCTCGACGCTGTAGGTGCCTGGCTCGAGCTCCACGGGGAACGCGAACGGGGCGAAGGTCTGCCCCTCCTCCGTCGTCGTGAAGCCGGCCTGCACCTCCTGGCCGTCGGCGTCGAGCACGCGCCAGCCGAGGGTCGCCTCGAACACCGCCGCCTCACCCTCGATGCGCAGCGGCGAGGAGGTGACGAGGCCCTCCTGCGGAGAGTCGATCTGGACCAGGACGCGGACGTCCAGTGGGTCGGCCCGGCCGACCGGCTCGTCCCAGCTGACGACTCCCCACAGCTCTCCCGCCGGCTCGCCCTCGATGAGCAGCGTCACCCCGGCGTCCTCGTCGAGCGCCTCGGTGACCGTGTAGACGAGCTGCTGCACCATCCGGGCCGCGCCCTCGGACCCCACGTTCGCCGTCCTGGCGTCGTCCGACAGGTCGACGGTGATCCCACCGCTCTCCTCGGACACGTCCAGGACCTCGGTCGCGGGGTTCCAGGTCGTCGCGTAGTCGGGGTCGACGGCTCCCTCGATCATGGCTGCGACCGCCGCCTCGGGCGCCCGGTCCTCGGCCACGTCGCGCAGCTCGCGCGCGAGTCGCACCCCGGTCCGGGTGTCGACGACGTAGTAGACGCCGGTCATGGTCGTCGGTGCGGTCGTCGACGGAGCCTCGGAGCTGACGGTGGGCGTCGGGTCCGGGGCGTCCGGGTCGTCATCGTCGGTGCCGCAGCCGGCGAGCATCAGCGCCGCGGCGAGGATCACCCCGCAGGACAGGTGGAGGGAACGACGGCTCCGTGTCATGACCGGCCTCCCGGATCGGCGTCGCTGGATGCTCGAATCCTCCTCCGCGCGCGTCGCGCCGGCCAGGGTCGAACGACCTCGGGTGGTGGCGGGGGTGACCGAGTGCCGCGGGTGCAGGGCATTAGGGTCGACGGATGGCCACGGTGCTAGGTGTGAACCAGTACGGCAAGGCGGAGAGCCGCGTCGTGCGGATCGTCCGGGACACGCCGGTCCACGAGATCCGCGACCTCAACGTGTCCACGTCGCTGCGCGGTGACTTCTCCGGGGCGCACACGGCCGGGGACCAGTCCCAGGTGCTGCCGACCGACACCCAGAAGAACACCGCGTTCGCCTACGCCAAGCTGCACGGGATCACCTCCCCGGAGGACTACGCGCTCGCGCTCGGCCGCCGGCTCCTCGAGGCCACGCCGGCGGCGAGCGCGGCGCAGGTGCGGGTCGAGGAGTACGCCTGGGACCGGATCGGCGACCACTCGTTCGTCAGGCGCGGCGGCGCGGTGCGCACGGCCGTCGTCACGGTCGGCCGGGACGAGAGCCACGTCCTCTCCGGTGTCCGGGACCTCGTGCTGCTCAACTCGACCGACTCGGAGTTCAAGGGCTTCCTCGAGGACGAGTTCACGACGCTGCAGGAGGCCGACGACCGGATCCTCGCCACCTCGCTGGAGGCCAGGTGGAGACACGCGACCACCGACCTCGACGCCACGGACTGGAACGCGTCGTACGACGCCGTGCTGGCTCGCGTGCTGGAGACCTTCGCCGGGACCTACTCGCGGGCGCTGCAGGAGACCCTGCACGCGATGGGGACCGCCGTGCTCGGCGACCACCCGGGGATCGCGGAGATCCGGTTCTCGGCCCCCAACAAGCACCACTTCCTCGTCGACTTCACGGGGTTCGACGTCGAGGGGCTCACCAACGACGGCGAGGTGTTCGTCGCCGCGGACCGGCCCTACGGCCTGATCGAGGCCCAGGTGACCCGCGACGACGCGCCGCCGGCGGGCGACGCCTGGCTGCACGTGCCGGGGTTCGTGTGAGGGGCACGCGGTCATGACCGAGACCACGCGCGAGGTGCTGCTGGGCTGCCTGTCGGTGCCCCGGTTCGCCGACGACGTGCTCGCCGGCCAGCCCTACGCCGACCGCGAGGCACTCCTCGCCGCCGCCGACGCTGCCGCCCGTGAGCTCACCGACGAGGAGCTCGACCAGGCGCTGGCCGGGCACCCCCGCATCGGCGAGCGCGGCGGCGCCCAGAGCCGGCAGGAGCAGTCCGGGGTCGACCCGAGCGCGGGGGACACCGCCGCCCGGCTGGCCGCCGGCAACGCGGCCTACGAGCAGCGCTTCGACCGGGTCTTCCTGATCCGGGCCGCGGGCCGGG
>NZ_JAEMSS010000226.1 GCF_016462705.1 Nocardioides sp. | reverse complement strand
CCCGGGGACCGCGCAGGCCCGAACGCTGCACGACCCGCTGGATCGTGAGGTCCCGCTCGTCCGCGCGGGCGACGTACCTGATCTCCTTCAGCCCCTGCTCCTGGGCGGCCGACTCGAAGACGAAGTGCCCGAAGCCGAGGATCCGGCCGTGCAGCGGCTTGGTCACGCTGATGTCCAGGATGCGGCTCAACGGCATGGTGGCCAGGTGGTAGACCAGCACGCCGTGCAGCCGGAACACCCGCATGTTGGTGATCACGAAGCACTCCCGGCGTTCGCGGACGAAGACCCAGGCGGCATGCGCCAGCAGCGCCAGGGCGGGCACGATGAAGACCCAGCCGGCGTCCATGTCGACGCCGAACGCGCCGACGGCGAGCAGGACCAGCGCCAGCCACGCCTCCACGACCGGCCGCACGTAGGCCACCCAGTGGCGGCGGACCTCGTCCACGACGACCTCGCCCTCCTCGCGCAGGAGGTGGCGGCCGATGTTCGGCTCGGTGATGGAGGCCAGGAGCCCGGTCGTCATGTCAGCCCGGCTCAGAGCGCGTCGAAGAAGTCGATCAAGGCGTCGAAGAGCTGGGTGGTCAGGCCCCACAGGCCGCCGGCGGCGTCACCGGCCTGGGCCGCGGCCCCCGAGGGGTCCTGCAGCACGTAGTAGCCGATGAACAGCACGATCAGGAACGGCACGGCCTTCTTCATCGCGTCGCTTCCTCTCCAGGGCGTGCGGGGGCGCACAGGGGTACACCCCATTCGTACCAACAGCCACACCCGTTCCGGGGGAGGCGCGCCCTCACGGTCAGCTCGGGCGGGTCGACTGCTCCTTGACCGCCGCGTAGAACGCCTGCATCTGCGGGCCGACCCGGGCCAGCTCGACGTACGGCGCCCCGCCGGCCGACCCGTCGACGTACGCGAACTCGATCTCGCCGTCCATCATCGACCCGCGCATCAGCACCGGCAGCCCCGCTGCCTCGGCGGCGGCACAGGCGGTGTCCACGTCGTCGACCTCGAAGCACACGTGGTGCAGCCCGGGACCGCGCTCGGCGAGGAACTCGGCGTGGATCGTCGGGCCGTCGACGGGCTGGATGAGCTCCAGCTGGAGGTCGCCGGCGTACCCGAGCGAGATGTGCGCCGTGAACCGCACCGGCGCCCCGCGCAGCGTGGTGGTCTCCGGCCCGAACTCGACGTCGGGGATCCGGGTCCAGGCCCGCACGCCGAACTGGTCGCTCAGCAGTCGCTCGGTCGCTTCGATGTCGCCGGTGACCCAGCAGATCTGGGTGACCGGTCCGCTCGCGATGGTCATGCGAGGGAATCTAGTTGCGGTCAGGATCTGACCTGATGCCTCCCTAGTGTCCTCGGCATGACCTCCAGCGAACGCACCGACATCCTCGACGCCCTGCGCAAGCACCGGGAGCTGTTCCGGTTCACCGTCCAGGGCCTGACCGACGAGCAGGCCGCCACCCGCACCACGGCCAGCGAGCTGACGCTCGGCGGGCTGGTCAAGCACGTGACGAAGGTGGAGCGGCAGTGGGCCCGGTTCGTCCTCGACGGGCCCGGGGAGAACACCGTCGACTGGGAGAACGTCGACTGGGGCAACCCGCCCCCGGAGATCCTGGAGCACGCCGCGAGCTTCCAGATGCAGGACGCCTCTCTGGCCGAGCTGCTCGACGACTACGCCGAGGCGGCCGCCGCCACCGACGCGCTCGTCGGCTCGGTCGACCTGGCCGCCGGGCACGAGCTGCCCGCCGCCCCGTGGAACCCGCCCGGCGCGCGCTGGTCCGCCCGCCGGGTCTTCCTGCACATCGTGGCCGAGACAGCCCAGCACGCCGGCCACGCCGACATCATCCGGGAGTCGCTGGACGGGCAGAAGTCGATGGGCTAGGCGCAGGTGGCCGGTCGTCGCCCTCGGACGCGACGTGGACCTGGCTACGTCTCGAGCCCTGCCAGGAGCCGGTCGGCGGCGGCGTACGGGTCGGACTCCCCGGCCGCCACCGAGGCGGCCAGGTCGTCGAGGTCGGCGTTCCGGCCGACCTGCCCCCACCGGGTGCGCAGGGCGGTGAGCGCGATCGCCTCGATCTCGTCGCGGGCCCGCTTGACGCGGCGCCGGGTCAGCTCACCCGTCTCCCCGAGCCAGGCCCGGTGCTCGGCCAAGGACGCTGCCAGCTCGTCGAACCCGGTCCCGGCGCGGGCCACGGTGCTGACGATCGGCGGCTTCCAGGCGCCGTCGCGGCGCTCGGAGAGGTTGATCATCGACCGCAGGTCGCGACGGGTCTGGTCGGCGCCCTCGCGGTCGGCCTTGTTGACGACGAAGACGTCGCCGATCTCCAGGATGCCCGCCTTCGCCGCCTGGATGCCGTCGCCCATCCCGGGGGCCAGCAGGACCACGGTGGTGTCGGCCAGGCCGGCGACCTCGACCTCGCTCTGGCCGACGCCGACGGTCTCGACCAGGACCACGTCGAACCCGGCCGCATCCAGCACCCGCAGTGCCTGGGGCGTCGTCCACGCCAGCCCGCCCAGGTGGCCGCGCGAGGCCATCGACCTGATGTAGACGCCCTCGTCGAGCGAGTGGTCACCCATCCGGACCCGGTCGCCGAGCAGCGCGCCCCCGGAGAACGGCGACGAGGGGTCCACCGCCAGCACGCCGACCCGCTTGCCCTCGGCGCGGAGCACCCTGACCAGCGCGCTGGTCGCCGTGGACTTGCCCACCCCCGGGGAGCCGGTGAGCCCCACGACGTGGGCGTGGCCGGCGTACGGCGCCAGCGCGGCCATCACCGCACGCAGCTGGGGTGACCCGCCCTCGACCAGCGAGACCAGGCGGGCGACCGCCCGGGCCTCACCGTCGCGGGCCCGGGCGACGAGGTCGTCGACCTCGGGCCCGCGCTCAGGCAGAGGGAACCTTCACGATCAGGGCGTCGCCCTGGCCGCCGCCACCGCACAGGGCGGCGGCACCGATGCCACCACCGCGACGCTTGAGCTCCAGGGCGAGGTGCAGCACGACCCGGGTGCCGGACATGCCGACCGGGTGGCCCAGGGCGATCGCGCCACCGTTGACGTTGACCTTGTCGTCCGGGAGGCCGAGCTCGCGCGCCGACGAGATGCCGACGGCGGCGAAGGCCTCGTTGAACTCGACCAGGTCGAGGTCGGCGGGCGAGATGCCCTCCTTCTTGCAGGCCAGCGACGTGGCGTTGGCCGGCTGCAGCTGCAGGCTCGAGTCGGGGCCGGCGACCATGCCGTGCGCACCGATCTCGGCCAGCCACTCCAGCCCGAGCTCCTCGGCCTTGGCCTTGCTCATCACCACGACCGCGGCGGCGCCGTCGGAGATCTGCGACGAGGAGCCGGCGGTGATGGTCCCCTCCTTGCTGAACGCGGGGCGCAGCTTGCCGAGCGACTCCACCGTGGTGTCACCGCGCACGCCCTCGTCGGTGGTCACCATGACCGGGTCGCCCTTGCGCTGGGGGACGGCCACCGGAACGACCTCGTCGTCGAAGACGCCGTTCTTCCACGCCTCCGCCGCCTTCTGGTGCGACAGCGCGGCGAACTGGTCCTGCTCGTCGCGGGTGAGGTTCTGCGCGGCCCCGTTGATCTCCTCGGTCAGCATCCCCATCGCCTGGGCGGTGACCTGGTCGTAGAGCGCGTCGTAGGCCATGGAGTCCACGAGCTTCACGTCGCCGAACTTCATGCCCTCACGGGACTTGGGAAGGAAGTGCGGGGCGTTGGTCATCGACTCCATGCCCCCCGCGACGACGACGTCGACCTCACCGGCGCGGATCAGCTGGTCGGCCATCGCGATCGAGTTCAGCCCGGAGAGGCACACCTTGTTGATCGTGATCGACGGGACGTCCATGGGGATGCCGGCGGCCACCGCGGCCGTGCGGGCCGGGTTCTGCCCCGCCCCGGCCAGGATGACCTGGCCCATGATCACGTAGTCGACCTGCTCGGCCGAGACGCCGGCCTTCTCGAGGGCACCCTTGATGGCCACCCCACCGAGGTCGGCGGCGGTGAGGTCCTTGAGGCCGCCGAGGAGGCGCCCGATCGGGGTGCGGGCCCCGGCGACGATGACGGACGGGTTGTCGGACATGAGCGATCCTCCAGCGAGTTCTGGCCTCGACGTGACGAAGACCTCGCCACGGATGACGGCTTCGACCTTACTTCGCTGGTTAGCGCTCTGTAACCATGCCCAGCATGACCTCGGACACTCCGGCCCTCGGCATCCCCGACCACCTCTTCACCGCGATCGACCACGTCGGCATCGCCGTGGCCGACCTCGACGAGGCCATCTCCTTCTACGAGAGCACCTTCGGGATGCGCCTGGCCCACCAGGAGGTCAACGAGGAGCAGGGCGTCCGCGAGGCGATGATGGCGGTGGGCGACTCCGGGTCCCACATCCAGCTCCTCGCGCCCCTCGACGAGTCGTCGACGATCGCGAAGTTCCTCGACCGGTCCGGACCAGGCGTGCAGCAGATGGCCTACCGGGTCACCGACCTCGACGCGGTGAGCGCCGTCCTCCGGGAGCGGGGGGTCCGCCTGCTGTATGACGCCCCGAAGCGCGGCACCTCGGACTCGCGGGTCAACTTCATCCACCCCAAGGACGCCGGCGGGGTGCTGGTCGAGCTGGTCCAAC
The DNA here is from genome assembly GCF_016462705.1 of Nocardioides sp. Taxonomy (GTDB): domain Bacteria; phylum Actinomycetota; class Actinomycetes; order Propionibacteriales; family Nocardioidaceae; genus Nocardioides. The sequence continues at coordinate 1,075 of NZ_JAEMSS010000226.1, read as the reverse complement.
CCGCGAACTGAGTCACACTCGGTCGATTCCTTCTATTACTGACAGGTAACCTCCGCAACCATGCAGCAGATCCTTGACGCCATCCTGGCCGGCGACACCTCCACCGAAGACTTCGCCAACCTGCAGATCCCCGAGTCCTACCGGGCCGCGCTGGTCCGCAAGGACGAGGTGGACATGTTCGAAGGCATCCCCTCCAAGGAGAAGGACCCGCGCAAGTCCCTGCACGTCGAGGACGTGGCGCTCCCCGAGCTCGGACCGGGCGAGGCGCTGGTCGCGGTCATGGCGAGCGCGATCAACTACAACACCGTGTGGACCTCGATCTTCGAGCCGGTCTCCACGTTCGGGTTCCTCGAGCGGTACGGCCGCCTGTCCGACCTGACCAAGCGGCACGATCTGCCCTACCACGTGGTCGGCTCCGACCTGGCCGGCGTCGTGCTGCAGACCGGCCCCGGCGTGACCAAGTGGAAGCCCGGCACCGAGGTCGTGGCCCACTGCCTCAGCGTCGAGCTGGAGGACCCCGACGGCCACGACGACACGATGCTCGACCCGCAGCAGCGGATCTGGGGCTTCGAGACCAACTTCGGCGGGCTCGCGCAGATCGCGCTGGTCAAGGCCAACCAACTGATGCCCAAGCCGGCGCACCTGACCTGGGAGGAGGCCGCCTCCCCGGGCCTGGTCAACTGCACGGCGTACCGCCAGCTGGTCAGCAAGAACGGCGGCGACATGAAGCAGGGCGACAACGTCCTGATCTGGGGCGCCTCCGGCGGCCTGGGCGGCTTCGCCACCCAGTACGCCCTCAACGGCGGCGCCACCCCCGTCTGCGTGGTCTCCAGCGACGACAAGGCCGAGATCGCCCGCTCGATGGGCGCCGAGCTGATCATCAACCGCGCCGAGGAGGGCTACCAGTTCTGGAAGGACGAGCACACCCAGGACCCGAAGGAGTGGAAGCGCTTCGGTGCCAAGATCCGTGAGCTCACCGGCGGCGAGGACATCGACATCGTCTTCGAGCACCCCGGCCGGGAGACCTTCGGCGCCAGCGTCTACGTCACCCGCAAGGGCGGCACCATCACCACCT
>NZ_JAEMSS010000064.1 GCF_016462705.1 Nocardioides sp. | reverse complement strand
GACGAGGGGGGTGGTGGCGATGGCCGGTCCGGGGATGGACGTACGCCGCCGCGCCGTGCTCGCCGCCCGGGTGCGCGCCCACGTCCCGGCCGCGGCGATCCCGCCGCTGGTCCGGCTGCGGACCGCCCGGGACCTGCGCAGCCCGCGGGTGCTGGCGCAGGCGCGGGCGCACATGGAGTTCCTCGTCGGCCAGGCCCGGCCGCACGCCGACCTGGACGCGCTCGCCCGGGAGTACGTCGCCTGGAACCGCTGGCGGATCGAGACCCGGTGGCACCACGACCGGTTCCTCCCGGCGGTGCGCATGGAGGGGGTCGAGCACCTGGCGGCCGGCCACGCCGGCGCGGTCGTGAACTTCCTGCACCACGGGCCGTTCGAGCGGCTCGGGCTGTCCCTGGCCCGGCACGGCCAGCACCTGCACATGATGATGGCGCCCTGGTTCTTCGCCGACCGGGTGCCGCCGCACCTGCACCAGCACCGGCTGATCACCGAGCGCGGCTGCTCGGTGTTCTCGTCCGAGGAGGGCTCCGACGGCGTGCGCCGCCGGCTCGCCGACGGGCAGCTGGTGTCGCTGGCCACCGACATGCCGGGCAGCACGCCGGTGACGTTCCTGGGGCGCGAGCTGCTGGGCACGTTCGGCGCGGCCCGGCTGGCCCACGAGACGGACCGGCCGGTGCTGGTCGTGACGAGCCACCGGGACGAGTCCGGGGAGCCCTGCTTCCGCGTGCACGAGCCGCTGACGCCGGACCGGTTCGCCGACCCGCACGCGCTGCTGCGCGCGATGCTCGCGCGGCACGAGCCCGCGGTGCTGGCCTGGCCGGCGGCGTACGAGGAGCCGCGCAGCAAGTGGGGGACGCCCGCCGAGCAGGGGTCGACGTCCGCGGCCTGACGGCTCACGCCATCTCGGGCGTCTCCTGGTGCCACTTGGTGAGCGGGTCGTAGTAGGCCTCGGGCCAGGCCAGCACCGCGGGCTCCTGCAGCCGCAGCAGCTCCTGGAGCATGGCCTCGGCGCTCGCGAAGTCGGCGGGCCGCAGCGGCTCGCTCAGCCGGTAGGTGGGCCGGCCCTCGGCGTCGCGGTGGACCGACGCGGAGATGACGGGTACGCCGGAGGTGTAGGCGACCCGGACCGCGCCCGAGGAGCCCACCAGCCGCTTGCCGAGGAACGTCACCGGGGTGTGCCCGGGTACGTCGGTGGCCGCGGCGACCACCAGCCCGCGGGCCAGCCGGTCCCGGACGCCGGCCGAGCCCTCCTCGGCGCTGAAGAGCCGGCAGCCCTGGGAGGCGACCGCGTGCGTCTGCGCCTGCCACGGCTTGCGGTCCGGCGCGCAGAGCCCGGGGTCGGCCACGACGTGGACCTCCCGGCCGGACTGGGCCAGCGACGGGCCGATCATCAGGAACGGCCCGTGGTGGACCAGGTGCACCAGCACGCCGCCGTCGACCGACCTCAGCCGGTCGAGCCCCTGCACCGGCAGCGGCCGGGACAGCCGCAGGTGCCACCGCGCCTCGTTGAGCCACCGGACCTGCACCAGGTAGCGGCGGGCCAGGTCGTCGAAGTCCGCGTCCGGCCGGGCCTGGTCGAGCAGCAGCCGCATGCTCGCCCTGGCCCGCTCCATCGCCTGCGGGTTGCGGGCGTCCCGCCGCCCGGCGGCGCGGGCGATCCAGCCCGCGCTCCCGGCCGGCACCCGCCGGTGGAGCGCCGCCATCAGCACGGCTCGGCTGCTCATGCCCGCGACAACGCGGCGAGGGCGTCGAGGTCACGCCGGCGCTGGCGCGGGCGGTCCAGACCAGCGCGCCGGGTGGCCCGTGACCTGCCCGGAGCTGGCCAGTTGGTGCGGGCGAGGGTCTGCTGGTGGGAGAGGAGGGGGATCATGCTCGGTCGCGTCGCGCCGCCGTTCTCGACCCGGCGCCTGGCCCTGCGGCTGCTCGCGTCGGGGGTCCGCGACCCGCGTGCGCTCCGGGCCCGGGTCAACCTGCACAACCTCCGGGAGTGGGGCCGCTACCGGCGTACCGAGGCGACCTGCAACATCTGCGGCCACGTGGGGACGCTGCGCTACGACCTGCCCGACCTCGCGACGTTCGCCCGCCACCACATCCGTCCGCTGCGGGAGACGCTTCGGTGCCGGGGCTGCCACGCCAAGATGCGTGACCGGGTGCTCGCCGCCGGCCTCCTCGACGTCCTGCGGGACCGCGGCATCGACGCCGAGACCGTCGACGAGCTCGTCGGCCGGATCCCGGCGGACCTGCGGATCCTCGACACCGACGCGCACAGCCGGATCGCCCGCCGGCTCCAGGCCCACCCGGGGCTCGTCCGGTCCCTCTACCTCCCCGGCAAGGAGAACGGCGAGCGCCTCGACGACGACCGGATGCTCAACGTCGACCTCGAGCGGATGCCGTTCCCCGACCGGCACTTCGACGTCGTCATCACCTCCGAGGTGATGGAGCACGTCCGGCACGTCGACACCGCCCACCGCGAGATCGCCCGCTGCCTCGAGGACGACGGGGTCTACCTCTTCACGGTCCCGTACGACGCCGAGCTGACCGAGACGTGGGTGCTGATCGACCCGGAGACCGACGAGGAGCTGGTCAGCCCGCCCCACGTTCACGGCGACCCGATGATCCGGGAGGCGGGGATCAAGGCCTACCGGGTGTTCGGCCGCGACCTGGTCGGCGACCTGGAGCGGACCGGGCTGCGCGCGTCGTTCGCCCCGGTCCACCGGCCCGAGCTCGGGATCTTCGAGGGCGACCTGTTCGTCGCGACCCGGGCGGTGGCCCATGCCCGCTGAGCCGGTGCGGCACCGGGTCCGCTCGTTCGACGTCTTCGACACGGTCCTCACCCGGCGGGTCGGCGACCCGGAGGTGGTGCTCGACCTGCTCGCCGCCCGGCTCGCGTCCGCCGGCGACCTCGCGGCACCGGCTCACGCGTTCGCGGCCGCCCGCCGGCGTACCGAGCGCGAGCTCACCCGGAGTACCGGCCGGTACTCCACCCTGACCGACGTCCACCACGCCGTCGCCGCCACCCTCAACGAGCCTCCCGAACGTGCCGAGACGTGGACCCGTGTCGAGGAGGACCTCGAGCGCGAGCTGACCGTGGCCGTGCCGGGTGCGGCGGAGATGCTGGCCGAGGCCAGGGCCGAGGCCGACCTCGTGGTCTTCGTGTCCGACACCCCGCACTCGGAGTCCTTCGTCCGCGAGCTCCTGGAGCGGGCCGGGCTGGCGACCGCCGCCGACCAGGTGTTCACCTCGGCCGGGCGACCGTGCAGCAAGACCGACGGAGGGTTCTTCCTGGCGGTCGCCGGCGAGCTGGAGCCGCACCTCGGCAGGGCCGAGTACGAGCAGGTCTTCCACCACGTCGGCGACAACCGTCGCAGCGACGTCGCCGGTGCCCGGGTCGAGGGCTGGTCGGCCTCGTGGGAGCCGCGCGCCAAGCTCACCCGCTACGAGCGGCTCCTCGAGGCCCACACCGTCGACACCGGCGGCGTCACCTCCTGGCTGGCGGGCGCCTCGCGGCTGGCCCGGCTCGAGGCGGAGGAAGCCGGGGTCCCCGCACCGGTCGCCCGGGTCAGCGCCGGCGCCTTCGCCCCGATGCTGGTCGGCTACGCCCTCTGGGTGGCGGGCCAGGCCCGGCTGCGCGGCGTCAAGCGGCTCTACTTCGTGGCCCGCGACGGTGCGGTGATGCTCGACGCCGCCCGCCACGTGCTGGGCGTGGTCGCCCCCGAGCTGGAGCTGCGCTACCTGCACGGGTCCCGCCAGCCGTGGATCTTCGGCGCCGCGGCGACCTCCGACGTCATGCTCGAGCGGTGGGCGACCCCGCGCCGCGACTTCACCGCGCGCACCGCGCTCGCCCGGGTGGGCCTCACCGCGGAGCCGGCCCACGGGCTGACGGGTCACCCGCTGACCGACCCGGCGCGCCAGGACGTCCCGCTGTCGGCCGGGGAGCGCGACCGCCTCGCCGGCCTGCTGAGGACACCGCCGCTGGTCGACGTGGTCCGCGCGGCCGCCGAGCGGACCGCGGACGAGACCCTGGCCTACCTGCGCCAGGAGGGCCTGCTCGACGGCGTCCCCAGCGCCCTGGTGGACGCCGGCTGGGAGGGGCGTACGGCGGCGGCGTTCGACCACCTGGTGCGCCGCGGGGACGGCGGCCAGACCGAGCACCTCGTCATCGGCACGCTGCCCTCGGCGGCGGACCCGCGGACCGAGGACGGCGTCCGGCTCACGCCGTGGCTCTTCGACCGGCAACGGGAGCCCGGCGCCTGGCCGGGCTTCCCGGCGCCCAACCTGCTGGTCGAGATGCTGTGCGCCGGGACGACGGGCCGCACCGTCGGCTACCGGGTCGAGGACGACCAGGTGAGCCCCGTGCTGGCGGCGCCGGACAACCAGCCGGTCCTGGACTGGGGGCTGCCGCAGATGCAGGCCGTCGCGGTCCGGGCCGCCGAGCTGGTCGCGCCGCACCTCACCGAGGCCGCCCTGCACCTCGACCTGCGCCCGGCCGTCGAGGCGGTCCTCCGGGCGTTCTGGACCGACCCGACCGACGACGAGGCCCAGGCCTGGGGGTCCTTCCCCTGGGAGGAGGAGATCTGGCCGCCGTACGCCCCGGTCGCGCAGCGCCTGACGACCGCCGACGTGGTGGCCCGGCTCCGGCGCGGCGACGGCCGGCTGCGGCGCACCAACTCCTGGCGGGCCGGGTCGGCGGCGGTCAGCGGCCAGCCCTGGCAGGCGCTGCTCCGGCTGCGCGCCTGGCAGGAGGCGCACCAGGCCCGGCTCGCCCGGCTGCCGCGCCGGGCCCGTCTCGAGCTGGCCCTGCGGCGGCACCGGCCGCGCTGACCGACGGGGTCGGTGGTTGCGCTGGCCCACATGGGTCAGGCGGAGCACTGCCGAGTGGACCAGACCAGTCGATCTCGGTGGCCCGTTCCGGCGTCACGAAGCTGGCCCGGACTCGTCATGGTCCCGACAGCAGGTCGCACCTAGGTTGAGGTCTGCTGGCTTCCCAGCATCTCGGGCCTCCTCCGGTCGGTCTTCGTGCTCTGTCCCGAACACCCACCGATGTCACGCCCCGCAGGACCTGCCATCCATCGCCATCACGCACGACCACGGGGAACAGACATGTCTCGCTCCACCTCGCCCGACCCTGCGCCCGCTCCTGGGCGCACCCTTGCGCCCACCCGGGGCAGGACCCGCTCGCTCGCCGTCGCCGTGGTCCTGGTCGCCCTGGCCATGCCGCTGGCCGTCGGCGCGGCCACCACGCCCGCCACCGGAGCCGCCGCGGCCGGCCCCGCCGCCGACCCGGTGATCGCGCCGGTGCAGGCGCGCCCGGCCGACTCCCTCGTGGACGCCTTCGGGGTCAACACGCACCTGACCTACACGGGGCCCTACCAGGACACCGCACGGGTCAGCCAGGCGCTGAGCGATCTGGGCGTCCGGCACGTGCGCGACAACCTCAACCTCAGCTCACCCGAGTCGTTCCCCGCGATGCGACAGGTGGCGTCGACCGGCGTCCGGTTCAACCTGATCATGGGACGGCCGCGGTCCTGGCAGACCCCGAGCCTGCTCGTCCAGACGCTCGCCGCCGAGCTCCCGACCGGCGTCGTGGAGTCGCTCGAGGGCGCCAACGAGTACAACCTGTTCGCCGGCGCGGTCGACTGGGTCACCGAGCTGCGCACCCACCAGCAGCAGCTGTGGGAGGCGGCCAAGGCCGAGCCGACCACCGCCCAGCTCCCGGTCCTGGCGCCGGCCCTGGGCATGAAGACCGGGTTCGAGCAGCTCGCCGACCTCGGCCGGTACGCCGACTACGGCAACGCCCACCTCTACCCGGGCGGCCGGCAGCCGAGCTACCTCATCGACCAGATGACCCTGGCCGAGCAGGTCGTCGTGCCCGGGAAGCCGGTCGTCTACACCGAGGGCGGCTACCACAACGCGACCAACACGACCTCCGGGCACCGGCCGACACCCGAGGCCGTGGTGGGCAGCTACGCACCCCGGATGCTCCTCGAGCACTTCGTGCGGGGAACCCAGCGCTTCTACCAGTACGAACTGCTCGACCAGCGCCCCGACGTCGACCAGGTCGACCACGAGGCGAGGTTCGGTCTGCTGCGTCACGACTTCACGCCCAAGCCGGCCTACACGGCGATGAAGAACCTCCTCGCGCTGGCCGCCGACCCTGGTCCGGCCTTCGCGGCCGGCCAGCTGCGCTACCGCGTCGACGGTGCCCCCGCAGGCACCCGGCAGGTCCTGCTCCAGAAGCGGGACGGCGAGTTCGTGCTCCTGCTGTGGCGCGACGTGGCCATCTTCAACCCCACGACCGGGCAGCCGGTGCCGGTCTCGCCGGCCACCGTCAACCTGGTGCTGGGGGAGCGGTCCACGGTCGCAGTGCACCGGCCCAGCACGGGGTCCGCGGCGGTCTCGACGACGACCGGCACCTCGGTCCCGGTGGTCCTGACCGGCGACGTCGTGGCCGTCCGCATCACCCTGGCCCCCGCGGCCCAGGCGACGGCGCGCGTGTCCCGCGGCCCGTCGCGTCGTTGACGAGGTGACCGGCGGCGAGAAGTGGCGCGTCACCTCGGGCACGGACCGCCGTTAGGTCGGTGATGCCGCCCCGCCCCCGCCTCGAGGTTGCCATGCCCGCACGCCGTACCGTCCCGACCCGCAGGCGCCGCGCCGCCGGCGCCCTCACCGCACTGCTCGCCGCGCCCGCTCTGATCGGGCTGTCCGGCTCGGCGGCGGCCCCGCCGGCGCCGACCACGACGCCGTCAGCCACCGCGGCCGCGGCGGCACTGCCCGCGGTGCAGGCCCGGCCGGCAGACAGCCTCGTGGACTCGTTCGGGGTCGCCATCCACACGCCCTACCTGGACACGCCGTACGCCGACACCGCGCGCGTGACGCAGGCGCTGACCGACCTCGGCGTGCGGCACGTGCGCGACAACCTCAACCTGAGCGTGCCCCAGTCGTTCGCGGCGATGCGGCAGATCGCCTCGGCCGGGATCCGCTTCGACCTGATCATGGGCCGGCCCGGCTCGTGGCAGACACCGCAAAAGCTCGTGGAGGCGATCGCCGCCGAGCTCCCGACCGGCGTGGTGGAGTCGCTGGAGGGCGCCAACGAGTACAACCTCGACGAGCACGCCGTCGACTGGGTGCTCGAGCTGCGCACCCACCAGCAGCAGCTGTGGGAGGCCGCGAACGCCAACCCGGTGACCGCCGACCTCCCGGTCCTGGCGCCGGCGCTGGGCATGCGCACCGGCTTCGACCAGATCGCCGACCTCGGGCAGTACGCCGACTACGGCAACGCCCACCTCTACCCCGGCGGCCGGCCACCGAGCTGGGGGATCGACGAGCTGACCCAGCTCGAGGCGATCGTGGTCCCGGGCAAGCCGGTGATGTACACCGAGTCCGGCTACCACAACGCGACCAACACCACCTCCGGGCACCGGCCGACACCGGAGCCGGTGGTCGGGAGCTACGCGCCGCGGCTGCTGCTCGAGCACTACCTCCGCGGCACCGCCCGGGTCTACAACTACGAGCTGCTCGACGAGCGCGCCGACCCGGGGCTCACCGACCACGAGGCCGCGTTCGGCCTGCTGCGCCACGACTTCAGCCCCAAGCCGGCCTACCTGGCGCTGAAGAACCTGCTCGGGCTGGTGGCCGACCCGGGCCCGGCGTTCAGCCCGGGCCGGCTCGCCTACACGGTCGACGGGGCGACCTCCGACCTCCGGCAGGTCCTGGTTCAGAAGCGCAGCGGCGAGTTCGTGCTGCTGCTCTGGCGCGACCAGTCGCTCTACAACCCCTCGACCGGGGAGCAGCGCACGGTGCCGCCGCGGGCGATGACCGTCCGGCTCGACGAGCGGGCCCGGGTCGCCGTGCACGTGCCGTCGGCCGGGTCGGCTCCGGTCGCGAGCGGCGCCGGCACCTCGGTCCCGCTGAGCATGGCCGGCGAGGTCGTCGCGCTGCGGATCCGGCCGCCGGCCGAGCCCGGCTCCCCGGCCCGGCTCAAGGGCAAGGCGAAGGACCGCGCCGCCGTCCTGCGCTGGAAGCGCCCGGCCACCGACGGTGGCTCGCCCGTGACGGCGTACGTCATCCGTGGGCTGCCCGGCCCGCGCAAGGTGGTCGTCGTGCCCGCGGACCGGCTCCGGTTCACGGTCCTCCGGCTCAAGAACGGCAAGCGCTACACGTTCAAGGTGCGCGCGGTGAACGCCGTCGGCCGGTCGCTCCCCGCGAAGGTCAAGGTCACCCCGCGCCCGCCGCGCAGGTAGCCGGTGCCATCGGTCTAGACCGATAGCACCCTCCGGAACCCGTTCGGCTACTGGCGCGTAACCCGCGATTCACCCGCCCGTTGAGACGGCCACCTGACGGACTCCCACCGCCCGTCGGGGACTCGGACCCCGCCCTCGGGCTCAGCGGAGGAGTGCAGCGTGCTCGCACGTCTTGACGGAAGTGGATCGGCCTCGACGGCCCCGCGGGTGGTGATCGCCCACGACTACCTGACCCAGCGGGGCGGTGCCGAACGGGTCGTGCTCGCGATGCTCGGCGCCTTCCCCGGCGCCAAGGTCGTCACCACGCTGTACGACCCCGACACCACCTTCCCGGAGTTCCGCAACCACCACGTGGAGACGGTGTGGCCCAACCGGCTCAAGGTGCTGCGCGACGACCCGCGGCGGGCGCTGCCCGTGCTGGCGCCGGCGGTCTCCGGCCACCGCATCGACGACGCGGACGTCGTGCTGGTGAGCAGCTCCGGGTGGGCGCACGGCTTCCCGACCGACGCGCCCAAGGTCGTCTACTGCCACACCCCTCCGCGCTGGCTGCACTGCAAGGAGGACTACACGATGGGGCTGCCCGGGCACGCCCGCCTCGCCCTGCGGGCGCTCGAGCCGTCCCTGCGCAGCTGGGACCGGAAGGCCGCGGCCACGGCCACCAGGTACCTCGCCAACTCGACCCTCGTGCAGCGCCGCATCGAGGACGCCTACGGCATCGAGGCCGGCCTGCTGCACCCGCCGATCGCGATCGACCCCAACGGGGCCCGGGAGCCGGTGCCCGGCCTGGAGCCCGGGTTCCTGCTCACCGTCTGCCGTCCGCGCGGCTACAAGAACACCCGGCTCGTGTGCGAGACGGTCGCCGACCTGCCCGATGCCCGGCTCGTGGTGGTGGGCGGGCTGCCCGACGATCGGGAGTGGCCGAGCAACGTGGTCGGCGTCCGCGACCTGTCCGACGCCCAGCTGCGGTGGGTCTACGCGAACGCTGCCGGCCTGATCGGCCTCAGCCACGAGGACTTCGGGCTGACTCCCGTCGAGGGCTACGCCTTCGGCCTGCCGTCGGTGCTGCTCCGCGCCGGTGGCTACCTCGACTCGAGCGTGGAGGGGCTGACCACCGTCTTCGTCGACGCCGTGGAGCACGGCGCGGTCAGCGGCGGCATCGAGACACTCCTGGCCACCGAGTGGGACCGTGCCGCGATCCGCCGCCACGGCAAGCGGTTCTCGCTGCAGTCCTTCGAGGCGGCGCTGCAGCGCGAGGTCGAGCGGGTGCTCCCGACGCGTACCGCCGCCCCGGTCCGGTCGTTCCTCCGGCCCATGCCCGACGGCATGGTCGCGTCGGTCCAGGCCTGACCCGTCCCAAGTCCGACCGACACGCTGACGACGTCGAGAGCCAGGAGCGCGGAGGTGAGCAGCACGGTGAGCGGAGCGGAGGCGCCCACCCCTGCCCCGAGCGACGCCCAGCCCGAGCCCAGGCACTCGCTGGTCCGGGTGCTGCTCTACACGGGACTCACCAACGCGGTGCTCCCGCTCACCTCGCTGGCCACCGCCCCGATCCTGGCCCGCGAGCTCGGCGCCCACGGCCGCGGCGAGATGGCCGCGGTGGTCGCGCCGATGTTCGTGCTCATCGCGCTCGCCAGCATGAGCCTGCCGGAGGCCGGGGCGTACGCCGTCGCCAAGCTCAAGGAGCACCCGCGGCGCGTGCTGCGCAACGCCGGCCAGCTCACGCTGGCGTACGGCGTCGTCGCCGCCGTCCTGGTGTGGGTCGTGGCGCCGGCGTTCCTGCGCAACGCCCCGCACCTGGTGCCGTTGCTGCGCGCAGTCGTGCTGCTGCTGCCGGTGTCCATGTGGCTGCTGCTGGTGCGCGGCGTCCTCGTCGGCATGCGCGCGCACGGCGTGGTGGCGGTCGAGCGGGTCCTGACCCCGGTGCTGCGGCTCGCCGTCTTCGTGGCGCTGCTGGTGACCGGGTCGCTGACCGTGACCGCGGCGGTCTGGGGGCACATGCTGTGCTCGGTGGCCGGCGGCCTGTTCCTGGCCGCCGCGCTCCTGCGCCGGCGGGTCGTGGACTCCGGCGAACCACCCACCGCGCACCTCACCCGGCACCTCGCCTCCTACGGGCTGCGCGGCTGGGGCGCCGTCGTCGGCAACCTGGTGGTCTGGAGGCTGGACCAGGTCGTCCTCGTGGCGCTCGTGACCCCACGCCAGCTGGGCTACTACGTCGTGGCGGTGAGCTTCGCCGAGATCAGCGGGATGGTCGTCAACTCCCTGCGCAACGTGCTCTTCACCGAGTCCGCGCACCGCGACGACCGGGAGCTCATCGCCCGGGCCGGACGGCTGATGGTGGTCCTGGTCGCCGGCGCCGCCGCGGTCGGGGTGGTGCTCGCGGAGCCGGTGATGATGCTGCTCTTCGGTGCCGACTTCGAGCCCTCGGTGCGGCTCGCCCAGGTGCTGGTGCTGGCCAGCATCCCGTTCTGCGTCGACCAGATGATCGCCGCCGGCATCTATGCCGAGGGCCATCCGGGCAAGCGCTCGGTCAGCCAGGTCACCTCCGCGGCCGTGACCGTCGGCCTGCTCGTCCTCCTGACCCCGAGCATGGGGGCGATGGGGGCCGCGGTCGCCACCCTGGCGGCGTACTGCGTCGCCTGCCTCATCTCCCTGGTCACCTACCGCCGGATCACCGGGCTGCCGATCCGCCGGATGCTCGTGCTCGAGCGCGACGACGTGCACTGGGTGCGCGGCAAGCTCGCCCGGGTCGCGGGCAGGCTGGGCCGGTGAGCCCGACGGGACCGGTGCGGGCGCTGCTGCGGCGTCGCGAGCCGAAGGTGGCGCTGCGCGCCCTGGTCCGGGTGCTCCGGCTGGTGACCCCGACCCGCCCGCACGTCGTGGTGACCGGCTTCCCCGACACCGAGGGCAACGCGGTCGAGGTGATCCGCCGGCTGCTCCAGGAGCCGGGGCAGCGGGTCGACTGGCTGACCGGGTCGCTCGGGACCGACCAGGCCGCGCGGGCCCTGGCGATGACGCCCCCGCCGGGCCGCCTGAGGGTGCTGCCCAAGCGCTCGGCACGGGGCTTCGCCACCTACCTGACCGCCCGGACGACGTTCGTCACCCACGGGCTCTACCTCAGCCCCGAGCCGCCCCGGCGCAAGCCGGTGGTCAACCTGTGGCACGGCGACGGGCCCAAGGCCGGCCTCCGCGACCGGGCGAACCTGCCGCCCCGGGCGACGGTGATCGTCTCGGGTGCCCGGGTGTTCGGGGAGCGCAAGGCCGACTTCCTCGACGTGCCCCCCGAACGGCTGCTGGTGACCGGCAACCCGCGGTGGGACCAGCTGCGCCGGCCGGCCACCGATGACGAGCTGCGCGCGCTGGGCCTCGAGCCCGACCGCCCGCTCGTGCTCTACATGCCGACGTTCCGGTCGTCCGTGGCCGTGGGCGCCCGGGCCGGCTGGAGCGACACGACCGGGACGTCGGCGTACTCGTCCCGCGACATGCTCGCTGGGCTGGTGCGCGGGGCCGAGTCGACCGGAGCGCAGGTGGTGGTCAAGCCGCACCCGCTGGACGCCGACCACTACGACGTCGTCGGCGCCCGGTGCGTGACCAACGCCCAGCTCGACGCCGCCGACGTGCTGCTCTACCGGCTGCTGGGCCGGGCCGCGGCCCTGGTGACCGACTCCTCCAGCGTCTGGACCGACTTCCTGGTCCTCGACCGGCCGCTGGGCTTCGCGCTCAACGACCTCGAGGACTACGCCGGTGGCAGCCGCGGCCTCAACGTCGACAACCTGGGCGACCTGCTGCCCGGCCCCCAGCTGCTCACCCCCGAGCAGTGCGCGGCGTTCGTCCCCGACGCGGTCAAGGACGTCCCGGCCCTCGCCGAGCTGCGCGCCCGGTCCGTCGCACGGATCGGGCTGGCACCCGCCGAGGGCTCAGCGACCGACCGGCTGCTCGGCGAGCTCACCCGACGCGGTCTCCTGCGGCTCGGGGGCTGAGTCCGCGGCCGACACCGAGGCGCGGCCCTGGACGGCGAGCAGCGTCCACAGCATGACCCCGAAGGCGCCGCGCTGGGTGTCCTGGAACAGCATCCCGAAGGTCAGCGCGCACACCGCGGCCGCGCACGCGGCGTCGAAGACCGTCCCCCGCCGGGACCGGCGCGCCAGCCGGACGGCGACGACCACCAGCGAGCCCAGCAGGGCGAGACCGCCGACCGAGCCGTAGCGGACCAGCGACTCGAAGACGCCGGAGTCGAAGCTGACGTAGCGGGCCGCGGTCACGTGCGAGCCGCCCGAGACGAGCGCGGCCCGGCCCGTCGCCCCCATCCCGGACCCGTCGAGGTCGCGCAGTGCGTCCGGCGCGACGGCGTACTGGAACCAGTAGCGGTCGACCAGGCTGGTGTCCTCGGTCCCCTCGGTGCGGGTCTCCTCGAACCGGTCGGTGATCCGCTCCACGATCGGGCTGCCGGTCGACATGAGGACGACGAAGAGCACGACCGCCAGCGCGAGCAGCCGGACCGCCCGCAGCCGGCGGAGCGCGACCAGTACCAGCAGCCCCACGACCAGCGCGAGCCACCCCTGGCGGGAGAGCGTGAGCCCCAGGCCCGCGAGGGCGGCGCCGCCCGCGACCAGCTGGAGGGGGAGCCGGCGCTCGGCGACCAGGACGAGGAGCATCGCGCAGAGCACCTGCGCCAGGTAGCTGGCGGTGCCGAGGGTGCTGAACGTGCGGAACTCCCCGGCCACGGGCTCACCCAGGTTGCCGGTGCCGGAGTCGACCATCCAGGCCTCGTCCCAGGGAGGCAGGACCTGGAACTGCACCACGGCGTAGCCGCCGAGCAGGATCGCTCCCCACACCGCGAGCCCGGCGACGAAGGCGCGCACCCGGGCGTCGTCGTCGGGCACCATCAGCACGAAGAGCCCGAGCACCAGCGGGGCCACGATGAGAGGGACGTCGGCGGCCGCCGACACGACGCCGTTCCTGACCACCCCCACCGCCAGGGCGTAGGCCATCACCACGGTCGCCAGGACGAACAGCCACGCCACGTCGTGGTGCAGGCGACGGCGGGCCCGGAGGACCCAGGGCACGGCCATCAGGCTGACCAGCGCGGGCACGGCGTTGACGGGACTGAAGTCGTGGTAGGTGGACTGCCAGTCGACGATCCGCCGGACCGCGGGAGCCACCAGCCACATCGTCGCGGCGAACCCGAGGTAGGCATAGGAGCGCTGGGTGACCAGCAGCCAGCCGGCGGCGACCACGGCGGCGAGCGGGAAGACCACGAGCATCAGGGCCGCGGGCCCGAAGGCACCCAGCGCCGTCGCCGCGCACAGGCCGGCGCCGAGCAGCGTCCCGCTCAGGGCTCGGTCGGTCACGGGCACTACAACGGGTCTGGGCCGGTGAAGGTCACGGCGTACCCATTGCCGCAGAACGTCGTTGACCGGTCTGGAACCCGCCGCCGGCGGGCTTGACCAGGTGGAGCCGAGGCATGAGCAAGTACGTCGAGATGAGCTCGGGCGGGGTGATGCAGCGCGTGCGCGGGCACTGGCGGCTGCTGGTGGTGTGCGCACTGGTCGGTGTCGCGCTGGCCGGCGGCCGACTGTTCCTCCAGGGCACGTCCTACTCCGCGCAGAGCCAGGTCCTGGTCGGCCAGCCGCTCAGTGTGCAGGCCCTCACCACGACCACCTCGCCCAATATCGACCAGGCCCGCCTGGTCGACTTCAGCCAGCGGCTGATCCAGAGCGACACCCTGGCTACCCGGGTCGAGAAGCAGCTCGACGTGGAGGGCGGCGACTACACCCTCGACGTGCTGAGCGCCAACGCCACCAGCATGATCGGCCTGCGGGTCACCGCCGACGACCCCGACCTCGCGAGGGACCTCGCCAACGGCTACGCCCAGGGCTACGTCGCCTGGGTGACGGGGGAGAACCAGAGCAAGGTGGACAAGGCGGTCAAGCACCTGCGCCGCGACATCAAGGGCGTGGCCGCGCAGCTGCTCAAGCTCGACCAGCAGGTCGCCAACGCCCCGTCGCCGGGCGCGACCGCGGCCGCACTCGCGCCGCAGCGCACGGTGCTGGTCCAGCAGCAGGTCGCCCTGGAGACCCGGCTGAGCCAGGCCGAGCTGGTCGGCGCGGTGGACCCCGCCGGAGGCGGCCAGGTCGTGGAGAAGGCTGTGGCCGGCGAGGTCTCGACGTTCGCGGCGGTCGGTCCGCTCGTGATCGGCGCGCTCTTCGGTCTTCTCGTCGGAGCTGGGCTGGCCGCACTGCGTGAGGCCCGGGCCGGCCAGACGGCCGACCGCAGGGAGCCGGTCCCGGGCACTCGACGGGCGACGCCCGACCCGGTCCCGGCCGGCAGCAACCACGTGCCCGCGGCCGCGGAACCGGCCCGGGTCTGAGGCCACGATGACGGGCCCGACCTTCCTGGTCGTCGGCGCGGGCCGCTCGGGCACCACCGGGCTGGTGGAGGGTCTGCGCGGGCACCCCGAGGTCTTCGTCACGACCCCCAAGGAGCCCGACCACCTCGCCTACGCCGGGCAGCAGCTGGCGTTCCGCGGACCCGGCGACGACCTCGCGGTCAACCGGCCCGCGGTGACCGGCCTGGCCGACTACCTGGCGCTCTACCCCTCGGACGGCGGCTTCACCGCGCTCGGTGAGGCGTCCGTGTCGACGCTCTACCACTACGAGCGGGCGATCCCGGGGATCCAGCGGATCGCCCCTGACGCCCGGATCGTGGTCCTGCTCCGCGAGCCCGTGGCGCGGGCCCACTCGGCCTTCGACTACCTGGCGGGCCAGGGCCGCGAGTCGGCGCCGACCCTGCTGGACGCGGTCGCCGACGAGGACCGCCGGGTGCGGGACGGCTGGGCGCACCTGTGGCACTACACCCGGATGAGCCGCTACGCCGACGCCGTCGAGGCGTTCCTCGAGGCGTTCGGCCCCGACCGGGTGGGCGTGTGGTTCCACGACAACCTGTCCGACGACTACCCGGGGACGCTGGGGCAGGTGCTGCGCTTCGTCGGCACCGCGCCGCACCCCGGCGAGCTGGACCGGGTGCCGGTCGTCAACGTCTCCGGGACGCCGCGCAGCCGGCTCGTGCACGGCGCGATGCAGGCCGCCCGCGGGAACGAGGCGGTGCGCCGGCTCGGCCAGCGGGTGACCACGTTCCGGGTGCGCGAGGCCCTGCGCCGGCGCCTGGTCACCAAGCACGACGTCGACCCGGGGGTACGCCGGGAGCTGGAGCCGCTGTTCGCCGACGACCTCGCCCGGCTGAGCCGGCTGCTGCCCGCCGAGGGTCAGCCGGACTGGCTGCGCGCCGCCCGGGACGACGTCCCGAGGCCGAGCAGCGCCCGGGCCCGCTGAACCGGGCCCACCCGGCGTACGGACGCGACGACGTCCTGGAACTCGGACGCGATCCCCTCGGGGGCGAAGTCCTCGGCGCGCCTGAGCCCGGATGCCGACAGCCGCTCGTAGAGCTCCGGGCTCGCTGACAACCGCTGGATCGCGCGGGCCAGGTCGCCCGCGTCACCGGCGCGGTAGGTCAGCCCGCTGACCCCGTCCTCGACGATCTCCGCCGGGCCGCCCTGGTCCGGCACCACGACGGGCACCCCGTTGGCGATCGCCTCGACCACGACCTGCCCGAACGGCTCGGGGATCACCGAGGCGCTCACCACCACGTCGACGTCGGCCAGCGCCTCGGACACGTCGCCGGTGAAGGAGCCCAGGGCCACGCGACCGTCCAGCGGGGGGCGCGCGAGGCGCCGGCCGACCTCCTCGGCGTACGCCGACTCGCCGAACAGCGCGGCCCCCAGCAGCCGTCCGCGGACCGCGACGCCGTCGCCGAGCAGCCGCGCGAGGGCGTCGAGGAACAGGTGCTGGCCCTTCCAGGGCGCCAGCCGGCCGACCAGCGCGACGACGGGCTCGCCGCGCGGCGCCGGCCGCGGGTGGGCCGGGCGCGGTGGCCGGTAGGGGTCGCCGATCACCGTGACGGGCACGGTACGGCGGACGACGGGGCCGAGCGTGTCGCGGGTCGCCCGCGAGTTGACCAGCACGGCGTCGGGGAGCAGGACCAGCAGCGCCCGGACCAGACGGACCACCCGGGCGGGCAGGTAGTCGGGGGCGATCCGGTCGCGGACGTGCCAGACGACGGGGACGCCGGCGGCCCGGGCGGCCAGGCAGCCGTAGACACCGCTCTTGAGGCTGTTGGCGTGGACCAGGTCGGCCCGCTCCTGCCTGAGCAGCCGCCGCATCCTGCGGACGTAGCCCAGCACGTCGACGACGCTGCGCAGCGGGAGCCGGGCCGTCGCCTGCCGGGACAGCCGGTTGGTGCGGGCATCCAGCGGCAGCACCCGAACGTCGATCCCGGCCTTCGTGAGCTCCGCGACGAGCGGGCCGTCCTCACCCAGGACCACGAGCCGGCGGCAGCCTTCGAGGGGCTCGAGCAGCCGCAGCAGCGCGATCTCGCCACCGGACCACGCGGCGCAGTGGTCGAGGAAGACCACCAGTGGCAGCGGCGTCGGGGTCGTCGGCGGCGTCGGCGTCGTCATGGCAGGTCGACGCGGTCCCCGGCCCCCGCGCGCAGGACGCCGAGGAGCCGGGTCAGGTCGGCCAGGTCGGCCGACGGCAGTCCTGGCTTCTCGAAGACCGACGAGTTGAGGCCGTCCGTCGCCTCGTCGACGACGGACCGGCCGGCGTCGGTGATCGTGGCGAGCACGACCCGGCGGTCGGTCTCCCGGCGGGTCCGGGACACGAAGCCCTGCGCCTCGAGCCGGTCGACGGCGCTGGTGACCGAGGTGGGGTGCACCTGGAGCAGCGAGCCCACCCGGGTCATCGGCATCGCCCCGGCCGAGGAGAACGACAGCAGCCGCAGGACCTCGTAGCGGGCGAAGGTCAGGCCCAGCGGCCGCAGCACGGCGTCGATCCGCTCGAGCAGCAGCTGCTGGACCCGCACCAGCGACGTCACCATCGCCATGCCGTCCGCGGCCTCCGCCCAGCCGTGGGCGACCCACTGCCGGTGCGCCTCGCGGATGGGGTCGCGGTCGGCAGTCACCCGAGCATCGTAGGAACAGCCGCCGGCCCGGGGTGCGGCGCGCCCGCCCGGCCGCGAGTTCGGCCGTTCCCCGGCGGCCGGCCGGGCTCCCGTCGTACCGTCGAAACGACCCCCACCGCCATCTCGGGCCGGACCAGTAGGGAACCACCGTGCCGCGATCCCCCCGTGGTCCGCTGGCGCTCGTGCTCGCGCTCGCGGCGTCCGCGCTGGCGTGGCTGCCCGCCAGCCCGGCCGCGGCGGTCGGCGAGGCGCCGGGGGCCGCGGTGGTGCTGCGGACCTACCGGCTGGCGCTGCTCAGCGACCCGGCGTACGCCGCCGCGGTGGCACCTGCCGCCGCGAACGAGTCCGAGTCGGACGCCCTGGTGCTGGCCGCGAAGACCGCAGTGGTCGACCGGCTCAACGAGGTGTTCGGCGAGGAGCTGGCCATCCGCTTCGAGCTGGCGCCGGGCTCGACGGACCTCAACCTGCGCACCGCCGCCGAGGCGACCGGGGCGAACGGCCCGTGCGGCACCCAGCCCTGCTTCGCCCCCGAGCAGATCACGCAGTGCACGGACGACACCATGCGGCGCACCCGCTACGTGGTCGGCCAGCTGCTGGGCGCCGGCAGCTACGAGGTCGGGCACCTGCTCCTCGGCTCCGCCGCCGGGGCCAGCTCCTACCCGTCGACGGCCGGCACGGAGTACCGCGTCTTCGGCTGCTCCGGCAGTACCACCCCGGCCGGGGACGCCTTCGTGGTGGACCGGCTGGCGCACGAGCTCGGCCACCAGCTCGGCGCGAGCGCGACCTTCGACGGCGTCTCCTGCGAGGAGGAGCGCAACGGGGACACCGCGGTCGAGCCGGGCTCCGGCAGCAGCATCATGGGGGCCGCCGGGACCTGCGGTGCCGACGACCTGCAGAGCCATGCCGACCCGTGGTTCTCGACCGTGAGCCAGGACGAGATCGGCAGCTACGTCCGCGGCGAGGGGGCCGTGCCCGAGGACGCGCTGGCCGCCGAGGTCCAGTCGGTCGCGCTGCGGGGCTTCGACGGCTCGGACTCGTTCCGGCTGTCGTTCGGCGGTGCCGAGACGGCGGTCATCACCCGGGGCGTCAACTACACCGAGGCCGGGATCAAGGCGGCGGTGCTGGCGGCCGTGCCGGCGGCGATCATCTCCAAGGTCCGGCCGTTCTGGCAGCTCGGCACCTTCGACGACCGCGGCTTCGAGCTCACCTTCGCCAGCTACCAGGACGTCGTGGAGCCGGCCGTCGTCCCGGTGGCCGGCACGTTCACCGCCGCGGTCAACGACATCGACGCCGGCGGTCTCCAGCTGCCGGGTGGGTTCACCAGCACGCCGGGCAACCACAACCCGGTCGTCTCGCCACCTCCCGGCCGGACGATCCCGGTGCGCACGCCGTTCGCGCTGACCGGCTCGGCGACCGACGCCGACGGCGACCCGCTGGTCCACCAGTGGCAGCAGACCGACCTCGGCGGTCTCGACGGCCGCGCCCTGGCAGACCCGGCCAAGACCGACGGGCCGCTCTTCCGGACCCTGCCGCCCACCGGCTCCGGCACCCGGGTCTTCCCGGACCTGGCCCAGGTCGTCGCGGGCCACACCAACGCCGAGACCGGCACCTGCTCGACGGCGGCGGCCGCCGGGGGGTGCTGGGCGGAGTGGCTGCCGACGGCGGCGTACGCCTCGCAGCTGCACTTCCGGCTGGTCGCCCGGGACCGGGACGCCGTCGCGGGAGGGGTCGGGTACGGCGACGTCACGCTCACCGTCGACCAGACGACCGGGCCGTTCCGGGTCACCAGCCACGCCACCCCGGCCGTGCTGACCGGCGGCACCGCCCAGACCGTCACCTGGACCGCCAACACCGCGGCGCTCGCGGCGAACGTGCGGATCACCCTGTCCACCGACGGCGGCCTGACCTTCGGGACGGTGCTGGCCGCGAGCACCCCGAACGACGGGTCGCACGTCGTGGCCCTGCCGGAGATCGACGCGGCCGCGGTCCGGTTCCGGGTCGAGGCGGTCGACAACTACTTCTTCGACGTCAGCGACGCCGACGTCACCGTCACCCCGCCGCCGTCCGGGCTCACGGTCACCGGCGTGCCGGCGTCGCCGATGACGCAGCACTCCGACCCGCTCGACCTCGCGTTCACCGCCGCGTCCACGAACGCACCGGCGGAGGCGCTGTCGGCGACGCTCACCGGGCTGCCGGACGGCCTCTCCCTCGCCGAGACCGGACCCGCCGCCTGGGCGGTCACCGGCGCCGTGACAGCGCCCCCGGGCAGCTACCCGCTGCACCTCGAGGTGTCCGACGGCGTCGCCACCAAGGCGTTCTCGCGCACCCTCGTCGTCGCCGGGGAGGCGGCGACGGCAACGTACGACGGCCCGACCGACCTGACCGCGCCCCACGGTGGGCCCGACGCCGTCGAGATCCCGCTGTCCGCGACCGTGGCCGAGGTGCCGGACGGCACCCCGGCGTCGCTGGGCAGCGCGACGCTGGCCTTCACCGACGCCAGCACCGGGGAGGTCCTGTGCACCGGAGTCCCGGTCTCCGAGGCCGGCGCCGCGACGTGTAGCCACGCCGCCGACCTCCCGGCGTCCGGTGGCCGGACCTACCAGGTCGCGCTGGCCCTCGGCGGGTCCTGGGCGGGTGGCTCTGCCGCGCCGACGACGGTCGTCGTCACCGCGCCCGGGCCCGCGCCGGAACCCACGCCGACCCCGCCGGAGACCTCGCTGACCGCGGTGCCGCCGGACTGGCTGCTCTCGTCGTCGACGTCGGTGGCGTACGCCGCCTCGGAGGCCGGCTCGACGTTCGTCTGCCGTCTCGACGGGAGCAAGGTCCCATGCTCGGCGTCGTCGCTGACGCTGTCGGGGCTCGCGGAGGGCACGCACCGGTTCACCGTCGCCGCCCGGGACCCGGAGGGCACCGTCGACCCGACGCCGGCTGCCGCGGTCTTCACCGTGCCGGTCGACGACCGCCGGCTGGCCGCGCGGGGCCGGTGGAAGCGGAAGGCCGCGCCGGCGGCGTACCGGGGCACCTACACGGCCACCGTCCGCAGGAAGGCGACGCTGACCTACCGGGTCTCCGGTGCAACGGCCCTGGCCCTGGTGGTCGGCACGGGAACCCGGCAGGGCCGGGTGCGGGTCTACGTCGGCGACGCGCTGGTCGGCCGGGTGCGGCTCTCGGGAGCGCCCGGGTGGGCGCACGTGGTGCCGGTGGCGACCTTCGCGGTGCCGAGGAGCGGCCTGGTCCGGATCGTGACCCGGAGCAGGAAGCCGGTGCGCATCGACGGGCTCGGGGTGCTGACCTCCTAGTCTTCGCCCGTGGACCTGGGCATGACGCTGCCGGTGATGGAGCCGGACCTGTGGGAGTCGGACGCGACGCTGGAGCGGTGGGCGCGGGCGGTGGACGAGGGGCCGTTCGCGTCGCTGTGCTTCGGCGAGCGGATGGCGTTCGACAATCCGGAGACGCTGGTGCTGCTCGGCGCGTGCGCGGCATGGACCTCGCGCGTGCGGCTGGTGACCACGGTGATCGTCCCGCAGCTGCACGACCCGGTCCTGCTGGCGAAGTCGCTGGCCACCGCCGACCGGCTGTCGGGGGGCCGGCTCACGGTCGGCCTCGGCGTGGGCGGACGCGAGGAGGACTACCGGGCGGTCTCGGCTGACGTCGGGTCGCAGACGATGGCCGGGATGGCCTCGCGCGTCTCGGTCATGAAGCGGGTCTGGGCGGGGGAGAAGGTCACCGAGGCGATGCGCCCGGTCGGCCCGCCGCCGCTCCAGCCGGGCGGGCCGTCGCTGCTGGTCGGCACGATGGGACCGAGGACGATCCGCTCGGCCGCGGCCTGGGCCGACGGCCTGGCCGGCGTGACCCTCGACCTCGACGTCGCGGGGGTGTCGTCGTTGTTCGCGCTCGCCCGGGACGCGTGGGCGGACGCCGGACGCGGCACGCCCCGTCTGACGACGTCGTTCTGGTTCGCCCTCGACGACGGCGACGGCTCCGCCCGGGAGCAGGTGCACCGGCACCTGCGGCACTACATGAACTGGCTGCCGGTCTCGCTGGTCGACGCGATGGCCCCCACGACCGGCTTCGCCGGCACCGAGGCCGAGCTCCGCGACCTGCTCCTGCGGTTCGCCGACGCCGGCGCCGACGAGGTCCACCTGATCCCCACGTCGGCCGACGTCAGCCAGGTCGAGCGGGTCTCCGACCTCGTCCGTCGAGTCGCCACTTCCTGACCACCGAGTCGGGGGTTCCTGACGAGCGGTGCGACGAAGGTGGCGACTCGGTGGTCAGGAAGCGGCGACTCGGCGCAGCCCCTGGGCCAGTGCCGAGATCTGGTCGAGCGGGGGCTCGTACCCCGGGAAGTAGCAGCAGACCCGGTCGGTCAGGTCGCCGAACCGGCGCTCGAGCTCGGCCGCACACTCCTCGGGCGTCCCGCGGACCGCGAGCGTCTCGACCATCTCGACCGTGACCAGGTCGATCATGGCCATCACGTCGCCCGTCTTCGACAGCGCGTTGAGCTCCGGCTGGAGGTCGCCCCAGCCCTCGATGTCGAGGACGGGCCGGTACGCCGGGGTGGAGCCGTAGAACGCGAGCAGGCCACGGACGCCGAGCGTGGCCGCCTCCAGCTCGGCGTCGGTCCGGCCCATGGCCAGGATCGCCTGCGGGTAGATCGCGAGGTCGGAGGACGAGCGGCCGGCCCGGGACAGCCCCTCGGCCACGGCCGGCAGGGTGTTGGAGCGGATGTGCCGGTGGCTGTGGAACGGCATCACCAGCAGGCCGTCGGCGACCTCGGCCGCGGCCCGGGTCATCACCGGGCCGAGCGCACCCAGCAGGACCGGCGGGACGCCGTACGGGTT
>NZ_JAEMSS010000063.1 GCF_016462705.1 Nocardioides sp. | reverse complement strand
CAGGCCGACATCCTCAAGGAGGACCAGGGCCAGAACACCTGCCTGTTCTCCACCGAGTTCTCGCTGCGGATGATGGCCGACATCCAGGAGTGGTTCATCGAGCGGCAGGTGCGCAACTTCTACTCCGTGTCGATCTCCGGCTACCACATCGCCGAGGCCGGGGCGAACCCCATCAGCCAGCTCGCGTTCACCCTCGCCAACGGGTTCACCTACGTCGAGTCCTACCTGGCGCGCGGCATGGACATCGACGACTTCGCGCCCAACCTGTCGTTCTTCTTCAGCAACGGCATGGACCCGGAGTACTCCGTGATCGGCCGGGTCGCCCGCCGGATCTGGGCGGTCGCGATGCGCGACAAGTACGGCGCCAACGAGCGCTCGCAGAAGCTGAAGTACCACGTCCAGACCTCCGGCCGGTCCCTGCACGCGCAGGAGATGGACTTCAACGACATCCGCACCACGCTGCAGGCGCTGATCGCGATCTACGACAACGCCAACTCGCTGCACACCAACGCCTACGACGAGGCGGTCACGACGCCGTCGGACAAGTCCGTCCGCCGGGCGCTCGCGATCCAGATGATCATCAACCGCGAGTGGGGCCTGGCGACGAACGAGAACCCGCTCCAGGGGTCCTACGTCATCGACGAGCTCACCGACCTGGTCGAGGCCGCGGTGCTGGCCGAGTTCGACCGGCTCTCCGAGCGCGGCGGCGTGCTCGGGGCGATGGAGACCGGCTACCAGCGCGGCCGGATCCAGGACGAGTCGATGCTCTACGAGCACCGCAAGCACGACGGCTCGCTGCCGATCATCGGCGTCAACACGTTCCGCAACCCCGACGCCGAGGACGGCACGCCCGACCACGTCGAGCTGGCCCGGGCGACGGACACGGAGAAGGCGTCCCAGCTGGAGCGGGTGCGGTCGTTCCAGGCGGAGCACGCGTCCGAGGCCTCGGCCGCGCTGTCCCGTCTCAAGGAAGCAGCGGTCGCCGGCGAGAACGTCTTCGCGGTCCTCATGGACGCCGCCCGGGTCTGCACGCTCGGCCAGGTCACCGAGGCGTTCTTCGAGGTCGGCGGGCAGTACCGGCGGAACGTGTAGCGCGGGTGGGTCCGTGCCGCGCCGCGCGCTTGTAACCCGGTGTCCGGGTCACTGGCACGGTGTCCGGACGCCGTGGCAGTGACCTGGACACTGAGTTACATGCCGCCCGCCCGCCGCGTCGTCAGCCTCGTCCCGTCGATCACCGAGGCCCTGGCGTCCGTACGCCGCGAGGCGGTCGTCGGTGCGACGGACTGGTGCACGCACCCGGCCGACCTCGACGACACGCTCGAACGCCGGGTCCGCGGGACCAAGAACCCCAACCTCGAGGCCATCAGGCAGCTCCGACCCGACCTGGTCATCGCCAACCGCGAGGAGAACCGCGAGCTCGACGTCCGCCGCCTCGAGGAGTCGGGCATCAACGTCCACGTCACCCGGATCGAGACGGTGCCGGAGGCGGTCGAGACCTTCGAGCGCCTCTTCGACGAGGTGCTCGGCTGGGAGCGGCCCGACTGGATCGCCGAGGCGCGCGACCTGTGGTGCGGCGACCTCCCGCCCGTGACCAGGACGGTGGCGATCGCGGTGTGGCGCGACCCGTGGATGGTGGTCGGTCGGGACACGTTCACCGGTGACCTCGTACGCCGCCTCGGCTGGGCGAACGCGTACGCCGACGCGGCCGACCGCTACCCGACCGTCGCGGTCGAGCAGCTCGACGACCCCGACAAGACCGGCGCGGACGTCGTGCTGCTCCCCGACGAGCCGTACGTCTTCACCGCCGACGACGGTCCGGAGGCGTTCCGACGTACGCCCACCGAGCTCGTCAGCGGCCGGCTGATCACCTGGTACGGCCCGTCACTGGTCGAGGCCGGCCACCTTCGCGACACAGTTGGCGGCTGACCGCCCGGACCCAGGCGGCTGTGGATGGCCCTCGGCACCAACTGAGTCGCGAGATCAGGCTCCAGGCATGGGCGGTCCGGATCTCTGCGCACTCATGGAGCAGCTCGGCGGCGTCGCGCGGAGACGTGACCTGCTGCGGGTCGTCTCGGCCGAGGACATCGCCACAGCGCTGGCCGACGGCCTGCTGACGGAGGCGAGCCGTGGCCGGTACTCGACCCATGACGTGGCGGCCGACATCACCACGGCGCACGCGGCCGGTGGCGTGCTCGGCGGGCTCAGCGCCGCTCAGCACTGGGACTGGGCGGTCAAGCAGCCGCCCGAGCGACCAGTCGTCATCGTGCCGCGCAACCGCTCGCTCGCCCGCGCCGACCTCGACGTGCGCCGACGGGACCTCCCGGCCGGCTGCGTGGACGGCGGCGTCCTCAGCCGGGTCCACACGGTCGTCGACTGCGCCCGGACGCTGCCCTTCGACGAGGCGCTGTCGGTCGCCGACTCCGCCCTCCGCAGCGGCCGGGTCACGCGGCACGACCTGCTGGCCTGCGCCCGAGCCTCCCCACGATCCGGCCGGCCCCGCGCGATTCGCGTCGCAGAGCTCGCCGATCCCCGGGCGGACAACCCGTTCGAGTCGGTCACCAGATCCATCGCGCTCGACGTCGCCGGACTGCGCGTCGTACCTCAGGTCGGGATCGGCTCGATCGGACGCGTCGACCTGGCGGACGTGGGTCTCAAGATCGCCATCGAGTGCGAGTCGTGGGCCTACCACGGCGGCGCGCAACCGTTCCGTGTCGACGTGCGCCGCTACACCCGGCTGGTCTGCAGGGGCTGGCTCGTCGTCCGCTTCGTCTGGGAGGACGTGATGTTCCAACCTGCGCAGGTGCGCGCCGACCTCGAGTCGGTCGTGGCCATCCGCCGGGGGACGGCGAGGACGTGATCTCGCGACACAGTCGGTGCCGGATCGAGGCGGACCAGGCGTACCCGTCCCGGCTCGCCGGCCCAACTGTGTCGCGAGTGTGCCACTACTGGATCTTGAACCACCGGTCGTTGACCGCGAAGAAGTAGTTGCCCGCGGCCTCCACCATGATCCGGGCCTTCTTGGTCCGGACGTTGGGGAACGTGACCTTGGCGGACCCGTCGTTCGTGGTCTTGGCCAGCTTGGTCCAGGTCTTGCCCTTGTTGGTGCTGAGCAGGATCCGGACGTCCTCGGCGAGGAACCTCGTGCCGTTGACCTTCCAGGTGACCAGCCGCGTGGAGCCGGCGCGGACGACGGTGCCCTTCTCCTTCTGCGAGGTCACCAGGAACGGTCCGGCCCGCGGGTCCAGCTTGAGCCGGACGTCGGCGGTGTCGACGCCGCCGCCACCGTCGTAGCCGTCGCGGACGGTGAGCCGGAAGTGCATGACCCTGTTCTCGGAGCCGGCCCGGCCCCGGTAGCCCTTGACCGGCAGGAACTCCGAGTAGCAGTCGACGATCGAGCCCTTGACCGGCTCGTAGTCGTCCAGGTCGTCCGGCAGCGGCGCGACCTTGGGGCAGCGGCCGGTCTTGGCGTTGGTGTTGCCCTTGAGGACCTGCGCGAGGTCGGGGAAGTAGCGGGTCGGGTCACCGGTGGCCAGGTTGAGCTTCGGCGACGGCGACACCAGGGTGCCGCGGTCGGTCACCTTGGCCCGGGTGCCGAACACCCGGAACAGCGGCCCGGTGCGCTTCTTGTTGGCGACCAGCTCGGTGCCCTCGTCGCCGCCCTGGTCGTTCTGCTCCCACAGGTAGGTGAGCTTCTGCCTGCGGTCCTTGTCCTTGGCGGAGCCGGTGAGCTTGAACGGCGTACGCAGCGGGATCGTGCGGTCCCGGGGCGCCTTCGCCTTCGGCGCCCGGTTGAGGGTCTGGACCGTGACGCCGCCGTTGTCGGCCGGGCCGCCCTTGGCGGTCTCACCGACGAAGCCGGAGACCCCCGCGGAGACGGACGAGACCTGGAGCGACGCGAGGTCGCCGCCACCGCCGTAGACCTCCGGGTCCGGCGACCCGGCGAAGATGATCTGGAACCCGGTGTCGTCCGGCGCCGTCAGCGGCGCGATCAGGTCGATCGGGTCGCCGTACGGGTCGTAGCCCCAGCCGGTGACGGTGACGTTCTGACCCGTCAGTGTCTCGACCGCGGCCTCGATGGCGACGGCGTTGTAGTTGGTCCCCCGGGTCAGCGTGATCGGACCGGTCGGGCCCGGGTAGTCGAGGTCGATCGACTCGCCGTCGGTGTCGAAGCCGCTCAGCGAGACGGTCTGCACCTCGGTGACGGGGAGGGTCGGCGAGCCCGTGTAGGCGTTGACCTCGTCGTTGGTGCGCTGGCTGAAGTAGGGGTCCGTGTGCGGCTGCAGGTCGTCCTGCAGGCAGATCCCGGCGTACGCCATCACCGACGAGCCGGAGCCCGGCTCGACCGAGGCGCTCGGCTCGCGGTTGCCGCCGGAGCAGGCGAACTGCACGCCGTTGAAGGTGTGGTTGCCGGCGAACTGGTGGCCGAGCTCGTGCGCCACGTAGTCGATGGCGAAGAAGTCGCCCTTGGGCTCGGGCAGACCGGTGCAGCCGCTGCCCTTGTAGTCCCAGCCGACGACGCCGAGGAACGCGACGCCGCCGCCGTTGACGCCGAGGCCGATGTGGCCGACGTCGTAGTTGGAGGCACCGATCAGCTGGCCGAGCACGGTGCGGTTGCGGCCGAGGGTGCCGATGTCGCAGAAGTCGAGCTGGCTGTACTGGTCGGCCGGCGGGTCGCTCGGGTTGGCGACCTGGTCGAAGCACGGGTGCGCACCGCACGGGCCGTTGGGGCCGAGCGCCTTGGCGGTGGTGTCGAGGTTGAGCTTGTGGGTGTCGTTGACCAGCAGCATCCGGATGGCCAGGTCGTCGTTGTAGATCTGGTTGACCCGGTTGATCAGGGTGACCTTCTCGGCCAGCACGTTGTCGGTGCCGAAGTAGGCGGCGTACGACGGGTCGCTGGTCAGCGCCAGCCGGTAGACGCGCTGCACGACCCGCTTGTTGGCCTTGTCAGGAGCGGGGTCGCCGACCACCTTGGGGGCCAGCGAGTTGCCGATCGAGCGGGTCTCCTGCTCGACGAACTCCTCGGCGGGGTTGGCCTCGACGGCCGCGGCGTAGTAGCTCAGGTGCGTGGTGGTGCCGCGGCGGTTGTACGCCGGGTCGACGAGCCAGGCGCCCTGCCCGTTCGGTCCGCGCACGGAGGCGTGGAAGCCCATCGGCGTGACGTCCAGCGCGATCGTGGTCCCGGGGTTGTCGAGCGACTGGCCCGACCAGGTGAGGATGTCGCGGTTGGCGGCGGCGAGCTTGGGCTCCATGGTCTGCGTGCGCCGGACCGCGAACCGCTCGAGACCACCGGTCGGGGTGGGCACCCGGAACGTCTGCCGGGCCTCCGACCGGCCGGCCACCGGAGCGCCGCGCAGCGTGGCCGCGACCCCGGCGACGTCGACCTCGACGGCCGAGTACTGCTCGGGGGCGACCCGGACCTTGCTGTCCTTGGCGTCGAACCCGCCGCCCGCGCGGTAGAGCGTGTCCTCGGCCGCGGCCGGCGAGGCCTGCGCTCCGCTGAGCACGCCGTTGGTGGCCAGCACCGGCGCGGCGGCACCGACGAGGACGAGAGCGGCGGTGGCCGCGACACGACGAAGCATGTGGTTCCCTCCACGATCCCGAGACCGGCGCTCGCCGGAAGTCCGCACCCTACGCCCCAACGGCCCCATTGCGCCCCACCTGCGGAGGTGACCGGTGCGGCGACACTCGGCCGTCAGTCCGCGCCACGCGGGGTGAGCCAGCGCGCCAGCAGGGTGCCACCCTCCTCGAGGAGGGTGTGCAGCGTCAGGGGTACCTCGACGGGCGGGCCGGTGACGATGCGCGGGCCGGAGCCGCCGACGAGCCGGGGCACGACCGTGGCGTCGAGCTCGTCGACGAGGTCGGCGGCGAGGAGCGAGGCGAGCAGGGTCGGGCCGCCCTCGGACAGCAGCTGGGTGAGGCCACGGTCGTG
The DNA here is from genome assembly GCF_016462705.1 of Nocardioides sp. Taxonomy (GTDB): domain Bacteria; phylum Actinomycetota; class Actinomycetes; order Propionibacteriales; family Nocardioidaceae; genus Nocardioides. The sequence continues at coordinate 16,200 of NZ_JAEMSS010000063.1, read as the reverse complement.
CAGGGCCGCCACCACCAGGGCCAGGTCGACGGAGTCGTCGCCGGCGACGAGCACGTGCTCGGCCCCGAGGACCGAGCGGGCCTCGGCCAGCCCCTCGGCGGCGGCGCAGGTCGCCATCAGCACGGATCCCGGCGCAGCGTCCCGCAGCCGCGGCGGCACCGACCCGCGCCGGCTCACCGCGACCAGGGGCGTCCCGGCGATCGGCCGGTAGCCCTCGTCGCGCAACGTCCCGGCCCCGACCACGACGGCGTCAGCCAGCGACCGGAGGGTGTCGAAGACGACCTTGTCGGCGGCGTTGTTGATCGACCCGCTCTTGCCGGACTCCCCCGTCGCCGCGCCGTCGACGCTGCTGACCATGTTGACACGCAGCCACGGGGTCCGCGGCGCCGCGTAGAGGCCGGCGAGATCAGAGGGACCGGACGCCGAGCCGACCAGCACCCTCACCGGACCTGCCACCGCATCACCCAGTACTGCACCCCGAACGGGTCGTCGTCGAAGTCGACGACGGGAGAACCCCAGGGGGCGACCCGTTCGGCCATCAGGGTGAATCCGGTCAGCGAGGCGAGCAGCTCCTCCCCCAGCACCGGGTCGGGCGGCGACCCGCGGCCCGACAGCCACTCGCGGAGCCCGGCGTCGAAGGCGAAGGAGCGCTCGTCGAGGTGACCGGGTGCCTTCTCGGTCCGCCGGGCCGAGCCGTTGGCGACGACGAGGTAGGACTCCTCGTCGACCGAGCGCGTCGTCGCATCGACCAGGTAGGCACCGACCCGGGCGCCCTGGTCGTCGGCGAGCACCTCGACGTCGCGGCCCAGCCACGCGACCGCCGCCAGACAGGCCGACCGCAGCTCGGCGACCGGGTCGTCGAGACCGGCGTACTCCGGCAGCAGCGCCAGCACGCCAGGCACGAGGACGACCCGCGTCACTGCGGCATCACTGCAACCCCCGGATGGCCCGCGCCGGTGGCCGACGCCCGGCGATCGTCCACACCATGTCGACGGTCTGCCGGGTCTCGACGACCTCGTGCACGCGATAGATGCGGGCACCGGCCAGGGCACACACCGCCGTGGCGGCGAGGGTCCCGGTCAGCCGCGAGCCGACCGGCATGTCGAGCGTCTCGCCGACGAAGTCCTTGTTGGACAGCGACACCAGCACCGGCCAGCCGGTCTCGACCATCTCGCCGAGCCGGCGGGTGACCTCGAGGGAGTGGAAGGTGTTCTTGCCGAAGTCGTGGGCCGGGTCGATCACCACCGACTCGCGGGCGACCCCCGCGGCGACGGCGCGCTCGGCGTACGCCACCGTGTCGGCGATGGCGGCGCGGACGACGTCGTCGTACTCGATCCGGTAGGGCCGGGTCCGCGGCGTCGCACCGCCCGTGTGCGTGCAGACCAGGCCGACCGAGTGCTCGGCCGCGACGTCGACGAGCTCGGGGTCGGCGCCGCCCCAGGCGTCGTTGAGGACGTCGGCGCCCGCCTCGCAGACGGCCGCGCCGACCGAGGCGCGCCAGGTGTCGACGGAGATGACGAGGGAGGGGTACGCCGCCCGTACCCGCGCCACGAAGTCGACGACCCGGGACCGCTCCTCGGCCTCGTCGATCTCGGCGCCGGGCGCGGCCTTGATCCCGCCGATGTCGACGATCTCGGCGCCCTGCTCGACGACCAGCGCCACCCGCTCGAACGCCTTGTCCTCGGCCCAGGTCGCGCCCTTGTCGTAGAAGGAGTCGGGCGTCCGGTTGACGATGGCCATCATCAGCGTCGCGTCGTCCGGGAACTCGTGACGGCCCAGGACCAGGGTCACCGCACGCTCACCACCGGCGGCCGCTCGTCGCTGCCGACCTCCAGGCCGGCCCGGGACAGCGCCGCCGACATGATCTGCGCCGACATCCCGCTCAGGTCGCGCAGGGACTGGTGCCGGTGCGCCCGGGTCCCGAGGTCGACCTGGGCCAGCGCTTCGAGGCCGTAGAGCCGGACCGTGTCGACCAGCGAGGCGAGCTCGACGGCGTAGCCGGTGGGCACGTGCAGGTTCTCGAAGAGCGAGCGCCGGATCGCCCACTCCCCGGCCAGCGGCTGGTGCAGCCCGGCGAGCTCGGGGAAGAGCAGCCGGATCAGCGGGCGGGCCACCAGCTCGGTCACCCGGCCGCCCTCGAACGGCACGGCGGTCTCCCCCGACCCCATCGGGCGCTCGTAGAACCCCTTGACCAGCCGGACGGCCGGGTCGTTGAGCATCGGCCCCAGCAGGCCGGGGACGAAGTGGGTGTCCCAGTCGAGCAGGTCCGCGTCCATGAACACGACGATCTCGCCGACGGTGACGAACAGCGACTTCCACATCGCCTCGCCCTTGCCCGGGACGGTGCCCAGGTCGGGGCGGATCTCCGCGGAGCGGTGGACCACGGCGCCGGCGTCGGTCGCCACGTCGTACGTCGCGTCGGTGCTGTCGCTGTCGATCACGACGATCTCGTCGAGCAGCGCCACAGTGTCCATCAGCGCCTCGCGCACCCGGGTGACGACGTCGCCGACGGTGGCGGCCTCGTTGCGGGCCGGCACGACCAGGCTGACCTTGGCTGCGCCCTTGGCCTCGACCAGGGCCGGCAGCGTCCAGTCGTCCCAGTGGTAGGTGTGCGACACGCCCCAACCAGCGAGCGCGTCGGTCATGTCGGCGAGCCTACTGAGCGGACACCAGAGCGCCGCCCCGGCCCGGGAGGGTGGGCCAGGGCGGCGCTCGCGACGGCGAGCGGCGGGCTACTCGGTCACGGACGAGCCGGCGTAGTTGCCGTCACCCGAGTAGGTCGCCGTCACCAGGGGCACCCCACCCGACTTCTTGAGCTTGACCTTGACCAGGCCGGAGGCCGGCATGGGCACCTGCTTGGTCTTGCTGCCCCACTTCACCAGCACGGTCCCGGTGGGCGCCGTGGCGCTGGGTCCGCCCAGGCCGGTCACCTTGACGACCACGTTGAGCCGCGCCTTCTTGCCGGCCTTGAACACCCGGTACTTGGCGAACTCGGTCGTCGAGGCGGCCTTGCTGACGACGTACGTCGCCGTGGTGCTGCTGGCCGCCAGCGTGTCCGACCCGGCGTAGGTGACCGTGAGCGGGTAGCTCCCGGGCGCCAGCGTGGCCGGCAGTGCGTACGTCGCCTTCCCGGCCCCGTCGAGCGGCAGGGCCGTCGAGGCGCCCCCGAACCCGACGGTCACCGTCTCGCCCGCTCCCCCGGCGACGGTGATGGTCGCGGTCGCGCCCTCGCCGTAGGAGGTGGCGGCGTCGGTGAAGTCGACGACCGTGGTGGTCGCCCCCTTGACCAGGGTGAAGGCGACGGCGTTGGACGTCGACGTGTTGGCCGTCGCCGTCTTGCCGAACACCGCCGTGATCGCGTGGTCCCCGGCCAGGAAGCCGCCCGGGACCGGGACGGATGCCGTGCCACCGGTGACCGGTGCCGAGCCCAGCGACGTGGTGCCGTCGAAGAACTCCACGCTCCCCGTCGTGTCCGCCCCGGTCACGGTCGCGGTGAGGGTCACCGCTTCCTTGATCGCCGGAGCGGCCGGGTCCAGCACCAGCTGGGTCTCGGTCGGCGCCAGCACCGCCAGGTCGACCTCGGCCTTGCGCAACGACCCCGCCGCAGCGGCGGAGATCGTCCGGCTGCCGAGCGTGGCGTCGCCCGGGAGGACCAGGTCGACCGACGCGAGGCCGGTCGGGCCGGCCAGGACCGTGCCGAGCACCGTCGCCGGGTCGGTCGACCCGTCGGTGAAGGTCACCGCCTCGCCGTCCCGGAAGCCGGTGCCGCTGAGCGTCACCGTCTCGCCCGGGGCGGGCTCGAGGTCGGTGGCCGTCAGCGCGAACACCTCCGACTTGGCGGCGTACTCCGCGCAGACGTCGCCCTGGACGCCGAACGCCGGCAGCGGCGTCCCCGTCGTCAGGCCGTCGTCCTCGCGGACCACCATGTTGGCGAAGGCGTTGTCACCGGTGATCACCTGCTGGGGGTTGCTGATGTCGTTCTTGTACGTCGCCGACGCCGCCGCCTGGTTGGCGCCGGGCGTGCTGTCGCCCATCGTCGGCACGGTGACCGCCTTGCAGGTCTCGCCCGGGGCGAAGGTCACCTGCTGGACGGCCAGGGCGGCCTTGGACGTCGACGCGGTCGAGCCGATCACTGTGTAGTAGCCGGACACCGTCTTGGCGACGGGCTTGCTCAGCACCACGGCCACGTCCTTGGTGCTCGGGCCGCTGCCCTCCTCGACGTTGGTGTAGTCGAGGCCGATCGTGGGTGCGGCGACCTCGACGACGGGCGTGCCGACCGCCGAGTTCACCAGCGCCAGGTCGGAGAGGTAGGCCCCGCCCGTCTCGGTGCCGTCGAGACCGACGGCCGCCGCGAGGCGGACCTCACGGATGTCGGCGGTGTTGATCCCGGTCATGGCGCTGACCGGTGCCCAGACCTCCTGGAGCACGATCTTGTTGAGCGTCGTGGACGTGCTGGCCGGCATCCGCCTCACCGCGAGCGGGTTGAGCGCCGAGACCAGCGTCGACCAGGTCGCTCCTGCGGAGTCGACCACCGTCAGCGTCATGTCCGTGCCGGACACGACCGACTCGTCGGGCGCGGTCTTGAACACCAGGGCGTCGTACGCCGCGGCGTTGCGCGCCGACGCCGGCAGCGTCATCCGGATCGAGGCCGCGCTGTTGCCGGTGACGTTGGACCACAGGAACTTCGTCATCGGCGAGGCGGGGACGTTCGGTGCGAACGACGCGGGCGTCCAGTGCGGCATCGCGCTGGTCGAGCGCACCGTGCTGGTCGTGCCGCAGAACGGCAACGCCTGGGCGAGGGTCCGCCCGGAGGCGCTGGCGCACAGGGTCGCCACGGCCGAGCCGTAGTTGCGGATCTTGCCGCTGAACTCGGTGAACGTCTCGATGTCCACCCGCTCCTCGGCTGGCGCGCTGCCGATCACCCTGATGTCGGCGGTCGGCACGCTGGTGAGCGTGGGCTTGGTCGACCCGTCGAACATCGGCAGGAAGTCCTCGTCACGGTCACCGACCGTCATCCGGAACCAGGCGCTCATGTAGGCGGTCCCGACCTGGTACTGCTGGTCGGCGGTCAGCCGGATGTTGGTGCCCGACATCGGCCCGCAGACGGAGTCGGTGCTGTTGGCGCCCCAGTCGTCGCTGACCGAGTAGGGGTACTTGCCCGGCGTCCAGATGGTGTTGAAGAAGTTGTGGTTGGCGCCCATCGACCACACGGTCGAGAGCAGGACGTTGTCGTCGTGGGCGTAGCGGGAGTCGTCGTTGAAGTGCTGGCCCTGCTGGTTGGAGACGTCGCCGTCGCAGTACGGCAGCAGCACCATCATCGGGGTGTCGGCCACCGTCATCCGGGCGAAGTCGACCGGCGCCAGGGGCAGCACGGACGTGATGCCGAACGGGTCGGCCAGCGCCTGGTTGAGGGTGACCGTCGAGACGACGCCCTCACCGCCGCGGGAGTGGCCCATCAGGCCGACGTCGTCGAGGTCGAACCGGCCCACCAGGTCGGCCGCGTTGAGCTGGTCGGCGTCCAGGTTGGTGACGTTGGGCTCCGGCTGGGTCGGCTTGGCGTCGAGCGCCTGCTCGATGCTCTGGTCCCGGTCGAGCGCGTTGTCGTGGTAGATCGTCGGGTCGCCGGCGTTCGCCTTCTCGAGCATCTTCAGGCTGTCGATGACGAGCTGGCCGCGGGCCTTGGCGCCGTTGTCGAGGGTCAGCTGGGCGTCGTTGGCGTTGATCGCGTTGGCCGAGATCGAGACCACCGCGTAGCCCCAGGTCGCCAGCGTCTGGCCGGTCCCGTCGTAGCCCCGGTAGCTGGGCACCTCGGTCTGGCCGACGACACAGGGCCACCGGTTGGGGTTGGACGGCGACGGCGACACGAGGTTCGAGCACGACGTGTGCCTGCCGTGCAGCAAAATGATGGTCGGCCGCTCACCGGGCGCGACGCTGGCGTCGGGCAGGTAGATGCGCCCGGTCAGCTCGCCGCGGATCCCGCCGATGCCGGCCATGTCGACCGCCTGGTCGCCGAAGTCGTAGTCGTCGACCTTGTAGGTGTAGGGGCCAGGCGTCGACCCGTCATCACCGGCGGCGGCCCGCGCGACCAGCTTGGCCAGCTCAGCCCGGGTCGAGGGGGTCACCGGTGCGTCGGTCGAGGTGACGGGGCCGTCGGTCGGCTCCACCTTCGACTCGTCGCCGCTGGCCCAGCCCAGCTCCACGTCCCCGGCGTCGGCGACCGTGTCGTCCGCGGTCACGACGGTCAGCGTCAGGCTGTCGGCCGACTCCGTGGCCGGACCGACCACCTCGCCGTCGACCACCAGGGTCGGGGCGTCGCTGACCATCGGCAGCGGCTCGTCGAGCTCGAGGCTGACCTGGTAGCCGCCCGCCACCTGGGTGACGGTCCAGTCGGGACCGGACGCGACGACCGCGTCCTCGGGCTCGGCGCTCGTGGCCGGTGACGAGGTGACGGCGAGCAGCGTCGGGACCAGGCCACCGGCCGCCGTGACGGCGACGAACCGTCGGAAAAGCTGGGTACTTCTGCGCAAGGGAGCACTCCTCATGAGGGGTCGCTCGAGTGCGGCCGGAGCCGTGCCGAGCTAGCCGTGCCGGGGTCGGTTCCGTCGAGCCCGGGCCGGGCCGACGGATGCGGAGGGCGGAACCCGAGACGGTCAGCCGATCGCCGCACCGACGGTGCGACGCCACATGCCAAGGACCGTAGACACGGGTTGTGAAGCCCCGTCACCTCGCGTGTTTCGTTGAGGTGTCAACCACCTCGGGGGCAACTCGTTCTAGTTAACGAGGGGCCGGCACGAGCCAGATCTCGTCACCATCGCCGGGCGCGCTGCCCAGGGCGACGCACCGGGAGTCCGGGACGACCTGCACGTCGAAGATCTCCTCGAGGCCCGAGGTGAACTCCAAGGTGGCGACGGTGTTGCCGGTGGCGAGCTCGATGACGCCGATGCCGCACTTGAGCTGGTCGTGGAACTCCGCGATGGGGACCCCGCCGAAGACCGCGGTCTCGCGGATCTTGGACAGCCCGACGTACGCGAGCCCGTCGTGGATGGCCAGGCCGCGGGCATAGCCGGGCAGCGCCGCGACCATCTCCCGCCGGCCGCTCTGGACGTCGACGCGCTGCAGGTGCCCCATGCCCGAGTCGAGCACGAAGAGCTGGCCGTCGTACCAGCGCGGGGAGTGCGGCATCGAGATCCCGGTGGTCACGACCTCGCCGCTGGGGACGTGCAGGACCGTGCCGGTCGTGAGCTTGTTCTCGCGCCAGCCGCCCGGCGTGTCCGACCGCGCCATCACCGTCACGAACGCCGGCGCGCCGTCCCGCATGGCCATGCCGTTGAGGTGGCAGCGGTCCTCCCCGGCCAGCCGGGAGATGAACGGCGGACGCCAGCGCGGCACGAAGCTGTAGGCCGGGTCGAGGCCGACCAGGCAGGAGAACAAGGTGTTGACGATCCAGAGGTCCGGCTGTCCCTCGGCGTCGACCCCCCACGCCATCTCGTGGATCTGGATCCCGCCCGTGACCATCGAGCTGCGGGCCAGGAAGCACCGGTCGAAGTGCCCGGCCGGCTCGAGCTGCGGTGCGAGCTCGGAGTGGTCGTCGAGGAACCACACCTGGCCCTTGGCGCCGACGGCCAGCCGGTCCTGCCCGACCGCGACCCCCATCGCCTGGTCGAAGCGGTGGAAGTCGAAGGCGACCTTGCCGTCGTCGACGCCGACCGCGACGAGCTGGCCGGCCTGGTAGGTCGAGACGAGCAGCGAGGCACCGCTTCCCCCGAGCACGTCCGGCAACGACGCGCTGTGGGTGAAGCCGGCCTCCATGACCGACCGGGACGGGGTGTCCGGGGCCGGGGTCTGTTCGGGAGTGGTCACTTGAGGATCAGCGTGTACTTCTTGGTCAGGGTGTTGGGGGTGCCGCCGGTCGGGGTGTAGGTGAACTGCACCTTGACCTTGAGCTTGCCGTTCTTGCTCGCCTTGATCAGCGCCTTGCCGGGCTTGGTGAGCTTGATCGTGATCTTCGCAGCACCGGGGCCGCCCGTCGTCACCTTGGCGGTCTTGACCGGTGCCTTGCCGACCGGCGCGAGGCTGAGCACGCCGGCGCCGGGCAGGTTGACCGACAGGGTGAGCGTGGCCTTCTTGGTGTTGGCCGTCCCCGACGCGGGCAGGGTGAACGCGTTGGACGGCGCGGCCGGCGGTGGCGGGGTCACCACGGCGACGTTGACCGTGAACGTGCGTGTCGCCGGGGTCGGGTCGGTGTTGCCGACCCCGTCCACGGCCCGGAAGGCGACCGTGTGGCTCCCGTTGGCCAGTCCCGAGAAGGTGCGCGGCGAGGTGCAGTCGGCGAACGCGGCGCCGTCGAGCGAGCACTGCAGCTTCGCGGTGTCGCCCACCGTGCCGGAGAACCCGAACGTCGCCGAGTCAGTCGTGATCGTCGACCCGTTCCCCGGGCCCGAGTCGATCGTGGTGTCCGGCGCGGTCGTGTCCGGCAGGTTGACAGTGAACGTGCGGGTCGCGGGGGTCGGGTCGGCGTTGCCCGCAGCATCCACGGCGCGGAAGGCGACCGTGTGGCTACCGGCGCCGAGGCCGGTGAAGGTGCGCGGCGACGTGCAGTCGGCGAACGCACCACCGTCCAACGAGCACTGCAGCTTGGCCGTGTCGCCCAGCGTGCCGGAGAACCCGAAGGTCGCGGAGTCCGTCGTGATCGTCGACCCGTTCGCCGGACCGGAGTCGATCGTCGTGTCCGGCGCGGTGGTGTCCGGAGGCGGCGTGGTGACCTTGACGGTCCCGGCATCGGTGCCGTCGGACTTCCACAGCTCGCGCGAGGTGTCGTCCCACGCGGTGAAGAACAGGGTGCTCCCCACTGCCGTGAGCTCGTCGGGATAGCTGTCGTCGGACCCGGACGCGATGTTCTTGACCAGGAACGTCCCGGCGGTGGTGCCGTCCGACCTCCACAGCTCGTACCCGTTCGTGCCGTCCGAGGTGTTGAAGTAGAGGACGCCGTTCATCGCGGTGAGGTCGTAGGCGTAGCTGTAGGAGGCGCCCGGCCGGATGTCCTTGACCAGGAACGTGCCGGCCGCGCTGCCGTCGGACTTCCACAGCTCGTAGCCGGTGGCGCCGTCGTGCGCCGTGAAGAACAGGCTGCCGTTCACGTCCGTCAGGTTGACCGGTGAGCTGCTGGGGGCTCCGGGCCTGATGTTCTCGACCTGCTCCGTCCCGCCCGGAGTCCCGTCGGACTTCCACAGCTCACGGCCGTCCATGCCGTTGTCGGCGGAGAAGAACAGGGTCGTGCCGACCGCGGTGAGTCCTCGTGCGCTGCTGCCGTCGGCCCCGGGACGGATGTCCTCGACGAGCACGGTCCCTGTGTCGGTGCCGTCGGACTTCCATAGCTCGCGACCGGCGGCGCCGTCGTCGTCGGCGGTGAAGTACAGGACGCCGTTCATGGCCGCCAGGTCACGGGGGGAGTTGTAGTAGCCACCGTAAGCCGCGGGGTTGATGTCCTTGACCAGCACGGTCCCGGCGTCCGTGCCGTTGGACTTCCACAGCTCGCGACCATGCGTGCCGTCATCGACGGTGAAGAACAGGTTGTTCCCCACGGCGGTGAGGTCCCGCAGTCCGGATGAGTAGTAGTAGCCGTACCCGCCCTGGCCACCCGGACTGAGCACCTTGACGAGGACGGTCCCCGCCTCGGTGCCGTCGGACCTCCACAGCTCGGAGCCGTCGACGCCGTTGTCGGCGGTGAAGTAGAGGACGCCGTTCACAACGGTCAGGTTGTCCGCGTAGCTGCTGGGGCCACCTGGGCGGATGTCCTTGACCAGGACGGTGCCGGCCGCGGTGCCGTCGGACTTCCACAGCTCCTGGCCGTGGGTGCCGTCGTCGGCGGTGAAGTAGACGGTCCCGCCCACCGAGGTGAGCTGGTTCGGGTCGGACCCCACGCTGCCCGGCCGGATGTCCTTGACCACGGCGGTGTTCGCCGCGGTGCCGTTGGACGTCCACAGCTCGCGGCCGGTGGCGGCTTCGATGTCGGTGAAGAAGAGTGTTCCGGTCGCTGCCTCCAGCCTCCGCGCATCCGAGTCGGCGAAGCCCTCCGAGAACTGCTTCACCACGACGGTGCCGCCCGTGGTCCCGTCGGACTTCCACAGGCCGTAGCCGACGGTGCTGCCGCTGGCCTGGAAGAACGCGGTGCCGCCGACCGCTGACACGTCGTAGATGTAGGTGCCAGCGGTACCAGGCGTGAAGTCCTTGACGAGCGCGGTGCCGAGGGTGCTGGAGTCGAACGTCCACAGCTCCCGACCGTGGCTGCCGTCGCGAGCGGTGAAGAACAGCAAGCCACCCACGGCGGTGAGGCGGCTAGGCAAGGCGCCGCTGGGTCCGGGGTTGATGTCCATGCCGACGGTCCCGGCCTCGGACCCGTCCGTCCTCCACAGCTCCCGCCCGGCGGTTCCGTCATCCGCGACGAACAACAGCTCGCTTCCCACGGAGGTCAGGTTGCCCGGATCGCTGCCGCCAACGCCGGGGTGGACGTCCTTGACCAGGACCGTCCCAGCCGCGGTCCCATTGGACTTCCACAGCTCCCGCCCTGTGGTGCCGTCGTCCGCGGTGAAGAACAGGGTTCCGCCGACCGCAGTCAGGTTCTCCAAGTCGGAATAGCCGTACGCCGAAGGGTCGACGTCCTTGACCAGGACCGTCCCAGCCCCCGTGCCGTCGGACTTCCAGAGGGCGTGACCGGTCGTGCCGTCGTCCGCGCTGAAGAACAGCGTGGCGCCGACCACGGTCAGATAGCTCGCGCCGCTGCTGTACCCGTAGCCGTAGTAGGTGCCGGGGTTGACGTCCTTGAGCAGGGCGGTGCCGGCCTCGGTGCCGTCCGACTTCCACAGCTCGCGCCCGTGGGTGCCGTCGTCGACGGTGAAGTAGAGGGCATCGCCCATCGCGGTCAGGTTGCGGGGGCCCGCATAGCTGCCCGTCGTGCTGGGGTCGATGACCTCGACCAGCACGGTGCCGGCCTCGGTGCCGTCCGACTTCCACAGCTCGCGCCCGTTCGTGCCGTCGTCCGCGGTGAAGTAGAGGAGGTTGCCGGCCGCGGTCAGGTCACGTGGACCGGAGTAGTAGCCCATGCCCGGGTCGACCGCCTCGACCAGCACGGTCCCGGCCGCGGTGCCGTCGGACTTCCACAGCTCGCGGCCGTTCGTGCCGTCGTCCGCCGTGAAGAAGACGGTGCCGTTGACGATGGTCAGATCCTGCGGGCTGCTGCTCATGGAGCCCGCACGGATGTCCTTGACGAGCACGGTCCCCGCGCTGGTGCCGTCGGACTTCCAGAGCTCGCGGCCGCCGCCATCGGCGTACGTGGTGAAGAACAGGACGCCGCCGACCTCGACCTTCTCCGGCTCGGCTCCAGCGCCTTCCCGCGCTTCGCCGCCGGACCCCGTCGCCTCCACGCCCCTGGTGGCGCGCCGCCCCTCCCTGCGAGCGCCCATCTCGCGCGGAGGCCGCATCCCGTCGCGGGGCTTGACGTCATGACGCGTAGGTTCGGCCGCCGCCCCTTCTTGGTCGGCGGCCGCAGCCGTCCCGACCCCCGTCATGCTCAAGGCCAACGCGGCGGCCGCGCCGGCGGCAGGCCGGAGGGCACTGCGCCGGGCCCGGCGACGAAGCTCCTTCTGCAGGGCGCGGCGCCGCTGCGCCTTCCCCTGGACCTGGCGCTTCGCTCGGGCGCTCATGCGCGGGCGCCGGTCGCAACGAGCGGACTGTGGCCGAGCATGCTCGAACGTGCGGTCATGACACTCTCCCCGTGGACGATGACCTGAGGATTGGACCCTAGGCCCGGGACCCTGCGTTTCCCATCACCCAACCGAGCCGGGTGGACCGCTCGGGTGTGACTACCCCGGACTAGTCACTGCAGATCAGCCTGAACGGGTGGGAGCCCTAGCCGCAGCCGCCGATCAGCGACGTGTGGCGAACCTGTTGACCATCCGTTCACCGAGCGTCGATGACATCGTCGCGTTCAGCCACCACGGTGTCCGTCGTGAAACGGGGACTCAAGAGGTTCTACCGGCGCGTCCGGTGTCGTTGGCGTCATGGAGACGCGTGTCCGCACGCGCCGATGTACCACCGCTGACCCGCCGGGGCCGCGGCGCGCTCACGCGAGGATCAGCGTGTAGCGCTTGGTCAGGCTGTGCGCAGTGCCGCCGGCCGGAATGTAGGTCACCTTCACCTTCACCGTCAGCTTGCCGTTGCCAGCCTGCTTGATCTGCGCGAGGCCATCCTGCGTGAGCCGGATCGTGAGCTTGACGGCTCCAGCACGCTCAGCCTTGACCCGGGCGTCCTGCACGGGAGCCTGGCCGACCGGGCGGAGCCTGAGGGTGCCCGGACCGGGCAGACGCACCTTGAGCGTGAGCGTGGCCTTCTTGGTGTTGGCCTTCCCGCCGGCAGGCAGCGTGAACGCGTTCGACGCGACGGTGAACGTCCGCGTCGCCGGAGTCGGGTCGACGTTCCCCGCACCGTCCACGGCCCGGAACGCGACCGTATGGGTGCCGTTGGCCAATCCGATGAACTTGTGCGGCGAGGTGCAGTCGGCGAAGGCGCGGCGGTCGAGCGAGCACTGCAGCTTGGCCGTGTCTCCCGGTGTGCCGGCGAAGCCGAACGTCGCCGCGCTGGCCGTCACCGTCGAGCCGTGGCCCGGACCGGCGGTGATCGCTGTGTCGGGCGGGGTCGCGTCCGGGGTAGTGCCGGTGATCGAGACGGTGCCGGCGGTGGTGCCGTCGGACTTCCAGAGCTCACGGCCGGTGCTCTCGACCGCCGTGAAGAACAGGGTGCTTCCCACAGCGGTGAGCCCGTCGAGGTAGCTGCTGTCGGCCCCGGGCTCGATGTCCCGAACCAGCGCCGTTCCTGAACCGGTGCCGTCGGACTTCCACAGCTCACGGCCGGTAGTGCCGTCGTCAGCCGTGAAGAACAGGTTGCTGCCGATGGCCTCCAGCTCGTAGACGTAGGAGCCGTAGTACGCGCCCGGACCGAGGTCCCGGACCCGCACGGTGCCGGCGGCAGTCCCATCCGAGCGCCACAGCTCGTAGCCGGTGGTCGAGCTCGCTGCCGTGAAGAACAGGGTGCCGTCTGCTGTGGTCAGGTTGGAAGGGTAGCTGCTGCTGCCACCGGGCCTGACGTCCTTGACGAGCACGGTCCCGTCAGCACTGCCATCCGACTTCCACAGCTCGTAGCCCGTGGTTCCGTCGACCGAGGCGAAGAAGAGGGTGCCCCCCATCGCCGTGAGGTTGCGCACGCCGGCGTAGCCGTAGAACCCGGGGTCGACGTCCTTCACCAGCACGGTGCCCTCGGCAGAGCCGTCAGACCGCCACAGCGCCGCACCAGTGGCGCCGTCGTCCGCAGTGAGGAAGAGCGTGTCCCCGACCGCGGTCAGGTTCGCGCCGTAGCTGCCGGCCGCTCCGCCGTCGTAGGTGTCGGTGTTGATGTCCTTGACCAGCACCGTGCCGTCGGCGGTGCCGTCGGACTTCCACAGCTCACGGCCGTGGGTGAGGTCATCCGCGGTGAAGAACAGGGTGCCGGCCACCGCGGTCAGGTCTCTGGGTCCGGAGTAGTAGCCGTCGTACGTGCCCGGGTCGATGTTCTCGACGAGCACCGTGCCCCCAGCCGTACCGTCGGACCTCCACAGCTCGCGACCGTGGATCCCGTCATCCGCGGTGAAGAACAGGGCGCCGTCCACCGCGGTCAGGTACCTGGGCGCCGAGTAGTAGTCGTCAGTGCTCGGGTCGACGTCGGCGACCAGCACCGTTCCCGCGGGCGTGCCGTCGGACCTCCACAGTTCACGACCGTGGATCCCGTCATCCGCGGTGAAGAAGACGGTGCTGCCCACCACGGTCAGGTCCTGCGGGTAGCTCCCCTCGGCACCAGGCCAGATGTCCTTGACCTCGGCTGTCCCGGCCGCACTGCCATCGGACCTCCACAGCTCTGTGCCGCCGGGCCCGGCGTGGGTGAAGAACAGGGTGTTCGCCAGCGCGACCGGGGCCCGCTCGGCACTGGGAACTCCGCGGGATTCGGCGCGACCGGATCTCGCGTCATGGCCTGCACGGTCGCGTTCGTCGGGCCGGTCGGCGGCCTCGGCCGTCCCGACCCCCGCCATGCTCAGGGCCAGCGCCGCCGCGGCCCCGGCCGCTCCCGGCCGCATCGCGGCTCGCCGCGCGCGACGCCGGAGCTCCTTCTGGAGAGCACGCCGCTGGCGGTCCTTCCCCTGGACCTGACGCTTCGCCCTCGCGCTCACGACGAAGAACTCTAGGTGCCGGAGCGGGCCGGTCCATGGCCTTTCCGGGTGGTTGGGAGCCACCCGGGTGACTGGGCGTCAGCGCAGGAAGAGACGTACGGCGCGCGCCAGGGCAGCCGCGTACGCCGAGCGCCCCTTGGCGGTCGTCATCCGCCGGGCGTCGGCGGCGTTCTTCATGTTGCCGAGCTCGACCATCACGGTCGGGACGTTGGACAGGTTGAGGGTGCCCAGGTCGCCGCGGAAGTCGAGACCGTCACCGCCCGCGATGTAGTTGGCGCGCGGCACGCCCTTCCTGACGAGCGAGGAGCGGGCGAGCAGGGCCAGCCGCCTCGAGGGCTCGTAGATGTCGTGGGTCCACGGCTTGCGGTCGGTCGGGGCGATCACGTGGAAGCCGCGCGCGCCGGCGGCGTACGAACCGTCACCGTGGACGCTGATCTTGAGGTCGGCCGGGATCTTGTTGCCGGCCCGGCCGCGCCGGTCGACGCACGGACCCCACCGCTTCTGGCTGTTGGCCTGGCGGGTGAGGACGACCCGGGCACCGAGCCGCTCCAGCGTGGCCTTGAGCCGCAGCGAGACCCGCCACGCGAACGTCGCCTCGGCGAAGCCGCCACGGGTCGCGGTGCCGGTGGTGTTGCACGGCTTCCGGAACCCGCCGGCGGGGACCAGCCGGTTGATCTTCGCCGGGAAGTTGTGGTTGCCGAGCTGGTGCCCGGGGTCGATCACGACGACCCGTCCTGTCAGCGGCTTGGCGTCCTCGCGGACCAGCTGCGTGCGGTCCTCGGCAGTCGCAGGCGTGGCCACGACCAGCGAGGCCAGGAGCACCAGGGCGGGGGCGTACCTCACTCGTAGCCCAGGATCTCCTGGCGCTTCTCGCCCCACGCCAGCGCGGAGGCGATCGCGTCCTCGAGCGAGAGCGAGGCGCGCCAGTCGAGCAGCTCGGTGGCCCGGTCGACGTTGGCGTAGGCGCCGATGGCGTCGCCGGGCCGCGGCGGCGCCTCCTTGATCGGGACCTGGCTGCCGAAGACGTTCTCGAACGCCGCCACCAGCTCGCGCACGGTGGTGCCGTCGCCGGTGCCGAGGTTGATCACCACGCTGGGCTCGCCGACCGCGGCGAGGACCTGGTCGAACTGTTCGACCGCGCGCACGTGCGCCTGGGCGACGTCCCACACGTGGATGTAGTCGCGGATGCCGGTGCCGTCCCGGGTGGGGTGCTCGACGCCGGTGATCGTGAACGCGTCCTTCTGGCCGCGGGCCGCCATCACCAGCTGGCCGAGCACGTGCGAGGGCTCCTTGGCGTAGATGCCGGACTCGAGGTCGGGGTCGGAGCCGATCGGGTTGAAGTAACGCAGGATGATCGCGCGCAGGTCGGTCGCGACCGCCATGTCCTGGAGGACCTGCTCCATCATGTGCTTGGTCCGGGCGTACGGCGAGTTGGGCGCCAGCGGGTCGGCCTCGACGACCTCGAAGCCCTCCTTGGGGGCGTACAGGCTCGCGGAGCTCGAGAACAGCACCCGCGGCTTGCCCAGCTGCTGGAGCTGGTCGAACAGCTCCAGCGACTTCGCGACGTTGTCGCGGTAGTACTCGTAGGGCTGCTCGACGGACTCGGGGACGATGATCCGGGCGGCCATGTGGATGGTGGCGTCGAGGTCGGGGTGCTCCTCCACGATCCGGGCGAGCAGCGCCCGGTCGGCGATGTCGCCCTCGTAGAAGATCCGGTCCCGCACGAAGACGTGGGGTCCGGTGAGCAGCGAGTCGAGGATGACGGGGGTGTGCCCGGCGACCTCGAGCGCCTTGGCGGTGACCGAACCGATGTAGCCGGCGCCGCCGGTGACCAGCACCTTCATGGGGAGACCTCCATCCGACGCACTCTAGTGAGCCCCAGGAAACTTCCCGAAACCGCAGCGGGAGCCGTACTGCGCGCTCAGACTTGAGTCGTTCGGGCCCCCCAC
>NZ_JAEMSS010000225.1 GCF_016462705.1 Nocardioides sp. | reverse complement strand
GACCGGCAGTCACCCGCCGCGCCGTCGGGCTCCTGGCGGCGGCGGTCGTCGCGGCAGCGCTGACCATCCTCGTCCCGGGCTCGCCGGCGCAGGCAGCGGTCGTCTACCGGGTCAGCCCATCGGGCAGCGACACCGCCGACGGCCTGCTCGCCCCGTGGCGGACCATCCAGAAGGCGACGGCGACCGCACCGCCCGGCGCGACGATCCTGGTCGAGACCGGCACCTACGAGCCGTTCACGGTCACGAAGGCGGGCCAGACGGTCACGGCCGCGCCGGGGCACCAGGTGCGGGTGGTCGGTCGCGCCGGCGTGCAGGACGTCGTCCGGCTCGCTGCTCCCGGGGTCACGCTGAGCGGCGTCACGGTCACCGGCTGCGTGCCGGACCCGTCCCCGCCGGGCGGTGTGGGCGACAACGGCAGCAGCGCGGTCCGGATCCACGACGGCGCCACCGGCGTGACGGTGCGCGGCGTCACCATCCGGGACAGCCGCGGGACCAACCAGCACGGCCTGCCGTTCGGGTGCTACGGCGTGTTCGTCCACGGCGCGGACGCCCCGGTCGTCGTCGGCAACGACATCTCGGGGACGGGCACCGGGGTCTACCTCAACGGCGGCGGCAAGGGCGCGCTCGTCGCCGACAACCACATCCACGGCAACGACGTGCTCATCCGCAACACCCCGGGCGGCAGCGACGACTACGGGGCGAACGGCGTCACCTTCGCCAACGTCGACGCCCTCCCGGGGGCGGTCGCGACCCGCAACGTCATCACCGGCAACTCCGGGCCGTCGGCGGACTACGGCTACGACGGCGGGGCGTTCGAGATCTTCAACTCCTCCCACGTGCGGATGGTCGCCAACACCATCGCCGACAACGAGAACGTCCTGGAGACGGGCACGAGCCCCGACGGCAACAACCCGCTCGGCGACTGCGTGGGCAACGTCTTCGCCGGCAACGACGCCCGGGGCCGGGCGCCGGGCAGCCGGCTCGAGCGCTCCATCGGGCTGATCCTGCGCTGCGCCACCGCCATGGTGGTCCAGAGCAACACCTTCGCCGACCTGGACTGGTTCGTCTACGCCATCTCGACGGGCGACGTGTTCTCCAGCGACGTCAACGGCCTGGCCATCACCGGCAACACGGTCAGCCAGTGGCAGAAGGTCTACCACCTTGGCGTCGACCCCCTCGCCGCCCGGCTGGTGGTCGACGCCAACCGGATCCACTTCACCGGGCCGGTCTTCGCCAGCTACGGCGACGGCACCACCAGCGCCACCCTGGCCGACTGGCAGGCCCGGTCCGGGCAGGACCGGCTGACCACGACGTCCTGAGGGCGGCCGCTCCGCCGGACCAGGCCGGGATCGGTCCGGATCAGGACAGGACGAGCACCAGGTCGCCGCCGTCGACGGCCTGCGTGCCCCCCAGCGCCACCCGCTCGACCGTGCCGTCGACCGGCGCGGTGATCGACGCCTCCATCTTCATCGCCTCGATGGTGGCCACCGTCTCGCCGGCGGACACCTGGGAGCCCTCCTCGACCACCACGGTCACGACGCCCTGGAACGGCGCGGCGACGTGCCCCGGCGTGGCCGGGTCGGCCTTCTCGGCCGCCTTGACGTCGGAGGAGACGCCGCGGTCGCGGATGCTGATCGGGCGGAGCTGGCCGTTGATGGTCGCCAGCACCGACCGGAAGCCGCGCTCGTCGGGCTCGCCGATCGCCTGGAGGCCGAGCAGGATCGTCTTCCCCTCCTCGATGGTCACCTCGTGCTCCTCGCCGTAGCGCAGGCCGTAGAGGTAGTCGATCGTGGGCAGCACGGAGACGTCGCCGTAGGTCTGGCGCGCCTCCGTGAACTCCCGGGTGGGTCCGGGGAAGAGCAGCGTGTTGAGCGTCTCGCGGCGCACGCGTGAGCTTCCGTCGGCCAGCGCCTCGCTCTGCTCGGCGGTGATCTCGCTGGCCGGCGGGTTCCAGGTGCGTCCCTCGAGGGCCTTGGTCCGGAAGGGCTCCGGCCAGCCGCCGGGAGGGTCGCCGAGCTCGCCGTTGAGGAACCCGATGACCGAGTCGGGGATGTCGAAGCGGGCCGGGTCCTCGGCGAACTCCGCCGGGTCCGCCCCGAGCCCGACCAGGGCGAGGGCGAGGTCGCCGACGACCTTGGACGACGGGGTGACCTTGACGATGTTGCCGAGGATGTCGTTGGCGGCGGCGTACATGTCCTCGACCTGCTCGAACTTCTCGCCGAGCCCGAGGGCGATCGCCTGCTGGCGCAGGTTGGACAGCTGGCCACCGGGGATCTCGTGCCGGTAGACCCGCCCGGTGGGCGCCGGCAGCCCCGACTCGAAGGGGGCGTAGACCCGCCGGGTGGCCTCCCAGTAGGGCTCGAGGGCGTTGACGGCGGCCAGGGAGAGCCCCGTCTCCCGGTCGGAGTGGTCCGTGGCGGAGACCAGCGCCGACAGGGCCGGCTGGGAGGTCGTGCCCGCCATCGAGGCGCAGGCGGCGTCGACCGCGTCGACCCCGGAGTCGATCGCCGCCAGCAGGGTGCCGAGCTGGCCGCCGGCGGTGTCGTGGGTGTGCAGGTGCACGGGCAGGTCGAAGCGCTCGCGGAGCGCGGTGACCAGCGTGCGCGCGGCCGGCGCCCGCAGGAGACCGGCCATGTCCTTGATGGCCAGGACGTGTGCGCCGGCCTCGACGATCCGCTCGGCCAGCCCGAGGTAGTAGTCGAGCGTGTAGAGCTTCTCGTCGGGGCTGGAGAGGTCGCCGGTGTAGCAGAGCGCGACCTCCGCGACGGTCGTCCCGGTCTCGCGGACCGCCTCGATCGCCGGGCGCATCTGCTCGACGTCGTTGAGGGCGTCGAAGATCCGGAACACGTCGAGCCCGGTCGCGGCGGCCTCGCGGACGAACGCCGCGGTGACCTCGGTCGGGTAGGGCGTGTAGCCCACCGTGTTGCGGCCGCGGAGCAGCATCTGCAGGCAGATGTTGGGGACCGCCTGGCGCAGGGCCGCCAGCCGCTCCCACGGGTCCTCGGACAGGAAGCGCAGGGCCACGTCGTACGTCGCCCCGCCCCAGCACTCCAGCGACCAGAGCTCGGGGGTGGTGCGGGCCACGTGGCCCGCCACCTGCAGCAGGTCACGGGTGCGGACCCGGGTCGCGAGCAGCGACTGGTGGGCGTCCCGGAAGGTCGTGTCGGTGACCGCCACCGTCGTCCGGGCCCGCAGCCGGCGTGCGAACTCCTCCGGCCCGACCTCGAGGAGCAGCTGACGGGACCCGTCGGGTGCCGGCACCCCGAGGTCCAGGCGCGGCAGCTTGGTCGCCGGGTCGACGCTGACGGGGGCATCGCCGTGCGGCTTGTTGACCGTCACGTCGGCCAGGTAGGTCATCAGCTTGGTGCCCCGGTCGCCGGTGGCCCGGGCCTGGAGCAGGTGCGGGTGCGTCTCGATGAACGACGTCGTGATCCGGCCCGCCGCGAAGTCCGGGTCGGAGAGCACCGCCTGGAGGAACGCGATGTTGGTGGTCACGCCGCGGATCCGGAACTCGGCGATCGCCCGGCGGGCCTTCTGCACCGCGCCGTCGAAGTCGCGGCCGCGGCAGGTGAGCTTGGACAGCATCGAGTCGAAGTGCGCGGAGACCTCCGCTCCGGTGTACGTCGTGCCGCCGTCGATCCGCACGCCGGCGCCACCGGGGGAGCGGTAGGTCGTGATCACGCCGGTGTCCGGGCGGAAGCTGTTGGCCGGGTCCTCGGTGGTGATCCGGCACTGGAGCGCCGCGCCGCGCACCGAGACGGTCTCCTGGCTGAGCCCCAGGTCGGTGAAGGTGGCGCCGGACGCGATCCGCAGCTGGGCCTGCACCAGGTCGACGTTGGTGACCTCCTCGGTGACCGTGTGCTCGACCTGGATCCGCGGGTTCATCTCGATGAACACGTAGGTGCCGTCGGGCGCGAGCAGGAACTCGACGGTGCCGGCGTTGCGGTAGCCGATCTCGCGGGCGAACCGCACCGCGTCGGCGCACATGCTCTCCCGGACCGCCGGGTCCAGGTTGGGGGCCGGGGCGATCTCGACGACCTTCTGGTGCCGGCGCTGCACCGAGCAGTCTCGCTCGAAGAGGTGCATGACCTCGCCCTGCGCGTCGGCCAGGATCTGCACCTCGATGTGCCGCGGGTCGGTGACCGCCTGCTCGATGAAGACCGTCGGGTCGCCGAAGGCGCCCTCGGCCTCGCGCATGCAGGCCTCGACGGCCTCGCGGAGGTCCTCGGCCCGCTCGACCCGGCGCATGCCCCGCCCGCCCCCGCCGGCGACGGCCTTGACGAACAGCGGCAGGTCCAGGCCCGAGGCCGCCTCGACCAGGGCGTCCGCGTCGGTGGACGGGGCCACCGAGGCCAGCGTCGGGACACCGGCGGCCTTGGCGGCGGCGATCGCCCGCGCCTTGTTGCCGGTCAGCTCCAGGATCTCGGCCGGCGGCCCGACGAAGGTGATCCCGGCGTTGGCGCAGGCCTCGGCGAGTGCGGGGTTCTCGGACAGGAACCCGTAGCCCGGGTAGACCGCGTCGGCCCCGGAGCGCAGGGCGACGGCGACGATCGCGTCCGGGTCCAGGTAGGCGCGGACCGGGTGGCCGCGCTCGCCGATCTCGTAGGCCTCGTCGGCCTTCAGCCGGTGCTCGGACCCGCGGTCCTCGTGGGGGAACACCGCCACGGTCCGCGCGCCCAGCTCGTAGGCCGCGCGGAACGCCCGGATCGCGATCTCGCCGCGGTTGGCGACCAGGACCTTGCCAAACATGTGCCCAGACACGTACCCAGCCATGACGTCAAACCTAGGGGGGTGGCGTTGCGGGGACGTTTCCCGTCTCATGGGTGCCATGGCTGACGGCAGCGGCGACACCGGCGATACCGGCGAGGAGCAGGACTTCCACGAGGACCAGGGCGACGGCTACGACGACTCCAACCCCTACCTGCCGCGTACCCCCGAGGCCTACCGCGAGGCCTGGGCCGACCTCGAGCGGCTCTGGGGCGAGACGATGGCGAAGGCACTGACCCTCGACGAGGACCGGCTGCACGAGTCGGTCGCGGGGGAGTGGTCGTTCGTCCAGACGCTCCGGCACCTCGCCTACGCGACCGACCTGTGGGTGTTCGCGGTGGTCCAGGCGGTGCCCGACCCCTACGACCCCCTCGACCTGCCCTTCGACGGCTACGAGCGCTTCCCCCATCCCATCCGGTACGAGCGCGACGCGCGCCCGCCGCTGGCGGACGTCCTCGCGCTCAGGGCGGACCGGGTCGCCCGGGTGCGGGCCTTCCTCGACGAGCTCACCCAGGAGCAGATCGAGAGCACGGTCGAGTTCAGGAGCGAGGGCTGGCCGTTCAACGAGGACTTCCCGGTCGGCCCGTGCCTGGCCACCGTGGTCAACGAGGAGTGGCACCACCGCGGCTACGCCGAGCGCGACCTGGCCGTGCTCATGCGCGGAACTGCCTGACGAGCTCGGGCAGCGCCTGCTCGGAGAGCTCGACCGCCAGGCTCTCCGGGATGTCCGGGACGGGCACCGCCTGGCCGCCACCGGCGGTCGTCGCGACCAGGGTGGTCAGCCCGACCCGGCGCTGGAACCAGGTGGCCCGGAAGTTCCAGCCGATGACGTGGTCGACGTGGAGGGCCCGCCGGCGGCGGACGACGCTGCCGGCCCGGGCGACGACGTGCCCGTCGACCAGCGCGTGCCCGAGCGACCGGGCCCGGTCGGCGGCGAGCCGGTCGAGCGCATCGGCGAGCTGC
>NZ_JAEMSS010000224.1 GCF_016462705.1 Nocardioides sp. | reverse complement strand
CACCACCACGACACCGCACCCAGACCGACCAGCCCTGGATCAGACACCGACCCCGGCGGGAGTGATCGGAGGATGACAGCTGCCGTTTGCGGGTATCGGCGGGAGGTGTGGTGTCCTGGGTGGACGCCCGGCTGCGTACACTCCTTGCAATTGCAAGTGAACAACTAGACTTTGGAGTACTTCTAGGTGAGCCAAGTCTCGGGCAGCGCCGACAGGATAGGACCGTCCGTCTCGTCACGGGCGAGAACGGCCGAAACGTATCCGAGCGGTGGACGAACAGGTCAGGACCAGTTGGCCTCCGTTCTCCCATTCGGGTCCCACGGCGCCCCAGAGTCGACGAGAGTCGGGCACATGGCTCCCGCCCGGCTCTCCCCCACCGAGGCCGGGCCGGAGCCTGTCATTCGTCCGCACCTCGGCGACATCGTGCGCCGGGTCGCGCAGAGCCTGCTGGTCGCGTGCGTCGTGCCGATCGCGCTCTTCTACGTCTTCTTCGCCACCGCCGGGGTCTGGACCGCGATGATCGCGGCGCTCGGCTGGGCGTACGGCGCGATCGCGTTCCGTGCGCTGACCGGCCGTCGTGCCTCCGGGCTGCTGATCCTCACCGCCACCGTGCTGACCGGCCGGACCGCCATCGCGCTGGCCGCCAACAGCACGTTCCTCTACTTCCTCCAGCCGGTGATCAGCGACGTCGTCGTCGGCACCGCGTTCCTGCTGTCGCTCGCCTCGGCTCGGCCGATGGTGGCCCGACTCGCCGGTGACTTCTACCCGATGGACCACGAGCTCTCGCTGCGTCCCCGGGTCCGCCGGCTGTTCCGCAACCTCACCCTGATGTGGGCGACGCTGTGCATCGGCAAGGCGGTCTTCGTGCTGTGGCTGCTGCACTCGCAGTCGCTCGAGACCTTCGTGCTCGTCCAGGGCGTCTCGGTCGTGTCCTTCAACGTGCTGGCGACCGCGGCGACCATCGCCGCCGCCGTGCTGGTGGCCCGCAAGGAGGGCATGCTCGCCCCGCGTCCGGAGCGGGTCCCGGTCAGGTCCTGACCGAGATCGCGATCTTGCCGCGCACCTCGCCCGCCTCGAGCCGGGCCATCGCCTCGGGAGCCTGCTCCAGCGGGTAGGTCCTGTCGATGCTCGGGACGACCGCGCCGCTCTCGAGGTACGGCGTCAGCAGGGCCAGGTCGGAGGCCCGCTCCTTGGCGACGGTCATGGTCAGCCGCTGGCTGACGAACGGCGACGTCAGGACCGCCCGCAGCGAACGCGACATCCCGAGGATCTTGCCGGAGTCCTCGCCGCCGACGACCACGGCCGACCCGGAGCTGGTGAGGGCCCGGCGCAGGCGGCGCACGGACGGGTTCCCCGCGATGTCGATGACGAGGTCGTAGCGCTGCGCGTCGTCGGCGAAGTCGTCGACCGCGTAGTCGAGGACGTGCGCGGCCCCCAGCGACCGCACGAGGTCGAGCTTCGCGGCACTCGCGACGCCGGTCACCTCGGCGCCCATGGCCGCCGCGAGCTGCACGACGTAGGACCCGACGCCGCCGGACGCTCCCGTCACCAGCACCCGCTGGCCGGCCGCGCACCGTCCGCCGTCCAGCGCCTGGAGTGCCGTGCCGGCCGAGATCGGCACGACCGCGGCCTCGGCGAACGTCAGGTTCGCCGGCTTGGGAGCGAGCTTGCCCTCGGGGGCCACGGCGAGCTCGGCGAACGTGCCGGTCCCCATGCCGAACACCTCGTCCCCGGGCGCGAAGCGAGTGACGTCGGCTCCGACGGCCTCGACGACACCGGCCAGGTCGCGGCCGGGTATCGCCTGGCGGGGGCGAGTCAGGCCCATCGCCAGTCGGACGGCGTACGGCGTCCCGGTCATCAGGTGCCAGGTCCCGCGGTCGAGACCGGCGGCGTGCACCCGCACCAGCACCTGGTCGGCCTTCGGTGTCGGGACAGGGCGGTCCGCGAGCCCGAGCACCTCCGAGGTCCCGTAGGTGTCCTGGACGACTGCGCGCATGGTGGCGGTCTCCTGCCGGGTGCTGCTCATGGTGATGCCCTTCGAGGGTGTCGTACTCGTCAACGTACTAAGTACGGTGACGCTACCGTACTATGTACGAAATGACCAGGGAGACGCTGACCAGGGACCGGATCCTGCGCGGCGCGCTCGCCGTCGCCGACACCGGCGGGCTGGCCGCGCTGACGATCCGGTCGCTGGCCACGGAGCTCGGGGTCAAGCCGATGGCCGTCTACCACTACGTCGCCAACAAGGACGAGATCCTCGACGGGCTGGTCGACCAGGTGTTCTCCGAGATCGACCTGCCCTCGCCCGAGGGTGAGTGGCGCGAGGAGATCAGCCGCCGGATGGTCTCCGCGCGCGCGGCGCTGCGACGGCACCCGTGGGCGATCGCGCTGATGGAGTCGCGCCGGACCCCGGGGCCCGCCTCGCTGAGCAGGCACGAGGCGACCCTGGCCACGCTGCGCCAGGGCGGGTTCTCGGTGGTGGCCGCGGCACACGCCTATGCCCTCATCGACAGCTACGTGTACGGCTTCGCCGTGCAGGAGACCTCACTCCCGATCGGCCGACCGGAGGAGATGGGCGAGGTCGCCCGGGAGATCATGGAGACGTTCGAGGGCGCCTATCCCTACATGACCGAGATCGCGACCGAGCACGTCATGCAGCCGGGCTACGACTTCGGCGACGAGTTCGAGATCGGCCGCGAGCTGGTGCTCGACGCGCTGGAAGTGCTGCGCAGGCGTGGAGGCTGAGCCGAACGGGCACGGTGGGGGTGTGACTGACCTGTCGGCCTGGTTGCTCTCCGCGTCCGAGCGCGGCAACCCGGCCACCCGCCTCGACGCCCGCCACCCGGACGGGCAGGCGTGGTCCTCGGGCAACCGGGTGCGGGCGCTGGTCCACGGAGCGACGTACTTCGCCGAGCTCCACGAGCGGCTCGAGGCGACCCGCGAGGGCGACCTGGTCCTCTTCACCGACTGGCAGGGCGACGCCGACGAGCGGCTGACCGGGGAGCCGGGCAGCGAGGTGGTCGAGGTCCTCGGTCGGGCCGACGAGCGCGGCGTCGACGTACGTGGCCTGGTCTGGCGCTCCCACCGGGACTCCATCGGCTTCCCGGGCAAGGAGAACCTGCACCTCGGGCGCGCCCTGCAGAAGCGCGGCGCCGAGGTCATCCTCGACATGCGGGTGCGGCAGGGCGGCTCCCACCACCAGAAGCTGGTGGTCATCCGGCACCGCGACGACCCCGCCCGGGACATCGCCTTCGTCGGCGGGATCGACCTGTGCCACTCCCGTCGCGACGACGCCGAGCACCTCGGCGACCCGCAGCCGCAGCCGCTCGCGTCGGAGTACGGCGCCACCCCGCCGTGGCACGACATCCAGGCCGCCATCGAGGGGCCGGCGGTCCACGACGTCGAGACCGTCTTCCGCGAGCGCTGGGCGGACCCGACGAGCCTCACCCACTCACCGATCCTGCTGGTCCGGGACCGGCTGCGCGGGCTGGACACCTCACCGGACCCGCTGCCGGAGCAGGCGCCGCCGCCGCCCCCGGTGGAGGGCGGCACCCACGTCGTCCAGCTCCTCCGCACCTACCCCAACCTGCGTCACGGCAGGGACTACGAGTTCGCCCGCGGTGGCGAGCGCAGCGTCGCCCGGGGCTACACCAAGGCCGTGCGGCGCGCGCGGTCGCTGGTCTACGTCGAGGACCAGTACCTGTGGGGTCACCACGTCGGCGACGTCTTCACCCAAGCGCTGCGGGACCACCCGGAGCTGCGGGTCATCGCCGTCGTGCCCCTGCACCCCGACGTCGAGGGGTATGCGCGCACCGCCCAGCTGCTCGGGCGCCGGAGGGCCATGCGGTCGATGATCGACGTCGCGCCCGACCGGGTCGCGATCTACGGTCTCGAGAACCACGCCGGGACGCCGGTCTACGTGCACGCCAAGACCTGCCTGGTCGACGACACCTGGGCGACCATCGGCTCCGACAACTTCAACCGCCGCTCGTGGACCCACGACAGCGAGCTGTCCGCCGTCGTGGTCGACGAGTCGGGCGAGTTCGCCCGCGACCTCCGGCTGACGCTTGCCGCCGAGCACCTGGACCGGTCGCCCGACGACGTGGCGGACTGCCTGGACGCTGCCGGCATGTTCACGGCGTACGCCGAGACGGCCGCCGCCCTCGACGCCTGGTACGACGGTGGACGGGTCGGTCCTCGGCCGCCCGGTCGCCTGCGCCGCCTCGGACCGCCCGAGCTCGGGCCGCTGGCACGTCTGGCCGCGACGCCGGCCTACCAGCTGCTCCACGACCCGGACGGACGCCCGAGACCGCTGCGCAGGCGCGACGAGTTCTGAGGCCCGTCGGGTCCGACGACTAGCGCGCCGCGTCGCCGGCCGGGTGCTCGCTGAGGGTCCTGCCGATCCCGCGCGCGGCGACCTGCAGGGCGGCGACGAGGCGGGGCCGGTCCTTGCCGAGCCGCGGGAGCACGATGCCGAGGGCGGCGACGACCTCCTGGTCACGCCGGACCGGCACCGCGACCGAGCAGGCCCCCAGCGACATCTCCTCGGTCGTCGTCGCGTAGTCGTCGCGCAGCACGCGGGCCAGCTGGCGGCGCAGCGATCCGGGCTGGGTGACGGTGTACGCCGTCAGCCGCGCGAGCCGGGCGCCGAGGACGCGTGCCTGGACGTCCTGCGGCGCGTGGGCCAGGAGCACCTTGCCGACTCCGGTGGCGTGGATCGGCAACCGTGACCCGACCTGGCTCACCACCGGCACCGAGGCATGCCCGGCCAGCCGGTCGACGTAGAGGACCTCGAGCTCGTCGCGCACGGCGAGGTGGACGGTCGCCAAGGTCGCCCCGTAGAGATCGTGCAGGTAGGGCGACGCGAGCTGGCGGAGCCCGGTCTGCACGGGGGCCAGCAGGCCGAGGTCCCACACCCGGCGCCCGACGACGTACCGGCCGTCGTCGGCCCGGCTCAGCGCACCCCAGTCCACGAGCTCGGCCACCAGCCGGTGCGCGGTCGGGACCGGGAGAGCCGCCCGCTCGGCGAGCTCGGTGAGCGAGAGCCGTCGGTGCGTCTCGTCGAAGGCGCCGAGCAGGGCCAGCGCCCGGCTGGTGACGCTGGCGCCGGGGGAGGAGGTGCGGCCGGCCATGACTCCCCACCCTTCCACTCAACGGAAGCCGACGCTAGTGCTGGCGCTAGTCCTCACCTAGCGTCCCCTGCCGTGAACCTGTCCACCCAGGCCGAGGTCAGCGCGGCGATCGCCGCCGTCGGCGACGCGTACGCCGGGTCTGGTCGCGCGGCCACCGACCCGGAGACCCAGCCTCGGCTCGACTACCCGCCCTACCGCAGCAGCCTGCTGCGGCACCCCACCAAGGACCTGCACCACGCGGACCCGGAAGGCGTCGAGCTGTGGGCCCCCGCCTTCGGGCACCAGGACGTCGACCCGCTCGAGGCCGACCTCACCGTCCAGCACCGCGGTGAGCCGGTGGGGGAGCGCATGGTCGTCACCGGCCGGGTCCTGGACGGCGACGGCCGCCCGGTGCGGCACCAGCTGGTGGAGATCTGGCAGGCGAACGCCGGCGGGCGCTACATCCACAAGCGGGACCAGCACCCGGCGGCGATCGACCCCCACTTCACCGGCACCGGCCGCTGCCTGACCGACGGCGACGGCGGCTACCGGTTCACCACGATCAAGCCCGGCCCGTACCCCTGGAAGAACCACCGCAACGCCTGGCGGCCGGCGCACATCCACTTCTCGCTGTTCG
>NZ_JAEMSS010000305.1 GCF_016462705.1 Nocardioides sp. | reverse complement strand
CGCGCCGACGACATGGACGTCAACATCACCAAGGAGAAGCAGCAGACCAACATCCGGTCCGCCACTTCCGACAACTTCGAGAAGCTGATCCCGCCGCGCAAGCTCTCGCTCGAGCAGTGCCTGGAGTTCTGCCGCGAGGACGAGTGCGTCGAGGTCACCCCGGAGACGGTCCGGATCCGCAAGGTCGTGCTCGACGCCAACGCGCGCGCCAAGACCGCGAGCCAGGCACGCAAGGCCAACAAGTAGCGGTCTGGTCGGTCGCGGCTCAGTCGGTGACGACGACGCCGCCGGCGTCGACCCACGCGTCGATGCCGCCGGCAAGGTCGTAGTAGGAGCCGAACCCGGCCTGCGCCAGGTGGTCCATGGCCACCGCGGAGCGGTTGGCGGTGCGGCAGTAGACCGCGTAGCTGAGCGCCGGGTCGAGCTCGGCCACCGCGGCCTCGAACCGGGCCGGGTCCTGGAGGTCGGCCAGGACCGCGCCCTCGAGGTGGACCTCGGCGTACTCCTCCGGGGTGCGGACGTCGAGGATGACGGTGTCCGGCCGCTGCGCGGCGGCCGCGAACTCCGCAGGGGACAGCGACGAGCCGACCTCGGGCGCGGCGCTGGCGGTGGGTCCGGTGGTGACGCTGAGCGACTGTCCGGCGCCGTGGGCGCCGTCCGGCTCGTCGGCGTCCTCGGAGCAGCCGGCGGTGCCGGCGAGCAGGGCGAGGGTGGCAGCAGCGGCGGCGGCGAGCAGGCGACGGGACATGGTGCCGTGAGTATATCCCCCTAGGGGGTTAGACGTGCGAAAGTGGGAGCCATGACTGACACCGAGGTCAAGCTCCAGGTCCTGCTGCTGGTCGTCGTCGCCGCCTCGTTCCTCGTGCTGGCCTTCTGGTTCTTCCGGCACGCGCCCGCGGGCCGCTGGGCCGTGCTGGGCGCCGTGGGGGCGGGCCTGGTGGGAGCGACCCTCGGCATCGAGGCGGCGTCGCACGTCGAGAACATCTTCCTGGACTCGGCACACATCGCGGTCAACCTGCTCATCCGCGACCACGTCCAGACCGTGCTGTTCCTCGCTCGTGCGGTCGGCGCGGTGCTGCTCGTGCTGGCGTTCGTCGAGAGCCGGCGCGCGGCCACGGTGGGGACGGGGTCCATCTACGGCTCCTAGCTGCCACTAGGGTCCGGCCATGCTCCTCGACGTACAGCTCGACGGCCGACCCGACCAGGCAGCGGCCCGGGCCCGGGAGCTGGTCGACGCCGGCGCGGCCGGCCTGTTCACCTTCGAGGGGCCGCACGACGTGTTCCTGCCCCTCGCGGCGGCGGCCGGCGTCGTCGAGGCCGACCTGATGACCAACGTCGCGATCGCCATGCCGCGCTCGCCGATGCACCTGGCCAACGCCGCCTGGGACCTGCAGCTGATGTCCGGCGGCCGGTTCCGGCTCGGGCTCGGTTCGCAGATCAAGCCGCACATCGAGAAGCGGTACGGCGCCACGTGGTCGCCGCCAGCGGCCCGGATGCGCGAGATCGTGCTGGCCGTCAAGGCGATCCTGGCGTCCTGGCAGGACGGCACCCGGCTCGACTTCCGGGGCGAGTTCACCCAGCACACGCTGATGCCGCCGACGTTCGTCCCCGGGCCCAACCCGTTC
>NZ_JAEMSS010000062.1 GCF_016462705.1 Nocardioides sp. | reverse complement strand
GCGTCGACCAGCGTGGTCTTGCCGTGGTCGACGTGGGCGACGATCGCGACGTTGCGCAGGGGGGCGGTCAGGAGCTCAGGCACAAGGGTCGACTCTACGGTTTCCCCGGTGTGGGGCTCACATCCTCGGTACCGTCTTGCCACGTGCCTCCCGACACGTCAGAGCCGGATCTCGCCGAGTTCTGGACGTCGTACGTCGACGGCCGCCGGCGCGGAGCGGCGTTCGCCGTGCGGCACCCGGTGCGGGTGTGGCGGGCGTTCCGGGCCACCCGGAGGCTGACGGTGATCGAGGCGAAGCCCACCACGAGTCCCGAGGGCACCGCCATCCGGGCCACCCTGGAGACCCGCGGCCCGCTCGCGGCGCCGGCCCGGCTGCTCGGCACGGCGGTCCTCGCCGTCCCGGCCGACCCGGCCGAGCACGTGGGTGGACGCAGTGCCCAGACCCTGCGGCGCAAGATCCGCGCCGCCGAGCGGGCCGGTGTGACCTGGCGGGTCGTGACCGACCCGGAGGAGCGGCGGTCGCTGCTCGAGACCGCCAACAGTGCCGAGCGCGAGCACCCCGACCCGGCCTACCGGGTGGTGGCTCCGAGGAACGACGACCTCCTGGACCACGATCTCTGGCTGGTGGCCGTCGACGCCGCCGGCACCCCGATCCTGCTGTCGGTCACCCCGGTCGACGGCGAGATCGCCACGCTGCGCTACTTCCGCACCCTGGGGAGCGGCCCGGCGCACAGCGACAGCCGCTACCTGATGACCCACGCCCTGGTCACCGAGCTCGCCCACCGTGGCGTCCGGTGGCTCCTCGACACCGAGCCGCCCGGCGCCCAGACCAACGGGCTGCGGCACTTCCAGCGGATGGTCGGCTTCCGGTACGCCCGGGTGCGGCTGCGCCGTGGCGGCGCCGGCCGGCTCGCGGCGGCCGCGCTGCCGGCGTACGTCTCCGCCGGGCTGTGCCTGGAGCAGGCGATGGAGCTCGTCGCCTGAACGGGGGTGTCGCCCCGGCGTCCTAGGGTGGGTCGCATGCCTCGGATCGCGACCTCGGACCGCGTCGACCGTGAGGGCCTCCTCGACTTCGTGCGGACCCGGCACCACCTGGTGCTGGTGACCACCCGCTCGGACGGACGGCCACAGCTCTCGCCCGTGACCGGCGGTGTCGACGCGGACGGGCGGGTGGTCATCTCGACCTATCCGGACCGCGCGAAGGCGGTCAACCTGCGGCGCCGCCCGCAGGCCTCGGTGCTGGTGCTCTCCGACGAGTGGGACGACGCCTGGGTCCAGGTCGACGGCACCGCCGAGGTCCTGGACATGCCGTCGCAGGAGGCCGAGGACGGACTGGTCGAGTACTTCCGCTGCATCGCGGGCGAGCACTCCGACTGGGACGAGTACCGCGAGGCCATGCGCCGCCAGGGCAAGTCGCTGATCCGGATCACCGTCGACAGCTGGGGCCCCGTGGCCACGGGCGGGTTCCCGCCCGACCGCGCCCCCGGTGGCGGCGACTAGGTCCGGTCCCCGGTCATGACCTGCTTCCTGCCGCCCTACCTGCTCCGCGAGCTCGCCCGGCGCCGTCCGGAGCGCGCCGCCGAGCTCGAGCGGATGCTCGCGGCCGACGAGGAGATCCGCCTGCTCCGGCAAGGCCCGCCGCGACGGGCCGCGCTCGTCGCCGGTCCGGCGTGGACGGTGCACGACGCGGAAGGCGGCACCGAGCTGCCGGGCCGGCCGGCCCGGTCCGCGGGGGAGCCGGAGACCGGTGACCCCGCGGTCGACGAGGCGGCGTACGGCGTCGCCGGGGCGCTCGCGATGTTCGAGGAGGTCTACGGCCGCTCGTCGTACGACGGCACCGGTGCGCCGGTGGTGGCGACCGTGCACTACGGCCGGGACTACGTCAACGCCTTCTGGGACGGGGCGCAGCTGGTCTTCGGCGACGGCGACGGCGAGGTGTTCGCGCGGTTCACCCGGCCGGTGGACGTGGTCGGGCACGAGCTCGCCCACGCGGTCACCGAGCACACCGCGGCGCTGGCCTACCAGGGCCAGTCCGGGGCGCTGAACGAGTCGGTCTCCGACGTCTTCGCGGCCTGCCTCGAGCAACGCCTCCGGGGGCAGTCCGCCGTCGAGGCCGACTGGCTCATCGGCTCGGACCTCTTCCTGCCCGGCGTGGCGGCACGCGGGCTGCGCGACATGGCCGCGCCCGGCACGGCGTACGACGACCCGGCGCTCGGCCAAGACCCCCAGCCGGCCCACTTGGACGACTACGTGGACACCACCGAGGACAACGGAGGAGTCCACATCAACTCCGGCATCCCCAACCGCGCCTTCCACCTCGCCGCCACCGCGATCGGCGGCTCGTCGGCCGAGGGTGCCGGCCGGATCTGGTACGCCGCCCTCACCGGCGGCGAGGTCGGCGCCCGGACCGACTTCGCCGGGTTCGCAGCGGCCACCCTCGCCGTGGCGGGCGAGCACACGGACGTCGTCCGCGAGGCGTGGGCGACCGTCGGCGTCACCCCGGCCGCCCCGTCCGCGTCGTCCTCCGGCCCCGGCCTGCCGCCGCCCGTCCCGGTGCCGGGCCGCCGGGTCCTGGTGAGCCGGTCGGGCGGCTTCCTGGGCCGGACCGTGGCGGGCGAGGTCGACCTCGGGCGCGGCGGTCTCCGGGCGGACGAGGTCGCCGCCCTGGTCGACCGCGTCGACCTGGCGTCAGTGGCGGGCGGAGCCCCCAAGCCGGACATGTACGTCTACGACTTCGACCTCTGCGGCGACCGGGCCCGGGTCCCCGAGCAGCACCTCACCCCCGACCTGCGCCGGATCGCCGACCTGGTGCTGGAGCGTGACCCCGCCGACCCGACGCGATAGTCCGTCAGCCCGCCGCGGGGCCGCCGCCCAGGGCCCGGTCCAGCGCGGCCTCCACGTGCAGCGTCGTGCACGGGAAGACCGGGATGTTGCAGTCGGCCTGGTGGATGAGCAGCTCGAGCTCGGTGCAGCCGAGGAGGACGCCCTCGGCGCCGGCGTCCCAGAGCTCGTCGATGATCTCGACGACCCGGCGGCGGGTGCGGTCGATCACGTGGCCGTGCACCAGCTCGTCGTAGATCGCCGAGTTGAGGTAGTCGTGGTGGGCCGGGTCCGGCACCAGGACCTCGAGTTCGTGGGTCTCCATCCGGTCGGTGAAGAAGCCGTCGGACATCGCCACCGTGGTGCCGATGAACCCGACCTTCGTCACGCCCGCGTCCCGGCAGGCGTCGGCCACGACGTCGGCGAGGTGCAGCAGCGGGATGCCGACGGCGGCCTCCACCTGGTCGGCGACCTTGTGGAACGTCGTCGTGCAGAGCAGCAGGAAGTCCGCGCCCGCCCGTTCCACGCCGCGGCCGGCCTCGGCGAGCAGCGCGCCGATCTGGTCCCACTTCTCGGCGTCCTCCAGCTCGGTGAGCCGGGCGAAGTCGACGGTGCTGAGGACCAGCTGGGGCGAGGACAGCCCGCCCAGCCGGCGCTGGACGCCGAGATTGAGGTCCCGGTAGTAGGCCGCGCTGCTCTCCCAGCTCATCCCGCCGACCAGGCCGATGGTCTGCATCTCGGTCATGTGGCTCACTCTTCCACGCCAGCTCCCGGCCCGGCCTTCGGTGGTCTCGACGCGCCCGGCCGCTCGAAGACCCGGTGCACCTTGTGCTGCGCGGCCTGGGCCCGCGGCCGGATCACCAGCTCGTCGACGTTGACGTGCGGCGGACGGGTCACGACCCAGGCGATTGCGTCGGCGATGTCCTCGGCGACCAGCGGCTCGGCCACGCCGGCGTAGACCGCCGCCGCCTTCTCGGCGTCGCCCTCGAACCGGACGAGTGCGAACTCGTCGGTCCGCACCATCCCGGGCGCGACCTCGCAGACCCGGATCGGCTGGTCCCAGAGCTCGAGCCGGAGCGTCTCGGTGACGACCTTGGTGCCGTGCTTGGCCGCGGTGTAGCCGGCGCCGCCCTCGTAGGCGATCCGGCCGGCGGTCGACCCCACGTTGAGGATCGTCCCCGCGCCGGAGGCCCGGCCCGCGACCAGCAGGGCCGGAAGCAGGGAGCGGGTGACCTGCATCAGGCCGATCACGTTGACCTCGTACATCGCCCGCCAGTCGTCGCTGTCGGCCTCCGCCACCGGCGTCGCGCCGTACGCGCCGCCGGCGTTGTTGACCAGGACGTCGAGGCGCTCGCCGACCACGTCGGCCAGGGCCGCCACGGACTCGGCCGAGGTCACGTCGCACACCACCGCCGTACCGCCGATCTCGGCCGCCAGCGCCTCGACCCGGTCGGCCCGCCGCGCGGCGCAGAAGACGTGGAACCCCTCCGTCGCCAGGCGCCGTGCGGTGGCGGCGCCGATGCCGCTGCTGGCGCCCGTCACGACGGCGGACGGGGGCTGGTTCACCTGCTGGGTCGGGGTGCTCACCTGGACCATTGTGGTGAGGTACTCGTCACGTCGGGCCCCGGGCCTGCCACACTGTCCGGCGGATCGCACATGACCTCGGGGGGAGGTGCCCACGATGTCCACGAGGACGCTGGTGCGGATCGCGGGTGTGCTCGGCGGCCTGTGCTGGGTCGGTGCTGTCGCGGTCAACGACTACGAGGCCGCGGAGGCGGCCGCCAACGCGCTCTACTGGGGCGGCGCGGCGCTGATCCTCATCGCGCTGGTCGGGCTCGGCGCGGGCCTGGTCTCGGGCGCGGCCTGGCTGCGGCTGATCGTCGGCCTGTGCTTCCCGCTGCTCATCTGGTCGATCGTGGAGGTCCTGCACGCGGAGACCTCGGACGACATCGTCGACGCCGGCCTGGGTCTCGCGCTCGCGCTGTTCTGCACGGCCGCGCTCCTCGGGGGCACGCCCAAGGACGACGAGACCGCGCCGCGCCGCGGCAGCCACGCCAAGTAGGACCAGCCGCTCGGCGTACGTCGCCGGCCGGGACAGGTAGTACAAACGGCAACTAGACCCACTAGCCTCGGCGACGGGTACCGGGAATGCGACCCCGGCCCGTGGCGTTCCGTCTCGGGCGAGCGCGAGGACCAGCCTGTTGGACGACCCTGGGACGGAGGCAGACGTGGGCGAGCCCCTGAGGCGGTTGGCGATGATCAGCCTGCACACGTCGCCGCTCGACCAGCCGGGCACCGGCGACGCCGGGGGCATGAACGTCTACGTCATCGAGCTCGCGAAGCGCCTCGTCCGGCGCGGGCTCGAGGTCGACGTCTTCACGCGGGCCACGAGCTCGGCGCTGGAGCCGCGGGTCGACCTCGACGGGATCGCCGTCCGCCACATCCACGCCGGTCCCTTCGAGGGGCTGACCAAGGAGGAGCTGCCCGCCCAGCTCTGCGTGTTCGCCCGGGAGGTGCTGCGCGCCGAGGCGGCCCAGCCGGTGGGGCACTACGACGCGGTGCACTCGCACTACTGGCTGTCCGGCCAGGTCGGCGCGCTGGCCCGGGACCGCTGGGGCGTGCCGCTGGTCCACAGCATGCACACGATGGGCAAGGTGAAGAACGCCGCGCTCGCCGCCGGCGACACCCCCGAGCCCGCGGCCCGCCTGATCGGCGAGGAGCAGGTCGTCGAGGCCGCCGACATGCTCATCGCCAACACCGACATCGAGGCCAAGCAGCTCATCGAGCTCTACGACGCCGACCCGGGCCGGGTCGAGGTGGTCCACCCGGGTGTGGACCTGGACGTGTTCCGCCCGCTCGCGGCCGCCGAGGCGCGGGCCGGGCTCGGCCTCCCGGTCGACGCCGACGTCCTCCTCTTCGCCGGCCGGATCCAGCCGCTCAAGGCGCCCGACGTGCTGCTGCACGCGGTGGCCGAGATGCTCGACCGCGACCCCGGCCGGCGCAGCCGCCTGGTCGTCCCGGTCGTCGGCGGCCCCTCCGGCTCGGGCCTCGACAAGCCCCAGGCGCTGGCCGACCTCGCCGCCGACCTCGGCATCGCCGACGTCGTCCGGTTCGTGCCGCCGGTCTCGCAGACCGAGCTGGCCAGGTGGTACGCCGCCGCGACGGCGGTCGCCGTACCGTCCTACAACGAGTCCTTCGGCCTGGTCGCCGTCGAGGCCCAGGCCACCGGCACGCCGGTCGTCGCGGCCGCGGTCGGCGGGCTGACCACGGTGGTCCGGGACGGGCACAGCGGGCTGCTCGTCGAGGGGCACGAGGCCCACGACTGGGCGGTGGCGCTGACCCGGCTGCTGGACGACGACGAGCTGCGGGTCCGCCTCGAGACCGGCGCCCTGCAGCAGGCGCGGCTGTTCTCCTGGGACGTCACCGCCGACCGGACCCTCGAGGTCTACGAGCGCGCCGCGGCCGCACTCCGCGCCAGCACATGACCCACCCGGCACAGGTCGTCCGCGACTACCTCGCCGACAACGACATCGAGTTCGAGGAGACCGGCAAGGGACTGTTCAGCTTCTCGCTGCCCGGCGAGAAGAAGCTGCAGACGGCGGTCCGGATCGACATCGGGGGCCACGCCCTGGGCGTGCACGCGTTCGTCTGCCGCAAGCCCGACGAGAACCACGAGCGCGTCTACGAGTGGCTCCTCCAGCGCAACCTGCGCCTGTACGCCGTCGCGTTCGCGATCGACCGGCTCGGTGACATCTACCTGGACGCCCGGCTCCCGCTCGCCGTCCTCGACCCCGCCGAGCTGGACCGGCTGCTCGGCGCCGTCCTCTCGGCCGCGGACGACTCGTTCAACACCATCCTCGAGCTCGGGTTCGCCTCGTCGATCCGCAAGGAGTGGGACTGGCGGCGGCTGCGCGGCGAGCCCACCCACAACCTCGAGGCCTTCCGCGGCTGGCTGGAGGCCGAGGACCGCGCGGCGTCATCGGGCGAGCAGGACCAGGACGACGGCGACGGCGGCCGGTAGCCCCTGCACGATCAGGATCCGCCGCGACACCGTCGCGGCCCCGAAGACGGCGGCGACCACGACGCAGCCGAGGAAGAACGGGGTGACGTCGGTCCGGGAGCCGACCAGGCCCCAGACCAGGCCTGCCACGAGGAAGCCGTTGTAGAGGCCCTGGTTGGCGGCCAGCGCCTTGCTGCGCTCGGCGAAGTCGGGGTCGGTGCCGAACACCGCGCGGCCGGCCGGCGCCGTCCACAGGAACATCTCGAGCACGAGGAACCAGAGGTGCAACAGCGCGACCAGCCCGACCATGATGTCGGCCACGAGGTCCACGAGCGCGAGTATGCCCTCACCAGGCTGGAACCGGGCCGTGACTAGGCCGTGGTCGGCACCTCGTCGGCCACGGTGCGCGGCTTGCGGCGCGCCACGGCCACGCCGACCAGGGCGAGCACGCCACCGACGTACGCCATCGTCGGCGGGACCTCGTCGAGGAACAGCCAGCCCATGAGGATCGTGATCGGCGGGACGAGGTAGGTCGTGACCCCGAGGTTGCTCGCCGTCATCGTGCGCAGCGCGTAGGCGAACGTGGTGAACGCGACCGCGGTGGGGAACACGCCGAGGTAGAGGACCCACCACAGGTCGGCGGCCGACGCGTCCCGGGCGTCGTCGACCAGCTGCCCGGCGAACGGCAGGCACACCACGGCACCGATGGTGCAGGCGATCCAGGTGACGTGGATGGCCGGGATGCTGGCGACCAGCGGCTTCTGGAGCACCAGGCTGACGGAGTAGACGACCGCGGCGACCAGGCACAGGACGACCCCGAGGACGCTGCGCTCGCCGGCCGAGTCCGACGCGGTGGCGATCAGCGCGACCCCGCTGAACGCGAGGGCCAGGCCGAGGGCGAGGTAGCCGGTGAACCGCTCGTGCAGGAACGTCGCGGCCAGCAGCGCCACCAGGACCGGCGAGACCTGGATGAGCATCACCGCGGTGCCGGCGTCGACGTGCTGCTCGCCCGCGTTGAGCGCCACGTTGTAGACGCCGAACCACAGCACGCCGATCGCCACCAGCGAGACCCACTGGCGTCCGGTGGGCCGGGGCACGCCGCGGCTGAGGGCGACCACGCCGAGACACAGGGTGCCGACGAGCAGCCGGCCCAGCGACAGCGAGCCGGCGGTGAACGTGTCGGCCAGGTGGCGGATCGCCACGAACGCCGACGCCCAGAGCACCAGCGTCACGCCCACCGCGAGCGGCGGCAGCCACGCCGGCGGCGTCCGCTCGGCCTCGGCGGGCAGACGGGTGTCGGGGGCGGCGGTCACCGACCCAGACTAGGGACGGGCACCGACACCCGACACGCGGTTATCGGACGGCGTACGACGGTTTCGCGCCACCCTGCCGCCACCCTGCCGCCACCCTGCCGCCGCTCGGCCGATTCGTCTGGTCGCCCGAGCGTCAGAACACCGGCGGGACCGCAGACGGATCCGCTAGAGGTCGAGCTTGTAGCCGAGCCCGCGCACGGTGACGAGGTACTTCGGCTCGCCCGGGTCGGGCTCGAGCTTGGCGCGCAGCCGCTTGACGTGCACGTCGAGGGTCTTGGTGTCGCCGACGTAGTCGGAGCCCCAGACCCGGTCGATGAGCTGTCCGCGGGTGAGGACCCGCCCCGGGTTGCGCAGGAACATCTCCAGCAGCTCGAACTCCTTGAGCGGCAGTCGCTGCTCCTGGCCGTCGACGGTCACGACGTGCCGCTCGACGTCCATCCGCACCGGGCCGGCCTCGAGGGTCATCGGCGCCAGGTCGGGCTCGGTGCCGCGGCGCAGGACCGCCCGGATCCGGGCGACGAGCTCGCGGGGGGAGTAGGGCTTGGTGACGTAGTCGTCGGCGCCGAGCTCGAGCCCGACGACCTTGTCGACCTCGTCGTCCTTGGCGCTGACCATGATCACCGGGACGCTCGAGGTCTGCCGGATCGTCCGGCACACCTCGGTGCCCGGGATGCCGGGGAGCATCAGGTCGAGGAGGACGATGTCGGCGCCGTTGCGGTCGAACTCGACCAGCGCGGCGTTGCCGTCGGCGGCGACCGCGACCTCGAAGCCCTCCTTGCGGAGCATGTAGGCGAGCGCCTCGCTGTAGCTCTCCTCGTCCTCGACGACGAGCACTCGGGTCACGAGGGCACTCCTTCTTGCTTGGTCTGCGGGGACTGCGGGGACTGCTGGGTGGGCTGGTTGTACGGCGACGCGGTCTCGCCGATCTCGTCGTGGGCGTCGCCGGTGGGCAGGTGCTGCGGCAGGGTCAGTGTGAACGTAGACCCCTGCCCCTCCACCGACCAGACGCGGACGTCGCCGCCGTGGGTCGCCGCGACGTGCTTGACGATCGACAGCCCCAGGCCCGTGCCGCCCGTGGAGCGGTGCCGGGCGGGGTCGACCCGGTAGAACCGCTCGAAGATCCGGTCGATCTCGCCGTGCGGGATGCCGATGCCCTGGTCGACGACGGAGACCTCGACGGTGCCGTCGACGGCCTTGGTGGAGACCAACACCGTGGAGTTCTCCGGTGAGTACGACACCGCGTTGGAGACCAGGTTGGCGACGGCGGCGGTGACCTGCTTGGCGCTGCCCAGGACCTCCAGTCCCGGGGTGCCGGAGGTGACGACCTCGATGTGCTTGGAGCTGGCGTCGATGGCGCTGGAGTCGACCGCGAACCCGAGGACGTCGTCGAGCCTGACCAGCGTCGGCGTGTCGAGCGGGTCCTCGGACTGCAGGCGGGACAGCTCGATGATCTGCTGGACGAGCCGCCCCAGCCGCTCGGACTCGGTGAGCATCCGCTCGGCGAACCGCTTGACGGCCTCGGGGTCGTCCGAGGCGTCGGCCACCGCCTCGGACAGCAGCCGGATGGCGCCCACCGGCGTCTTGAGCTCGTGGCTGACGTTGGCCACGAAGTCGCGGCGGACCTCCTCGATCCGGCGCTCCCGGGTGCGGTCCTCGACCAGGGCCAGCACCAGGCGGGTGCCCAGCGGCGCGACCCGGGCGGTGACGTGGCGGGCCGGCTCGCCGGTGCGCCCCATCACCAGCTCGACCTCGCGGATCTGCCCGTCCCGGCGTACCTGCGCGACGACCTCGCTCAGCTCCGGGTTGACCACGCGGGACCCGCGGACCAGGCCGAAGGCGTAGGCCGGCGCGGAGGCCTTGACGACCAGGTCGGCGTCGTCGACGACCACCGAGCTGCTGCGCAGGACCGACAGGACCGCGGCCACCTCGTGGGGGACGGCGGGGGTGGGAACCACCGGAGCGGTGTGCTGCTGGCGGTCGCTGACGTGCCAGGCCAGCACCGCGCCGCCGGCGACGACGGCGCCGATGGCCGCGGCGAGGAACGCCTGGAACGTCGGATCCACGTCTCCAGAGTATTGCCTGGTGAGAGCGGTGCTCGCCGCCTCTGACCCGGCTTCGAAACGTTCACCCGGCGTTCACGTCTCCACCCCGAGTGGTCATGTGGGGCGCCTAGGGTGCTTCTCATGCGTGAGGCCTTCCACGAGCAGCTCGACTCGATCTTCGTCGACCTGGCCGCGATCTGCGGCCGAGTCAAGGACGCCGTCCATCTGGCGACCGAGGCGTTGCTGACCGGCAACAGTGAGACCGCGGAGCGGGTGATCAGCGCCGACGTCGAGATCGACCTGGCCCGCGAGCGGATCGAGGACCAGGCGTTCTCCCTGCTCTCGCTCCAGCAGCCGGTGGCGGGCGACCTGCGCACCGTCGTGGCGGCCCTGCGGATGGTGACCGAGCTGGAGCGGATGGGTGACCTGTCCGTGCACGTCGCCAAGATCGCCCGGCTGCGGGTGCCCAACATCGCCGTGCCCGACGAGGTGCAGCCGACCGTCTCGCGGATGGCGGAGGTGGCCGAGCACATGGTCGAGCAGCTCAACGCGATCATCACCGACCGGGACGTGGCCGCGGCCATCGAGCTCGGCCGCGACGACGAGGTCATGGACGGCCTGCGGCGTACGTCGTTCACCGAGCTGCTCTCCGACGACTGGAGCTACGGGGTCGAGGCGGCCGTCGACGTCGCCCTGCTGGGCCGCTACTACGAGCGGATCGCCGACCACGCCGTCTCGGTCGCCAACCGGGTCGTGTTCGTGGTGACCGGCGAGAACCCCAGCGCCCTTTCTGCCAGCTAGTCGGCGGGGCGGTTCGGCGGAGTCACCGGATATCCGGGGACTCTCTCACTTCTGCACCGAGATCTCGGTGCAGAAGCGTCGGACTCACCGGATATCCGGTGACTCCGCCCGGCTCAGCGGCCCTGGTTGGCGACCGCGGCGGCGGCCTCGGCGGCCGCCTCGGGGTCCAGGTAGCGACCGCCGGGGACGGTCGGCTTGAGCTCGTCGTCGAGCTCGTAGAGCAGCGGCATGCCGGTGGGGATGTTGAGGCCGGCGATGTCGGTGTCGCTGATGCCGTCGAGGTGCTTGACCAGGGCACGCAGCGAGTTGCCGTGCGCGGCGACCAGCACGGTCGCGCCGGTGCGCAGGTCCGGGACGATGCCGGACTCCCAGTAGGGCAGGAACCGCTCGACGACGTCCTTGAGGCACTCGGCCCGGGGCATCTCGGCGCCGAGGGAGGCGTACTGGGGGAGCCCCGCCTGCGAGAACTCGTCGTCGTCCTCGATCGGAGGGGGCGGTACGTCGAAGGAGCGGCGCCAGAGCATGAACTGCTCCTCGCCGTACTCCTCGAGCGTCTGCTTCTTGTTCTTGCCCTGGAGCGCGCCGTAGTGCCGCTCGTTGAGGCGCCAGTGGCGGCGCACCGGGATCCAATGACGGTCCGCCACGTCGAGCGCGAGGTGCGCGGTGGTGATCGCGCGGCGCAGCAGCGAGGTGTGGAGGACGTCGGGCAGCAGGCCTGCCTCGGCGAGCAGGCGCCCGCCGTGCTCGGCCTCGGCGCGGCCCTTCTCGCTGAGCGGCACGTCCACCCAGCCGGTGAACTGGTTCTTGGCGTTCCACTCGCTCTCGCCGTGGCGGAGCAGGACCAGGGTGAGCGTCACTCGCCCTCACCCTCGGTGCCGCCGTGACCGGGAGCCTCCGGCTCGAACTCGCAGTCGTAGGGGATGAACTCCGAGCCCTCGGTCAGGTCCAGGCCCTCGTAGTGGTCGCAGGCGGTGACGACGGGGACGTTGAGGTCCGCCGTGCTGCCGTCGGCGAAGGTCAGCGTCAGGGGGAGCACCAGCCCGGCATCGAAGTCGCCGCTGACCAGGACGCCGCCCTCGTCGGCGAGGTTGACCGCCTCGCCGGGAGTGACCTCGACCGGGTCGAACTCGTCGACCTCGAGGTCGGCGCCGGACAGCCCGGACAGCGCGACGTCGTCCTCGGCGCCGTTGACCAGGGTGGCGATGAAGGTGCCCTCGTTGGGCTGCGCCGCGACGACCACCGCCGACAGGACGTCGACCTGCCCGTCCCGGGCGTTGGTGCCCTGACCGGGCGTGTAGGGCCGGTCGGTCGCCAGGTCGAAACCACAGGACGTGAGGCCACCGAGGGACAGGACGAGGGCCCCCGTCGTGAGCGCCAGCGGGCGTCGCAGCTGCATGCGCACACCTTAGTGGTGACGCTCGGGTGCTCGCCGAGGCCCTACTGCGAGAGCCCGACGGCGGTGGCCGCGAACGCGAGCGCCACGAGGACGCCCACGGTGTAGACGGAGGAGACCCACAGCAGCCGGGAGGCGCCGAGCCTGAGCCCGAGCTTCAGCGGGAGGTAGGTCCACCCGTCGGCGTTGTCGGGCACCAGGCCCCAGAGGGCGCGCAGGAAGTGCACGCCGATCCCGAGCGCCGCGGCCAGCACCGTCACCAGCACCTCGGGCGGCGCGCCGTTGTCCTGGCCTCCCCAGCCGCCGTACGACAGGAACGCCGGGAGCAGCCCGTACGACGCAGCCCAGGGCAGCCAGGAGAAGAAGCCCTTCCGGACCCAGATCCAGGTGCCGAGCACGGCGGCGCCGAGGGAGGCGAGGTAGGCGGTGCCGGCGTAGACGCCGTTGGCCACCGCCAGGGGCACGACCACGAACACCCCGACCGCAAGGACGAACCACACCGTCCCCGGGTCGAGCCGCCCGTCCGCGACCGGTTTGCCGGCGGCGTGGTGCCGCGCGTCGCGGCGGCGGTCGACCAGGTCGTTGAACCAGCCGAGGCAGGCCTGCCCGACCAGCACGGTGCTCATGACGAGGAGGAGCTCGCGGGTGGGCCGGCCGGCCAGCGCGGCGGCGACCCCGACGCCGAGCGCGGTGACCAGCGCCTGCCGGGGGTGCGCGGCCCGGACCACCAGCACGGGGGTGAGGTTGCGCAGCGAGAAGGGCCGGGGCTCGTCCTCGAGGGCCTGCTCGTCCGGGCGGTCCTCAGCAGGAGCCGGGCCGTCGACAGGGGCCGTGGCGGGCTCGTCGGTGGGCTCCACGACGTCCTCACCCCGGCGCCGGCGGCGGATCGCAACCATGGGCGGCAGTATCGACCACCGGCGGCGCGCAGGACCGCCGACGTGCCCTTTCACCTGCGACTTCGTCGCCCCGGGGCACTGTCCGGACCCTCTGCCACAGTGGGCTGCACCACACCGAACCGGGATCTGTCAAGTACGGATTGTGGCTCTGACCTGCGGAAACGTCGATTCGGTCGCCGCGTCCGCGTGGTAAGATCGAGTACCGAACAAAGGGGAACGCAACATATGACTTTCACTGTCGGCGAGACCGTCGTCTACCCGAACCACGGTGCCGCGATCATCGAGGACATCGAGATGCGCACCATCAAGGGAGAGGACCGGGAGTACCTCGTCCTCCGGATCGTCGCTCAGCAGGACCTGGTCGTGCGCGTTCCCGCGTGCAACCTCGACCTGGTCGGCGTCCGCGACGTGGTCGACAAGGAGGGCCTCGACCGGGTCTTCGACGTCCTGCGTGCCGCGCACGTCGAGGAGCCCACCAACTGGTCGCGCCGCTACAAGGCCAACCTGGAGAAGCTCCACAGCGGTGACGTCATGAAGGTCGCCGAGGTCGTCCGCGACCTGTGGCGTCGCGAGCGTGACCGCGGCCTGTCCGCCGGCGAGAAGCGGATGCTGGCCAAGGCCCGCCAGATCCTCGTCTCCGAGCTGGCCCTGGCCGAGCACACCAACGAGGACAAGGCCGAGACCATCCTCGACGAGGTCCTCGCCTCCTGAGCACCCAGCACGACCGAGACCCCCGGGACGACGATCCCGGGGGTCTCGTCATTTCCGCCCTCGGCGTGGTCCTCGACCAGGACCGTGGCTCCCTGCCCTATGCCCTGGTCCACGGCGAGCCGCTGGTCGCCTGCGCCGCGTGGGCCCTGGGCGAGGCCGGGGTGACCCTGGTCGACGCCGGGACCCCGTGGTCGTCCCTGGTCGCGGCGGGCGACCCGCTCGTGCTGCACGACCCGCTGTGCCCGCTGACCCCGCCGGAGTTCCTCGCCGAGTGCGTGGCGGCCGCGGCGCACGGCGCGGTGGTGGTCGGGGTCCGGCCGGTCACCGACACCGTGAAGGTCGTGGTCGGCGGGTACGTCGGCGCCACCGTCAACCGGGAGGCGCTCCTCCAGGTCGTCTCGCCCGTGGTCCTCCCGGCGGCGGTGGTGGCCGAGTTCGACGAGCTCCCGACCTCGGACCTGCCGGCGCTGGTGGCGGCTCTGGCGCCGCACGTGCAGGTCGTCACCCGCGAGGCGCCGCCCAGCGCGCGCCGGGTCGACGGGAACGACGACCTCCGCCTGCTCGAGGCCCTCACAGCCGGCTCGCCAGCCCGACGTCGTCCGGGAACGTGATCTTGAGGTTGAGCGGCCCGCTGGGCACCGCCACCACCTTGACCGGGGCGTAGCGCTCGACGCAGGCCGCGGTGTCGGTCCCCTCGAACCCGTCCGCGTCCGCCGCCCGGTACGCCGCCAGCAGTGGGGCCGCCTGGAACGCCTGCGGTGTCTGGACGCCGACCAGGTCGCCGTCCATCTCCACGAGCCCCTGCGTCAGCAGCCCCGGGAGGACCGCCGCGGGCAGCGCGCCGCCGAAGTGCCGGGCGGTCCCGATGACCGCCTCGAAGAGCTCGACGGGTGCCAGCGGCCGGGCGCCGTCGTGGATGGCGACGACGTCGAGCTCG
This sequence comes from Nocardioides sp., assembly GCF_016462705.1. Classification (GTDB taxonomy): domain Bacteria; phylum Actinomycetota; class Actinomycetes; order Propionibacteriales; family Nocardioidaceae; genus Nocardioides. The sequence goes on along the minus strand of NZ_JAEMSS010000062.1, from coordinate 7,789 downwards.
CCGGCGTCGATCTCGGCGGCGAGGACCTGCAGCGCCTGCCACTCCGAGGCGTGCCGGCTCGCCCCGCCGGTGACCAGCAGGGCCTCCCGGTCGCCGAGCACCGGGGCCACCGCGTCCCGGACCGCCGACTCCTCGCCGGCCCGGGCGACGAGCACGATCCGGCGTACGTCACCGACGGCGAGCGCCGCGCGGACCGACCACGCGACGACGGCCGCGTCCCCGAGGGGGAGGAGGACCTTGTTGGTGTCCGCGCCGACCCGGGTCCCGGACCCGGCGGCGAGGATGACGACGGCGGCGGGCACCGTCCGACCGTAGCCGGGATCCCGAGGCGCCACGCTCGACCGCGCGCTCGGATTCACACGGCCGTTACACGGGATCGTCGAGCCGAAACCTGACGTGCCTACGTTCGGCTCCGTGACGCCGTCCCGCACCGAGGCTCTCGAGGAGTGGCACCCGGTGTGCCGGGTGGCCGAGCTCGAGGTGGAGCGGGGCGTCGCCGCGCTGGTCCACGGGCAGGCCGTGGCGATCTTCCGGTTCGACGAGGACACCGTCTACGCGCTCGCCAACCACGACCCGTTCTCCCGCCAGTCCCTGCTCGCCCGAGGCATCGTCGGCTCGCGGGACGGCGTCCCGTTCGTGGCCTCGCCGCTGCACAAGCACGCCTTCGACCTGCGGACCGGGCAGTGCCTGGAGGACCCGCACGTGTCGGTGGCCGCCTACGACGTCAAGGTGGTCGAGGGCGTCGTGCTGATCGGCCACCGCAAGACCGCGGCCTAGCCCGGTACTACGCCGACGGCGCAGGGTCGGGCTCGGGAGCCGGCGCCGTGAGCTGCCGCGGGACGATCCGCCGCACCAGCAGCCACACCGCCAGCGGGAGCCCGACGAAGTAGAACGCGGTGGTGCCGAGGTCCAGGCCCGGCTCGTGGATGACCTCGAGCCAGTTGAGGATCGTGACCGAGAGCAGCAGGTAGCCCACGAACATCAGGGTCCGGGCCTCGCGGGGCAGCCGGGGGCTCGACTCGGTCGTGAAGCCGGCCCCGCTGGCGAGGGTGTAGAGGATCCCGAACACCACCACGACCACGACCGGCAGGCCGAGCAGGCCGCCGGCGTACGAGATGTAGTCGCCGCGGCTGATCACCAGCCAGGAGAACACGACCACGGCGAGCAGCAGCGAGACCTCGGCGAGGTCGAGCCGCCGCCAGCGGACGAGCAGCCAGCCGACGACCGCCAGCGTCACCGCCAGGTCGACGACGGGGTAGGAGAAGCCCCAGCTGTAGTCGGTGGCGGCGTCGATCCAGGCCGGCAGGTTCCAGACGCCGAGGAGGAGCAGCCCGGTGCCCAGCTCGCGCGACCGTGCCGGCCCGAGCCGGCGCGACCCGGACCGCACGAGCCGGGCGCCGCCGAGGATGGCGAGGACCGAGGCGACGATCGGGACGGCGTCGTTCAGCGTGTCGAACGGGTAGTGCCGCGACGGGACGAACCCCCAGTCGTCCCGGGTGAGCTTGACGACGAGCTGGGCGAAGCCCAGCAGCACGACCTGGCCCAGGATCACCAGCGACAGGACGGCCGCGCCCGCCAGGGTGAGCCGCTCCTTGGCCTCGTCGACGGCCGAGTCCGGGCCGGGAGGCACGGTGCGGAGGAGGTACGCCGCCAGCCCCCCGATGAGCAGCACCGCCGCCATCGTCCGGACGATCGACAACGGCTGGTTGGCCAGCAGGGTCGACCAGTAGTCGCGATGCTGCCAGAGGGCCGACCAGAGCTTGACCGCGATCACGCCGAGCAGGGCGGCGGCCAGGACCCGCAGCCACCGCGCGGAGGCGCTGCGGACCGGCTCCGCGATGCTCGAGGAGACGTCGGTCGCGAAGTCGACGACGGCGACGGCCGCGATGAACGTCAGCGGCACGAGCAGGCCGTCGATGGTGCTGAACGCGGTGTGAAGCCAGGTCTGGACGTTGCCCTGGAAGCCGAGGTCGGCGGCGGCGACCCCCATCCGCAGGTGCGTGCCGGCCAGCGCCCCGAGGGCCAGGAGGGTCAGGACCCGGAACGTGGGGGTCGCCCACCTCGTCCACCCGCGCGCCCGGCCGGGGAGCAGTGACAGCCCCGCGGAGAGCACCAGGGCGGCGACCGGTGTCCAGAAGGCCACGCTCAGGACCGTCTCGCCGTGCTGCAGGATCCAGACGCCGTCGGCGGCGATGGCGCCCGGCAGGCTGAGTGAGACCACCGTCGTCGCGTAGACCGCGGCGACCCCGATCCGGACCAGCGGGGAGGCGTCCAGGGCGCCCCACACGACCAGGGCGATGGCGAGGCACGTGGCGACCAGCGTGACCGGGACGAGCCCGTCCGGCACCAGCACCGGGTCGTCGCTCTGCAGCGCGACCAGGTCGCCGCGCCGCCACACCTCCGTGAACAGCAGCGAACCCAGCAGCAGCAGGAGGGTGACCAGGCCGGCTCTGGCCAGCTGCCGCTCGCCGCGCGACAGCCCGTCCAGCCGGAGCCGCCCGCTCTGCACCGGGTCCCGGAAGGTGGTGACCCACAGGGGGGTCAGCAGGAACAGCAGGGCGCGGAGGAGCTTCGCGGTCACCGGGTCACCACCAGGCTCTCGACGACGCTGCTGAGGTCGACGGTGGGGACCAGCAGCTCGCCGTCGGGTCCCGCGCCGACCGTGGGGAGCAGGACGTCGTTGGCGCCGGGTGGCTCGTAGGCGCCGAGGAAGCGACCCGTGGCCAGGTCGAGGGTCACGACCCGGAAGTTCCGGGCGGCGAGGTCCTCGGGGCGCCCACGCTCGATCACGTGCACGGCGCCCTGCGAGACCACCGGGGTGCCGGCCGGCTGGGTGGCCATCCGGTAGGACCAGAGCACCTCACCCGTGCCGGTGTCCCGCCCCGTGACGACGTTGGCGGAGTCCGTGGACACCACGACTCCCGACCCGACCGCCGGACCGACGAGGAACTTCAGCCCCCCGACCTGCTGCTGCCAGCGCACCCGGCCGGTGCGGAGGTCGGCGGCGACCAGCTCGACCCGCTCGCCGTTGGGCTGGGTGGGGTCCGGCACCACGAGCGGTGCGTAAACGGTGTCCCGGTCCGCGGCCAGCGGCGTGTAGGTGGTGCCACCGGCCAGCTCGCCGCCGAGCTGCCACACCACCTCGCCCGTGCGTCCGTCGTAGCGGGTGAGCCCCAACCCGGCGTAGAGCACGTCGCCGTCGTGGGTCGGCAGCGGTGTCGGCACCCCGGAAGCACCGGGCACCGCCTCGGCCCAGCGGGCCTCGCCGGTGCGGAGGTCGGCGGCGAGCAGCCCGACCTCGGGCAGCGGGACGTACGCCGTCCCGTCGCCGATGGCGGGGGACGAGCCGGGAGTCCCCTTGCCGGTGGGCAGCGACCACAGCGGCTCACCGGTCTCGGCGTCGAGACCGATGGTCTCCTCACCGCTGGGGACGACGAGGACGCCCTCGGCGACCGCCAGCCCCACTGTCCTCCCGTCGACGATGGTCAACGGTGCCAGCTCGGCGGGCAGGGCGCTGCGGACGACCGCGTTGTCCCAGGTGAGCGCATAGATCGTGGAGTCGTCCAGCACCGGGGGGACGTTGGGGGCCCCCGGCATCGGGTAGGACCGGGCGGAGTAGGCCACGCCGACCGGACGGTCGTCCGCCGACGTGGGGTAGGCGAAGAAGACGTGCGACGTGCCGAGCGTCGTGCTCTGGGCGTGGTAGACGACGGTGTCGTCGAGCCGGGCGACCGTGCCGTCGACCACGAAGACCCCCTCAGGCCGAGGGAGGCGCCACGAGTCGACGACCGCACCGTCCTCGAGGTCGAGCACGGTGGCGCGCCCGTCCTCGCTCATGGCCAGCACCTCGTCCCCGACGATCACCGGAGCGACGGTGAGGTCCTCCAGGTCCCGGGCCCACAGCCGGGCGCCGTCGTCGAGCCGGAACGCCTCGACGTCGTCACCCTCCGACACCATCACCACCGCGTCGTCGGTGACCGCGAACGGCTGGGTCGGGTAGGACCGGCCGCGGCGCTGCCACAGCAGGGTGCCGTCGTCGAGGTCGAAGCCGTTGACCACCCCGTCCATGTCGGAGGCGACCACGACGTCGCCCCCGATGGCCGGGCCGAGGTCGACGCCGTTGGAGAGGTCGTTGCTCCAGAGGTCCTCGCCGTCGTCCAGGTCGAGCCCGGTGAGCGCGCCCGCCGTGTCGGCGACGACCAGCACGTCTTCCTGGACGGCGGGCGGCAGTGCGACCCGACCGCCGAGGACCGCGGTCCACTCCACGTCACCGTCGTCCGGGTCCAGGGCGACGACCGTCGCGTCCTCGACCGGCACGACGACCACGTCGCCGGCCACCGTCGGCGCCGCTCCGACGACGTCGTCGAAGGTCTGCACCCACTGCGCCGACCCGTCCTCGAGCGACAGCGCCCAAAGGGCCTTGGAGGCGTCGGCCACGAGGACCACGTCCTCGTCGATCGCCGGGGCCGCGACGATGGGCGGGGAGAGGGTGACCTGCCAGCGAAGCTCACCCGTCGCCTCGTCGCGCGCCGAGACCAGGCCGTCCTTCTCGCCCAGGACCACCGTCCGGCCGTCCGAGACCGCGGGGAACGGGGCCGCGACGTCTCGGACGTCGGTCCAGGCCAGGTCGCGTCCGAGGACCCCGTCCGGCACGGCGTGGCTGCGCCGGGCGTCGAACCCGGCGGTGGAGGGCTCGCCCTGGTCGGGTGCCTGGTCGGTCGGCTGGTCGGTCGGCTGGTCGGTCGCCGTCGGGTCCGGGGCGACGGGCTCCGGCAGCGGACCGAGGTCGAGGGCCAGGCCAGGGCTGCGGAAGCGGACCAGCTCCTCGGCGACGTCGACGTCCTGGACCTCGTTGACCGTGCGGGTCCGCACGACACCGATGTCGGGGCAGGTCCACTCGGTGATCTCGTCGACCTCGCCCTTCTCGCCGTCCTGGACCTCCACCTCGGTGAGGATCTCCGCGCAGTCCTCGAAGGTCTCGCCGCCCACCTCGATGTCGTCGACGTCGGTCACCTCGGCCTCGAACGCGAACGGGTCCCCGTCGAGCGTGCCGTCGTAGTCCCACGACGTGCCCACCTCGGGCGGCAGGGCGTAGGCAGGCGCGGGAGGCTCGATGTCGAAGGTCTGCCCCCGGCCGATCACGCCGTACTGGAGCAGCTCCTGGCCCTCGATGCCGACGTAGACGTCGAGGGACTGCTGGCCGACGCCCGGGTAGGCGTCGTAGACGCTGGAGATGCGGGTCAGGTCGGTGAGCTCCCCGTCCACGACCAGCTGGGAGAGCCCGAGCACCTGGCGGGTGCGCCGGCCCGACGGCTCGCCGTGGTCGGCGACGGTGTAGACCCACGTCGTCCCGGGCTCGAGCGGCTGCATGGCTGCCATGGCCTCCGCCGGGTCGTCGACACGGCTCGCGCCGACTGAGGCGGCGAGGCCGACGGGGACGAGCACGAGCGCCGGGAGCCAGGCGGCAGTGCTCCGGAGCCGGCTCATGCGGGCCGGCGTACGAGCAGGGCGGTGGCCGTCGCGGCCACCCCCTCGCCGCGTCCGGTCAGCCCGAGCCCGTCGGTGGTGGTCGCCGAGACGGTCACCGGTGCACCGGCGGCCGCTGACAGGGCGGCCTCCGCCTCGTCGCGGCGTGAGCCCACGCGGGGGCGGTTGCCGATGACCTGCACCGCGGCGTTGCCGATCTCGAAGCCCGCCGCCCGCACCCGGCGGGCGGTCTCCTCGACGAGCGCCGCGCCGGACGCTCCCGCCCAGGCCGGGTCGCTCGTCCCGAACTGCGCGCCGAGGTCACCCAGCCCGGCGGCGGACAGCAACGCGTCGCAGACGGCGTGCGCGGCGACGTCGCCGTCCGAGTGCCCCGCCAGCCCGTGCGTCTCGTCGGGCCAGGCCAGCCCGGCGAGGTGCATCGGCACTCCCTCGACCAGGCGGTGGACGTCGGTCCCCACCCCCACCCGCATGTCCACGGGGCGCATCATGCCTGCTCCGGACGCAGAACGTGCGCACCTCTGCGCCACAATCGAGGCGTGACGACGTTCCGGGGTGCCTGGTCGGCCGCCGGTCTGGCCGCCGGCGCCGCCGGCCTGGCCACCAGCTACTTCGCCGCGATGGCCCTGACCATCCGCGAGTCACCCGTCGTCGCCGTCGCCGAGCTCGTCATCCGGCTCACCCCGGGACCGGTCGCCGAGTACCTCATCTCCCTGGTGGGCAAGCTCGACAAGCCGCTGCTGCTGCTCGGGATCTTCGTCTTCCTCGGGGTGGTGTTCGCCTGGTCCGGGCGCCTGGCCCGCCGGACGTGGTGGGCCCCCGCGGTCGTGTACGCCGCCCTGGCGGCCGTCGGGGCGGTCGCCGTCTCGACCCAGCGGGGCGCCGCGGCCATCGACGTCCTGCCGGTCGCGGTCGGGTTCGTCACCTGGCTGGTCACGCTGTCGCTGCTGACCGAGCCGCTCCGGGCCGCCGAGGAGCGGGGGGCGGAGGCCGACCGAGCGGCCGTCGACCACCTGATGCCCGGCGAGGTGATGCCCGAGGCCGGTCCGGTCCCGGACGACGCGCACACCCGGCGGGCCTTCGGCATCAGGGTCGGGCTGCTCGTCGCGGCGGCCGGTGTGCTCGGGGTGCTGGGCCGGGTCGTCGGGCGGGGACGCCGGCACGTGGAGGAGGTCCGCGGGCTGCTCCGGCTCCCGCAGGTCACCCGGCCGGCCACGCCGGACGGCGTCAGCGCCGGGGTGCGGGGCATCACCCGCTGGATGACCCCCAGCGACGACTTCTACCGGATCCACACCGCGATCGTCGTGCCCGCGATCGAGCCCAAGGACTGGACGCTGCGGATCCACGGCATGGTCGAGCGGGAGATCACGCTGACCTACGACGACCTCCTCGACCGCCAGTTCACCGAGGCGTGGGTGACGCTGAGCTGCGTCAGCAACGAGGTCGGCGGCAACCTGATCGGCAACGCGTGGTGGAGCGGGGTGCTGCTCGCCCCGATCCTCGAGGAGGCCGGCATCCTGCCGGGGGCCGACGCGGTCCTGCAGACCTCCGACGACGGGTGGACCTGCGGCACCCCGCTGGCCGCCCTGACCGACTCCCGCAACGCGATGCTGGCCCTGGCCATGAACGGGCGCCCGCTGCCGATCGACCACGGCTTCCCGGTGCGCACCCTGGTGCCGGGGCTCTACGGCTACGTCTCGGCCACCAAGTGGCTGCGCGAGATGGAGGTCTCCACCTTCGCGGACATCACCGCCTACTGGACCGAGCGAGGGTGGGGCGAGCTCGGCCCGGTGAAGATGTCCTCGCGGGTCGACGTCCCCCGGTCCGGCGAGGACGTGCCGGCCGGCGAGGTCGTCTTCGGCGGCGTCGCCTGGGCGCAGCACACGGGTGTCTCGGAGGTGGAGTTCTCGGTGGACGGGGGCGCCTGGCGGGCCGCGGACCTCGCCCTGGTCCCCAACGAGGACACCTGGGTGCAGTGGTCCGGCACCGCCGACGTCCCCCCGGGCGACCACATCGTCCGGGTCCGGGCGGTGGACAAGAACGGCACCGTGCAGACCGACGTCGAGCAGGGCGTGCTGCCCGACGGCGCGACCGGCCTGCACGCGCGGGACTTCACCGCGTCATAACCCCCACGAGCTTCGGCCCGGCACCCACGACGGACCGCGTGCTGGCTTTCTACCCTCGCGAGCTTCGGCCCCGGGACCATGGCGACGCTCGCTGCGCTCGCGCGCTTCGCCGTCGCCACGGCCTCCGGGGCCGATCACGAGGCGCCTCGCTTCGCTCGGTGGGCTGCGCGGAGCTGCGC
>NZ_JAEMSS010000061.1 GCF_016462705.1 Nocardioides sp. | reverse complement strand
GCCCCATGCCGATGCCGACCGAGGCGCCGTCCTTGGCGAGGAGGATCGCGTTGGACTTGGCCGCCCGGCAGGCCTTCCAGGCGAACGCCAGGTCGGCCAGCACCTCCGGCGACGCGGGCTCGCCGGTGGCGAGCGTCCACGTCGTCGGGTCGTCGCCCGGCGCGTCGATCCCGTCGCGGTGCTGCATGAGCAGCCCGCCGGAGATCGGCCGGGTCTCGGCACCGCCGCGGCGGTCCGGGGCACAGACGAGCAGCCGGATGTTCTTCTTCGCGGCCAGGACCTCGACGGCTCCGTCGTCGTACGCCGGAGCGACGACCACCTCGGTGAACACCTCGGCGACCTGCTCGGCCATCGCCACCGAGACCGGCACGTTGGTCGCGATCACGCCGCCGAACGCCGACACCGGGTCGCACTCGTGCGCCCTGCGGTGTGCCTCGGCGACGTCCGCGCCGACCGCGATCCCGCACGGGTTGGCGTGCTTGATGATCGCGACGGCGGGCTCGTCGAAGTCGTAGGCCGCCCGCCGGGCCGCGTCGGCGTCGACGTAGTTGTTGTAGGACATCTCCTTGCCGTGCAGCTGCTCGGCCTGGGCCAGGGCGGGCGCACCGAAGCCCTGCCGGTAGAGCGCGGCCGGCTGGTGCGGGTTCTCGCCGTACCGCAGCGTCGCCGCCTTGTCCCAGGTGGCGCCGACCCAGGCCGGGAAGCCGGTCCCGTCCGACGTGTCGGTGAGGACGTTGCCCATCCACGACGCGACGGCGACGTCGTACGTCGCCGTGTGCACGAACGCCTCGGCCGCGAGGGCCTGGCGCTGGGCCAGCGTGAACCCGCCCGCCGCGGTGGCCGCGAGGACGTCGGCGTACCGCTCGGGGGAGGTGACGATCGCGACCGACGGGTGGTTCTTGGCGGCCGCCCGGACCATCGACGGGCCGCCGATGTCGATCTGCTCCACGCACTCGTCGGGCGTGGCCCCCGAGACGACGGTCTGCGTGAAGGGGTAGAGGTTGGACACCACCAGGTCGAAGGGCTCGACGCCGAGGTCGGCCAGCTGCCGCACGTGCGAGTCGAGACGACGGTCGGCCAGGATCCCGGCGTGCACCTTCGGGTGCAGCGTCTTCACCCGGCCGTCGAGGCACTCCGGGAAGCCGGTCAGGTCCTCGACCTTGGTGACGGGGATGCCGAGGCCCTCGATCAGGGCCGCCGAGCCACCCGTCGAGACCAGGGCGACCCCTGCGTCGTGCAGGCCCCGGACCAGGTCCTCGAGCCCCGACTTGTCGTAGACCGAGACGAGCGCTCGCTTGATCGGGATCTGGTCACTCATGTCCGATTCGGACCCTTCTGTCCTCGATGGTGAAGCCCTCGCGGGCGATCCGTCCGACGGTGTCGACGAGCAACGCCCGCTCGGCGACCTTGATCCGCTCGTGCAGCGTGTCGACGTCGTCGTCGTCGCGCACCTCGACCGCGGCCTGCGCCACGATCGGACCGGTGTCGACGCCGTCGTCGACGACGAACAGCGTGCACCCGGTGACCTTGACGCCGTACGCCAGGGCGTCGGCAGGGCCGTGCATGCCGGGAAAGCTGGGGCTGAGCGCCGGGTGCGTGTTCAGGAACCGGCCCTCGAAGCGGGCCAGGAAGTCGGGCCCGACCAGCTTCATGAAGCCGGCCGAGATCACCAGGTCGGGCTCGTGCTCGGCGACCGAGTCCGCCAGCGCCAGGTCCCAGGCCGCGCGGTCGGGGTGGTCCTTGACCCGGTGCACGAACGTCGGGACGCCGGCCCTCTCGGCGCGGGCGAGCCCCTCGATCCCGTCCCGATCGGCACCGACGGCGACCACGGTGGCGCCGTAGGCCTCGTCCGCGGTCGCGTCCAGCAGGGCCTGGAGGTTGGTTCCGGCCCCGGAGACGAGAACCACCAGGCGCGCGGGCACGCCGTGGAGTCTATGCAGCCGCGACCGACGACCGCCGCTGCCACCAGGTCATCGCCAGCCCGCCGATGAGCCCACCGATCCCGAACGCCGTGATCGCGTGCACCATCGTCGACCCGACGAGCGGGCCGACGTCGGTCATCCGACCCGGTCCGACCGCGCCACCGGCCAGCGAGACCAGGACGCCGAACGCCGCACCGGCGAGCATCCCCCCGCCACAGCCGTGCAGCGCGCCCTCCTCGTAGCGGAGCGTCGGACGCCTGCGCTGGGCGCGGGCGACGCCGAGCGCCGCCACGACCGGGGGCAGCCCGACGAGCCAGGGGGTCCAGCCGGGCGTGGGGCCGCTGTCCGGCAGGGCCGCGAGCATCGGGAAGACGGGCAGCGCGCCGACGGTGACCTCGGCGGGCGAGACGATCGTCCGGACGCCGACGGTGAACCCCGGACCGAGCAGGTAGGACCCGGAGAACAGCGTCGCGTTGGGCGCCAGCACCAGCGACACGAGCACGAGGAGCGCGGTCCCCGCGCCGTCGGTGCCGAGCTGGGAGACCAGGTTGAGGGCGGTGCCGAAGTCGAGCACGAGGGCGCCGAGGAAGAATGCGAGGCACACCCACGCCCAGGTGGTCAGCACCGAGCGGCACGTGGCGGCCGTCGCGACCACGGACGGCGGGAGCCCGGCTCCCCAGACCGAGGCACGTCCCGAGCCCGCGGCGATGGCCGGGACACCGCACAGGACGCACAGCACGACCGCCCAGAGCACGACCCGGAGCAGGTCGGGTCCCGTCGAGGGCGTCGAGGCCAGGGTCCCGGCGAGGACCGCGGTGCCGACGTACCCGGCCGTGAACACCAGGCCCGCCACCAGCACGGTCCAGTCGCGCTCACCGTCGGCGATCCGGTCGGCGTCCGGCCCGTGCCCGGACACGGAGTCGCCCAACCGGTGGGCGGTCCGCCAGGTCGCCCAGGCACAGACCAGCGTGATGCCGAGCGGCACGACCGTGACCAGGACCCCGTCGACGCGCACGCCCGAGCCGTGGGCCATGAGCCAGGCCAGCGCTCCGGTCTGCAGCCCGTCCCGAGGCGCGCCGTGGGCGCCGGCGTCGGTCAGGAACCAGCCCGCCACCCCGACCGCCAGGCACACCACGAGCGTGCCGCCCGCGGCGAGGACTCCCGCGAGACCCGCGAGGAGGACGAGCGGACGCCGGTGGCGGAGGTCGTGGCTGACCTCCGCGGCGGATCGCCGGGTCTCCCGGTCGGGCAGCAGCGCGGTCATGGTTCCTCATGGTCGCCGGGCGCCGCCGCGCTCCGCCGCTGCCACGCCGACCCATGGCCACATTGGGCAGGTTTCTCGCCCTCCTCTAACGTGGACCGGCGATGCGCAAGACCGACCAGGACAGCTTCGAGACGTTCTACAAGGACGTCCGCTCCGGCCTCCTGGTGCAGACCTACGCGCTGACCGGCGATCTTCAGGCCTCGCAGAAGGCGGTCCGCGACGCGATGGTCGTCGCCTGGCACCACTGGCGGAAGGTCTCGCGGCTCGAGGACCGGGAGGACTACGTCCGGCCCCTCGCGTGGAAGCGGGCGCTGCGGCGGAGCCAGGCGCGCTGGTGGAGCCGGATGAAGGGCCTCGACCCGGAGGTCGCCGCCACCCTGGACGCCCTGGCCAAGCTCCCCGTGACGCAGCGCCGGGTGCTCCTCCTGAGCCACCTGACCGCCCTGCCGCTGGAGGGGATCTCCAGGGAGGTCGGGATCTCCCGGGTCGCCGCCGAACGCGAGCTGCAGACCGCCACCGCGCTGTTCGCGGTCAACCGCGACGTGGAGTCGGCCGGCATCCGGCCGGTGCTCGAGGTGCTGCGCACCCAGATCGACGAGGTGCGCTGGCCGCGACCGTCGATCATCACCCGCGCCGGCTCCGCCCGGCGCCGCTCGCACACCACCTTCGGTGCAGCCGTCGCCGTCGCCGCCGTGGTCGTCTCCGGGTCCGTCGTCACCGACGCCGCGGGCGTCCGGCCGAGCCTGGACGCCAAGGGCGTGCTCGAGGGCGTCACGCCGAGCCCGCCGACGAGCACCCGGCCGCCACCGGACGTCCAGCAGCTGACCCCGGAGGCACTCCTCAGCCCCGACCTCGTCGGCACCGCGCTGACCGGCGCGTGGACACAGGGGAAGACCTCGGGGAACACCGAGGGCGACGGCTTGGTGTTCACCTGCCAGGGCGGGCGGTACGCCGACCCCGCCGGCCTCGCCGCACTGGTCCGCACCTTCAAGCCCGCGACGCCGGACGACGCGAGCACGGCCGGCCAGTCGGTGGAGGTCTCCGCGGACGAGGAGGCCGGACGGACGACGTACCGCACCACGACCGGCTGGTACGCCGCCTGCCTCGCTCCGCGGATGCAGCTGCTGTCGACGCACAAGGTGCAGGGCGTCGGTGACGAGGCGATGCTGTTCACCCTGCGCGACTGGAACGACCCCACCAAGGCGCAGGTGGTGGGCGTCGCCCGGACCGGAGCCGTCACCACCACGACCTCGGTCACCCGGCCGGGGGCTCGCGATCCCGACGCACAGCCGAGCGCGGCGCTGCTCACCAGCGCGGTCGACGGTCTGTGCGGGCTGCCCGCCGGCGGGGAGTGCGCCGACGTCCCGCGGCTCAAGCAGGTGCCGCCGATGGCGGCCGGCTCGTCGCCAGCGCTGCTGAGCGAGGTCGACCTGCCGCCCGTCACCAAGGTGACCAGGCCGTGGGTGGGCACGTCTCCGGAGGCCGCCACCACCAACCTGGCCGCGACCCGCTGCGACGAGTCGGACTTCGCCGGGAACGGTTTCAGCCGCGGCGAGACCCGCTCGTTCCTCATCCCCGACGCGGGCCTGCCTCCGGAGTTCGGGCTCACCCAGACCGTCGGAGCCCTCCCGAGACAGCAGGCGGAGACGTTCGTCGCCGACGTCCGGAAGCGGCTCACGACCTGTCCGGACCGCGACCTCGCCACCGAGGTCGACCAGGTGGAGGACATGACCGAGGGCAGCCGAGAGCTGACGGTGTGGCGGCTCACCGTGGAGGTGTCGGACGAGCGCACCGTCACCTACCTGATGGGCATCATCCGCAACGGGACCGCCGTGGCCCAGCTGACCTTCGTCCCGGCCGACGGCGTGGTGATGGGCGGGGACCCCTTCATCGCCCTCGCGATGCGCGCCCAGGACCGGCTCGCCCGACTCGGCAGACCGAAGGCCTAGACCCTTCCCAGAAATCCCGCTCGACCGTGCAACCGTGAACCCGGCCGGGGCGTATGCCCCGTGTCAACCACATCAGCACTGAACAGTTGGGACGGGACACGGGTCGATGGACGAACGCGAGTTCGACGACTTCTACGCGGCCTCGTTCTCGCGCCTGACCGCTCAGGTCTACGCGATGATCGGGAACCGGGACGAGGCGCAGGAGTGCGTGCAGGAGGCGTTCGTCCGCGCCTGGGCGCACCGCCGCAAGCTGGACAAGGCCGAGCATCCCGAGGCCTGGGTCCGGACCACGGCGTACCGCTTGGCGGTCAGCCGCTGGAGGCGCACGGTGCGCGGACGTCGCCCGGCCGACCGGGCCCTGGGCCCGGCCACCGAGTCCGCCGCCCCGAGCGAGACGCACGTCGCTCTCGTCGAGGCGCTCAAGCAGCTGCCGGAGTCGCAGCGCCAGGCGCTGGTGCTGCACCACATCGCCGACCTGCCCGTGCACGAGGTGGCCCGGGAGACCGGCGCCCCCGAGGGCACGGTGAAGGCCCGGCTCTCCCGCGGCCGCGCCGCCCTCGCCCTCCTCCTCGCCGACGGACCCATCGACCCGGGAGCCTCGCATGCCTGAGAACGACCCGTTCGAGCCACTCGACAACTTCCCCGAAGGACTGCACGTGAACGCCCTGCCCGCTTCCGAGGTCCGCCGCCGCGGCGACCGGATGCGCCGCCGCAACACGGCGCTCGCCACCGTGGGTGGCGTCGTCGCAGCGGTGGTGTTCATCGGTGTCCCGGTGGCGCTGACGTCCGGCAACGACAAGGACACCGTGGACCCGGCACCGCCCGTGCCCACGGAGACCGAGGATCCGGCGCCGACGCAGACCTGGCTCACCGAGATCCCCGAGGACTTCCCCCTCGCCGACGGTTTCCCCGAGACCAACGGCTCGGACGGCTCCCCCACCGAGGTCGTCGACGACCCCCAGTACGACGGCATCGGCGCGTGCCAGACCGGTGTGATCCCGAGCGGCCAGGTCGACACCGCGGGCATCGTCTACACCGGCGAGAGCGAGGACCGCGCCTCGCGCACCCTGGTGCTGCTCGCCGACGACGCCGCGGCGGCGGGCTTCCTCGCCGAGGTCCGCGAGCTGGTCCAGGAGTGCCCGACGTCGCCGATGGACAACGGCGAGGACATCCTCGAGTCCGCCCTGGTCGACGTCGACGTCGACCTCGGCACCGACGGCTCGCTGGTCGTCACCCAGCAGGTCCGCGCCGACGACGGCCTGCTCAGCCAGCTGACCGTCACCGCGTTCGCCCAGACCGGCAACGCCGTCCTGGTCGACTCCTCCTACGGTGCCGCCGGCGGCGACCAGGCGGTCGAGATCAACACGCAGAACATGGTTGACCGGTCCGACACCACGCGCGCCGCCATGTGCGTGTTCTCTGCCGACCCGTGCTCGACCGGGGACCAGGGCACCCCCGACCCGGAGACTTCGTCCTCGACTCCGGTGGAGAACGGCACCGCTGCGATCCCGGCCGGCTTCCCGCTCGCCCAGGGACTGGACGAGAACGCGGAGAGCGGCGTCGAGGGTCCCGGTCCTGATGTCGAGGCCGCGCCGGTCGTCGACGTCTGCGGAACCGACGTCTGGGCGCCATCAGGGGTCGTCGAGCGCCTCGCGGTGAGCGAGACCGGGATCGAGTACCGCGAGACCCGCGAGCTGTCGACCTTCATCAGCGCCGACGAGCCGGCCGAGTCGGTCACGCAGGTGCGGGAGGCGGTGACGGCGTGCCCGCGCATCGAGGGCGAGTCCTACGGCTACACCACGAAGGCGCTCGAGGGACCCGAGGGTTACGACTCCTTCACCTTCGGCATGGTCGCCGACGAAGGGCTCGACGGCAGGGTCTACCAGGTGACCCGGGTCGGCTCGGCGGTCCTGGTGGTGTCCGCCAGCGGCGAGATGAGCGAGTCGTCGCTCCAGCCCACGGCGGACACCCTGACCGAGGCGACGCTCGCCCTGGCACCGCGGATGTGCGTCTTCACCGAGGACGGCTGTTAGGTCACCCTTCGGCCGGTGAGGCACCATGGCCGGGTGTTCTCGGGAGCCTCCACCACCGTCCGCCGCCTCCTCGTCGTCACCGTCGCCGCGCTCGTCTGCCTCGGCAGCGGCACGGCGACGGCGTCCGCGTCCGCACCTGACCGCGAGCGCAAGCCCGGCGCACCCGGCTCACTGACCGGCTTCGGCTTCGACGCCTGCACCGCCCCTGCCCAGGAGGTCATGGACGCCTGGTGGGAGGCCTCGCCCTACGCCGCGGTGGGCATCTACATCGGCGGCAGCAACCGGCTGTGCGACCAGCCGGAGCTCGACGCCGCGTGGGTGAAGCAGCAGCAGCGGACCGGATGGCACCTCCTTCCCCTGCAGGTCGGCCCGCAGGCCAGCTGCTCCGGCTACGCCGATCGGATGTCGTCCGACCTGCCCATCGCCGAGCAGCAGGGCCGGGCCGAGGCCGCCAAGGCCGTCGCCACGGCGCAGGACCTCGGCATCGGCCGGGGCAGCACGCTCTACTACGACCTCGAGGACTACGACATCGGTCCGGACGACTGCCGCCGAGCGGCCCTGTCGTTCCTCTCCGGTTGGACGAAGTCGCTGCACGCGGCCGGCTACGACTCCGGCGTCTACTCCAACGTCGCCGCGGCGATCACCTCGCTCGACTACGCGTCCATCGCCTCGTCCGGCTCCTACGCGATGCCCGACGACATCTGGTTCGCCTGGGAGAACGGCAAGGCCGACACCGCCGACGGCGACCGGGTCGACAGCAGCCTGTGGGACGACCACGCACGGATCCACCAGTACGACCTGGACGTCGCGCAGAGCTTCGGCGGCCACACCCTGGAGATCGACAGGAACTGGGTCGACGTCGGCGCCGGCTCGGTCGGCTCGCCCTCCAAGGCGCTGTGCAAGGTGCGCGGCAAGGGTGTCGACGTCGACCTGCGCGCCTACCCGAAGCGGACGAAGGGGTCGCGCGGCCCGGCCGTCGAGGCCGCGCAGTGCCTGCTGCGCCGGCACGGCTGGACCTCGGCCCCGATCACCGGGACGTACGACGCGAAGACCGTCACCGCGGTCACCAAGGCCCAGAAGAAGCTGGACCTGAAGGCGACCGGCAAGCTCGACCGCCGGACCTGGGTGGCGCTGCTCGCCCGCGGCTCGAGCCCGCTCGTCAAGGTCGGCTCCACGGGCGACCCGGTGCGCCGGGTCCAGCGGGCGCTGACCGCGGCCCTGGGCAAGCGCGTCACTGTCGACGGCGCGTTCTCGAAGAAGACCGCGAAGGCGGTGGCGAAGTTCCAGCGCCAGGCCGGCCTGCCGGCCACGGGCGTGGTCTCCGACGACGTCTGGGACCGCCTGCTCGCGGGCCGCTAGCACGTCACCGCCCGGACGCCCGGTTCCGAGCGCGCCGGGCAACCCGGTCGACAGGGTTCCTAGGATGGGGACGTGCCTGGAACCGAGGACGCCTTCTACCTGACGACGCCGATCTACTACGTCAACGACGCCCCCCACATCGGCCACGGGTACACGACCGTGATGGGCGACATCCTCACCCGCTGGCACCGGCAACGCGGCGAGCAGGTCTGGTACCTGACCGGGACCGACGAGCACGGCCAGAAGGTGCTCCGCAAGGCGGAGGAGAACGGCGTCAAGCCGCAGGAGTGGGTCGACCGGCTCATCGACACCGAGTGGAAGCCGCTGCTCGAGACCCTCGACATCGCCAACGACGACTTCATCCGCACCACGGAGGAGCGGCACCTGCTCGGGGCCAAGGCCTTCTGGGAGCGGATGCACGCGAACGACGCCGTCTACAAGGGCTCGTTCTCGGGGTGGTACTCCGTCGGAGCCGAGGAGTTCGTCGCTGAGGACGACGTGCTCGACGGCGAGGGCGAGGACACCGGCCACAAGGTCTCGGCGCTCGACGGCAGCCGGCTCGAGCACGTGACCGAGGAGAACTACTTCTTCCGGCTCTCTGACTACCAGGACCGGCTGCTGGCTCTCTACGAGGAGCGTCCGGAGTTCATCCAACCCGAGTCGTCGCGCAACGAGATCATCGCCTTCGTCAAGCGCGGCCTCAACGACCTCTCGATCTCGCGGTCGACGTTCGACTGGGGGATCCAGATCCCCTGGGACCCCTCGCACGTCATGTACGTGTGGATCGAGGCCCTTCTCAACTACGTCACCGCGATCGGCTACGGCACCGACCAGGATCGCTTCGAGCGGCTGTGGCCGGCCGACGTGCACCTCGTCGGCAAGGACATCGCGCGTTTCCACGCCGTCATCTGGCCGGCCATGCAGATGGCGTCGGGCATCGAGGTGAGCCACCGGGTGTTCGCGCACGGGTGGCTGCTCGTGGGCGGGCAGAAGATGAGCAAGTCGAAGGCCAACGGCATCCGGCCCGCCGAGATCGTCGACGTGTTCGGGTCCGATGCCTACCGCTACTACTTCGCCCGTGCCCTGACCTTCGGACGCGACGGGTCGATCTCGTGGGAGGACATCCACGCCCGCTACACCTCCGAGCTGGCCAACGGCCTCGGCAACCTCGCCTCCCGCACGGCCGCGATGATCGGCAAGTACTTCGAGGGGCGGCTGCCGGACGCGGGCGAGCCCACGGACGCCGAGACGGCGGTGGTCGACCTCGTGGCCGACGCGACGGCACGTGCCGACGCCGCCATCGAGGCCCTCGCCCCGCACGAGGCGGTGAGCGCGGTCTGGGAGATCGTCGAGTCCCTCAACGGCTACCTCGCCGAGCAGCAGCCGTGGCAGGTGGCCAAGCACGATCTCGTGCGCACCGGCGCCATCCTGGCCACCGCCGCTGAGGGTCTGCGCGCCCTGTGCGTCCTGCTGGCACCGGTGATGCCGAAGGCCACGGCAGCACTCTGGGAGTCCCTAGGGGCAGACGCCGTCATCGGGCCGCTGTCGGACCAGCGCATCGCCGACGTCCCCCGGTGGGGTCAGCTCCCCGCTGGGACGCCGGTGACCAAGGGCGCCGTCCTCTTCCCGCGCATCGAGGTCGAGGACGCCTGATGACGCTCATCGCCGAGGACCTCCTGCTCCTGCTCCTCGACGACGAGTCGGGCAAGGTCGCCGGCTCGGACACGGCCGGGCTTGCCCTCGGCGGCGCCGTCCTCGCCGAGCTGGCGATCCTCGGCGCGGTGTCGGTCGACGAGCAGACCAGCCGCTTCCGGTCGCCCAAGGTGCGGGTGACCGGGCCCGCGCCGGAGGACCGGGTCCTCGCCGACGCGCTGGACGTCGTCGCCGAGAAGGAGCGCCCGGCGCAGAGCCTGGTCGAGCGGCTGGGCAAGGGGCTGGTGCAGACCCTGGGCGACCGGCTGGCCGACCGCGGCATCCTGGAGCGGCGGGAGTCCCGCATGCTCGGGATGCTCCCGCGCACCCGCTGGCCGGCCGTGAACAGCAACCACGAGGCCGAGGTGCGGCGGACGCTGACCTCGGTCCTGGTGCAGGGCACCACCCCGGACCCCCGCACGGGGGCCCTGGTCGCCGTCCTGGCCGCCGTCGACCGGGTCCACAAGGTCGTCGACCACGACGGCATGTCCCGGCGCGAGGTCAAACGGCGTGCCGCCGAGATCGCCGAGGGCGCCTGGGCCGCGTCGGGGGTCCGTTCCGCGATCCAGGCCTCGCACGCCGCTGTGACCGCCGCGGTCGCCGCTGCCGCTGCGGCTGGTGCCGCGGGCTAACCCTGCTGCGGACCGAACTTGTCGACCCGCTTCTGGGTCCGCTCCCTGATCCGCGGGAGGGCGGCGTACAGGTGGGCGCCGGGGCAGGCGGTGTCGTTGGTGTCGCGGTGACCGTCGATGACAGGGAGCCTGACCTTCTGGCCCGACGGGAACTTGTCGCTGCCCTGGGAGTAGACGCCGGCCAGACCGGCCGGTGTGCGGCGGTACATGTCGAGCTTCCAGGCGGCCAACCGCACGATCGAGGAGATGACCGCTCGCTCGGGCCGGACCTCCTCGAAGTTGCCGATCACCGCGATGCCGGTGGAGGTGCTGTTGAAGCCGAGGGTGTGCGCGCCGAGGACGGGCAGCGACGAGCCTCCGGCCCGGCCCTGCCAGATCCCCCCGAAGCGGTCGACCAGGAAGTTGTAGCCGACGTCGGACCAGCCGAGGCTCTTCGTGTGGTAGCGGTAGATCCCGCGCAGCAGCGCCGGGACGTCCTCGGGCGCGTAGTCGTTGCTGTTGACGGTGTGGTGGACGTGCACCTGCTGGATGGTGCGGTTGAACCACGGCCCGCCGTTGCGCCACTTCTCGTTCGCGCCCCAGGCCCGGCGCCGGACGATGTCCGGCTGGGGCGCCTTCTTCTTGCGCTCGGACCGGTCGCCTGGTTCGACGCGTTCGTACCGGGCGGCGGGGTCGACGAGGACCGGGTCCCGACCGGGCGCGATGAGCGACAGCGTCGCCGCCTCGATGCCGTCGGCGCCGCGGACGTCGATCGCGTCGCAGTCGCCGGTCCACAGCGGCTCGGTCGCGCGGAGACCGGGCCGGCCCTCCCCGCCGCCGTCGGGTCCGTCATGGAGGGGACGCAGCGCCCGCCATCCGGTCCACTCACCGTGGCTCCGGGTCCGGACCCGGAGCCGGGCCGTCGCCGGTCCGCCGCGCCAGGTCACGCCCACCATCGAGAAGTGGTGACCCGTGATCGGACCGCTCCGCAGTCCTCGGGCACCGGTCAGCACCAGGTCGGCGCTGGCGTCAGTGGCAGCCGTCGCAGCCGCCGTCGCCGGTACGGCGTACGTCGTGGCCGCGGCGGACGCACCCAACGCGGCGGACCCGAGCAGAAAACCTCGTCTGCTCGGCGTGGCGCTCCCCGGGAACTGGCTCATCGCATGTCATCATGCGTCACTTTCGCCACACGTGCCACCCGATCCCGGAAGTGGGCTCAGGAGAAGTCGAGCTCCTTCTCGCGGGTCCGCTTCAGCTCGGCGAAGTAGGGGAACGACGACAGCGCCAGCGCGCCGTCCCAGATCCTGCCGGCGTCCTCGCCACGCGCGATCCGGGTCAGCACCGGTCCGAAGAACGCCTGTCCCTCGATGGCGATCGTCGGCGTTCCCACCTCGTAGCCGACCTGGTCCATGCCCGCGTGGTGCGACTTGCGGATCGCGTCGTCGAAGGACTCGTCGTCCATGGCGTCCGCCAGTGCGACCGGCACCCCGATCGCCTCCAGTGACTCCTCGACCAGCGCCCGGTCGATCCGCTCGCGGCGCTCGGTGTGCTTGCGGGTGCCGAGCGCGGTGTAGAGCTCGGCGAGCTTCTCCTGGCCGAACTGCTGCTCGACCGCCATGCAGACCCGGACCGGCTGCCACTTCTCCCGGGCCTTCTCCCGGTCCTCCGCCGAGCTGTCCGGGCCGGCGTCCCGGTCCTCGTTGAGGTAGGCCAGGCTCATGATCCGCCAGGTCACCTCGATGTCCCGCACCTGCTCCGCCTCGAGCATCGTGCGCGACGTGATCCACGCGAAGGGGCACAGCGGGTCGAACCAGAAGTCGACGTTAGTCATACCTTCAACTACCCAGGGAGGCCTGCCAGTATTCCGACGGCTGCTCCGGCGAGGACGTACCAGCCGGAGTTGAGCCCGGTCCGCCACAGCATCACCAGCGTCACCACGATCACGACGGGCGCCCACCAGCTGTCCAGGTTGTCGCGTCCCAGGTCGACGGACACGCCCACGATCAGCGCGAGGGCGGTGACGTTGAGCCCGGTCAGCATGGCCGAGGTCCAGCCGCGCGACCTCAGCCAGCCCACCAGCCTGGTGAGCAGGCCGACGAACACGAAGGACGGCAGGAAGATCGCCACGGTGGCGAGCACCGCGCCCCAGAAGCCCCCCACGAGGTAGCCGACGAAGGTCGCGGTGGTGAACACCGGGCCCGGCGTGACCTGACCCACCGCCACCGCGTCGACGAGCTGCTGATGGCTGAGCCAGCCGAGGCGTTCGACGAAGTCGCCCTCCAGGAAGCTGATGAGCACGTAGCCGCTGCCGTAGAGCACCGAGCCGATCTTGAGCATCGTCAGGAACAGCTCACCCAGCCGCCCGTCGCCGGACGGTGCGAGCACCAGCGGCAGGAGGAGAGCCGCTGCGCCACCCGACCGCGCCCGCCCGACGAGGTACGGCACCACGGCGACGAGCGCACCGCCGAACAGCACGACGAGCTCGTTGACACCCAGGAGGTACGCCGCGAGCGCGGCGACGCCGACCAGCGCCAGCCACCACGACGTGGCCGCGGTCCTGAGCAGGGGGACGACCGACCAGGCGATGATCGCGAGCACGACCGGCACGACGCCCGCGAACACGTCGCCCACCACCGGGGTGTCCCCGTGCTCGACGTAGGCCCAGGCCAGGACGCCGACGATCAGGGCCGCCGGGAGGATGAAGCAGACGCCGGCGGCGACCAGTCCGCGCCACCCGGACCGGTCGTGGCCGAGGTGGATGGCCAGCTCGGTCGAGTTGGGGCCGGGCACGAGCTGCGTCGCGCCGACCAGGTCCAGGAACCGCTCGTCGTCGACCCAGGCCCGGCGGCGCACCAGCTCGTCGCGCATCATCGCGGTGTGCGCCGCCGGCCCGCCGAAGGCGACGACGCCGAGGCGCAGGAACACGGCCACGACCTCTCGCAGGGAGCCCTCAGAACCCAGGGGCCGTGATGCCGCCACGGGTGGCAGGATGGCACGCATGCCTGGAACGAACCTCACCCGGGACGAGGCCGCCACCCGCGCCTCGCTCCTGGACGTCACGTCGTACGCGATCGAGCTGGACCTGACGACCGGAGACACCCACTTCGGGTCCACCACCACGATCGAGTTCACGTGCACCCAGCCCGGGAGCGAGACGTTCGCCGACCTGGTCGACGCGACCGTGCACGAGATCACGCTCAACGGCCGGCCCGTCGACGTGGGCGCCTACGAGGACAACCGGATCGCCCTGACCGGACTGGCCGCGGACAACACGCTGGTGGTGCGCGCCGACTGCACCTACTCCCGGACCGGCGAGGGCCTGCACCGCTTCGTCGACCCCGCGGACGACCGGGTCTACCTCTACTCCCAGTTCGAGGTCCCGGACGCCCGCCGCGTCTACACGACGTTCGAGCAGCCGGACCTCAAGGCGCCCTACACGTTCACCGTCACCGCGCCGGCGCACTGGAAGGTCGTCTCCAACGCCCCGAGCCCGCAGCCCCGGCCGGTCGAGACCGGCGACGACGGGCCGTCCACGGCGGTGTGGCACTTCGAGCCGACCAAGCCGATGTCCACCTACATCACCGCCCTCGTCGCCGGCGAGTACCACGAGGTGCAGTACACCTACGAGGGCGAGACCCAGAGCATCCCGCTGGGCCTCTACTGCCGGCAGTCGCTCGTGGAGCACCTCGACGCCGACGAGCTCATCAAGGTCACCGAGCAGGGGTTCCGGTTCTTCGAGGAGGCCTTCGGCTACCCCTACCCGTTCGGCAAGTACGACCAGCTGTTCGTGCCGGAGTACAACATGGGCGCGATGGAGAACGCCGGGTGCGTCACCTTCCGCGACGAGTACCTCCCCCGCAGCCGCCAGGACCGGGCGTTCTACGAGTTCCGCGCCGAGGTGATCCTCCACGAGATGGCGCACATGTGGTTCGGCGACCTCGTGACGATGAAGTGGTGGGACGACCTCTGGCTCAACGAGTCGTTCGCCGAGTGGGCCTGCTACCACGCCGCCGTCGAGGCGACCGAGTTCACCGAGGCCTGGACCGGGTTCACCAACGCCCGCAAGAACTGGGCCTACCGCCAGGACCAGCTGCCCTCGACCCATCCCATCGCGGCCGACAACTACGACCTGCAGGCCGTCGAGGTCAACTTCGACGGGATCACCTACGCCAAGGGCGCCTCGGTGCTCAAGCAGCTGGTCGCGTGGGTCGGCCTGGAGAACTTCCTCGAGGGCATCCAGGGCTACTTCCAGGACTTCGCGTTCGGCAACTCCGAGTTCAAGGACCTGCTGATGGCGCTGGAGAAGTCCAGCGGGCGTGAGCTCGAGTCCTGGGCCCAGGAGTGGCTGCAGACCTCGGGAGTCAACACGCTGGCGCCGCAGTTCGAGCTGGACGCCGACGGTGCCTACTCGTCGTTCGCCGTGCTGCAGAGCGCGACCCCCGAGCATCCGACACTCCGCCGGCACCGGCTCGGCATCGGCCTCTACGACGAGGTGGACGGCCGGCTGGTGCGGCGCACCTCGCTCGAGACCGACGTGGAGGGCGACGTCACCGACGTCAGTGTGCTGGTCGGCCAGAAGCAGCCCGACCTGCTGCTGCTCAACGAGGGGGACCTCGCCTACGCCAAGATCCGGCTCGACGAGCGCTCGCTCGCGACGCTGACGAGCAGCATCGAGACCATCGACGACTCGCTGGCCCGCGCCCTGTGCTGGGGCGCCGCCTGGGACATGACCCGCGACGCCGAGATGACGGCGACCGACTTCGTCACCCTGGTGCTCTCGGGTCTCGCCTCGGAGACCGACGCCTTCGGGGTGAGCCGGATTCCCGGCTACGCCGCCCTGGCCGCCAGCCTCTACTCGGCGCCGGCCCACCGTGACGAGCTGCGGGCCCGATGGGAGTCCGGCCTGTGGGAGCTGCTGATCACGGCGGACCCGGGTGGGGACCACCAGCTCTCCTTCGCCAGGGCGTACGCCGGGGCCGCCCACACCGACCAGGCCCTGGCCCGCATCGAGGGACTGCTCGACGGCTCCCTGGAGCTCGACGGCCTCGCCGTCGACGCCGACCTGCGCTGGACGTTCCTGTCGGCCCTGGCCAAGAACGGCCGCGCCGACGGCGACCGGATCGACGACGAGCTGGCCCGCGACAACACCATCTCCGGCCAGGAGCACGCCGCCGCGGCCCGGGCCCTGCGCCCCACCGCCGAGGCGAAGGCCGAGGCCTGGGAGCTGGCGATGGTGCGCGACGACGTGCCCAACGAGACCCAGCGCAGCATCGTGCTCGCGTTCAGCGCCTACGGCCAGGACGAGGTGCTCGCGCCGTACGTCGAGAAGTACCTCGCCGCCGCGGACACGATGTGGGAGGACAAGGGGACCCAGCGCGCCTCGACGGCGCTGGAGTACATCTTCCCCAAGCACCTGGCCAGCCAGGAGCTGCTCGACCGGCTCGACCAGTGGCTCGAGGAGTCACCGGCCAACCCGGCCGCGAAGCGCTACGTCCGGGAGAACCGCGACGACGTCGCCCGCGCCCTCAGGGCCCAGAACAAGGACGCCAGTTGAATACCCCCGTGCTCGCTCCGCTCGCAACGCTCGCTTCGCTCGCAGGCTCAGGTTGAGTTGACTACTGTCCGGGGTTGATCAGGCTGTTCGTCGATGGCTGGAACGGGTTGAGCCCGTTGTCGATGGCGTACTGCTGCAGGAACCCGAGCTGACCGAGCACGTCGACGCGGGCCTGGATCTTCAGCGCCTCGGCCTTCTCGACCTCCACCTGGGCGAGGGCGGCAGCCTCCCGGGCCTCGGCCTCGGCCTGGGCGGCCTTGGCCGCGGCGACCGCGGCCTGCTGCTTGATCAGCTCGTCCTTGATCGACTGCGGCGGCTCCGGCTTCTGGAGCGTGATCGCGAAGTTGAGGAAGAACTCGGTGTCCCCGTCGGTCTGGCGGTTGATCAGCGTGGGCAGCTGGTCGAGCACCGACTGCTCCCACAGGGCCTTCTTGGCCGGGTCGGTGTACAGCTCGGTGTAGGTGTAGGCCTGCCCGGCCCGGTCGATCGCCGTGTCGAGCGGCCGCGCGATGTAGACGCTGAGCACCTGCCGCCAGCCGTCGGAGCGCAGCCCGTCCTCGGTCATGTACGCCGAGTAGCGGTTGCCGATGAGCTCGTGGAAACGCTGCAGGGCCCCGCCCTCATAGCGGACGTCACCGATCGTGAGCGGCTCGCACGAGGTGTTCAGGAGGAAGTTGGCGACCCCCTCGACGGTCATCTCGATCCCGTCCTTGGTCACGAACGTGATCGGGCCACCGTCCCCGTCGCCTGCGTCGAAGACGAAGTTGGTCTGCGACGCGGGGTAGGCGAAGTGGCCGTCACCGGGGCCGTCGAAGACCCGGTTGGACGGGGCGATGCAGTCCGAGAACCGTTTCGAGGTGAACGCGCCGCCCTTGTAGTGCAGGGCGACCTGGTCGGGGCCGGTCGAGGCCGTGGACGGCCTGACGAAGATGAGGCAGAACAGCCCCACCACCAGCGCGAGGATGACGAAGATCAGGATGCCGCGGGCCGAGCGCCCGGCAGTCTCGTTGGCCATGGGCCGCAGGCTAGTGGTTCCGCGCCTCCGGGTTGAGGGGTCAGGGCAGCTCGCGTCGGCGGGCTTCCTGCTCGCGCGAGCGGATCGTGTCGATGATGATGGTCGAAAGCTCGGGGGCGATGTCCCGGTTGGTCCAGGCCACCTCCTTCACCTCGTCCAGGAGCGCCTCGAGCTTGGCGGCCCGGGCCTCGGCCGCACGGGCGCGCTCGTCGGCGATGGAGCGGAAGAAGGCCAACACGGCCAGCGCGATCAGGACGACGAGGACCACGCCGACGATGGCGAAGAGCATGCCGCCCATCAGTCACTCAGTCCAGGCCCGGCGTGCAGCGTCTGCGGCGCGCGGGCGTGGTCGGCGAGCATGTGGATCCCGCGCCGCAGCCCGCCCACGAGGTCGCCGGCCGCGAAGTCGGACTGCATGGCGGCGACGGCCAGCTCCACCTCGTTGTCGCTGAGCGTGCGGCGGACGTAGCTGCCGGTCACCACCTCGAGCAGGCGGCGGGTCGGGTCGACCATGATCAGGATGCTCCGGGCCGGCGCGACCAGGGCGGCGTGCAGGCCGGCGGCGAACTGGCGCGGCTCGCCCTCGGCGTTGCCGACGAAGACCGAGAACTCCACCCGTGCGAGCTGCTCGGCCTTGCGGATCGTCTCGTCGAGGACGACCCGGTCGGCACTGCGGAAGGGGTCACCAGCGGCCACTGGCGCCTCCGGAGTCCGGGTCGTGGCGGTCGGCCGGCTCGGCACCCGGACCGGACAGCTCGCCCGCCGCCGTCCGCGGCCCGCCGAGCCACTGGTTCTCCACGGCCGGTGCCCCTGGGGCGATCCGCTCGCCCCGCACCAGCGACGGGACGTAGACAGCCAGGGTGATGCCCACGAACAGCAGCAGCGGGACACCTCCGAGCAGGAGGACCGCCTGGACCAGGTCCACGTCCTCGGGCTCGCTCCAACCGACCGGGACGTCCCACGGGATGACAGCGAAGATCACAGCTGCGAGCCTATCGGCTGGCTTGGGATCGCTCACCAGGGCATGCAAGCCTGGGCGGCATGCCGTTCGACATGAACGCCCCCTGCGAGACCGACGAGGCGATCTGCCAGCAGGTGCAGGACTGGACCGGCAGCGACCAGGCCGCCAACGTCGCCGACCTCCTGGTCGGCAAGCCCCTGGTGCTCGTCGGCCTGTTCGCGCTCCTGGTGGTCGTCCGCTGGGTGCTGCACCGCCTGATCGACCGGGTGGTCCGGCGCGCCGAGCTCGGCGTGCTCCCGCAGACCATGGGCCGCCTGGGTCGCCGGGGACGCGCCTCGCCCCCTGACACCGTGCAGCACGCCCGTGACATCGCCGTGTCCACCCGGCGAGCGCAACGGTCCAAGACGATCGGCGACCTCTTCAAGAGCATCGTCACCGGGGTCCTGGTCGCCATCATCGGCACGATGATGCTCAGCGAGATCGGCGTCGACATCGCGCCGATCATCGCCAGCGCCGGGATCATCGGCATCGCGCTCGGGTTCGGGGCCCAGTCGCTCGTCAAGGACTTCCTCAGCGGCGTCTTCATGATCGTCGAGGACCAGTACGGCGTCGGCGACGTGATCGACGTGGGCGAGGCCACCGGGACCGTCGAGGCGGTCACCCTCCGGGTCACCCGGCTGCGCGACCTCAACGGCACCGTCTGGTACGTGCCCAACGGCGAGATCCTGCGGGTCGGCAACATGAGCCAGAACTGGTCGCGAGCCGTGGTGGACGTGTCGGTCGCCTACACCGAGGACCTCGGCCGCGTGAGGCGGGTGCTCGCCGAGATCGCCCACGACCTCTGGGACGACGACGACTGGCGGGAGCTGATCATCGAGGAGCCGGAGGTCACGGGTGTGGAGATGCTCGCGGCCACCTCGGTCACCCTCCGGGTGATGGTCAAGACCCTGCCGATGGAGCAGTGGGCCGTGGCCCGGGAGCTGCGCCAGCGGGTCAAGGCGCGCTTCGACCACGAGGGGATCGAGATCCCCTACGCCCAGCGGGTCGTGTGGCAGCGGAAGGAGGAGAAGGTCACGCAGGAGGAGCAGCCCGCGCCCGCCGAGTGACTGCGGCTACGCCAGACGTGCGTCGAGGGTGATGTCGACGGCCTTGAGCGCCTGGCTGACCGGGCAGCCCTCCTTGGCCGCCTCGGCCGCCGCGACGAAGTCCTCCTCGCTCATGCCCTCGACGGCGCCCCGCACCGTCAGCCGGATCTGCGTGATGCCGGTGCCGGGCACGAAGTCCACCTCGGCCGAGGTGTCCAGGCTGGTGGGCGGCGTACCGGCCTTGGCCAGGCCGTTGGAGAACGCCATCGAGAAGCAGGCGGAGTGGGCCGCGGCGATGAGCTCCTCGGGGCTGGTCTTGCCGCCCGCCTCCTCGGCGCGGGCCGGCCACGACACGTCATAGGTGCCGAGCCCGGACGACTCGAGGGTGACCTTGCCGGCGCCCTCGAAGAGGCTGCCTTCCCAGTGGGTGGACGCGGTGCGAGTAGTAGCCATGGCCCGATCCTTCCACGCCGATTCTCGGAGTCGGACCCACGTCGGCAGAATGGAACGGTGACGTTCTACGACGACATCGGCGGCGAGGAGACGTTCCGCCGCATCGTCGCGAAGTTCTACGAGGGCGTGGCCACGGACCCCGTGCTGCGGCCGCTCTACCCCGAGGAGGACCTCGGCCCGGCCGAGGACCGGTTCCGGCTCTTCCTCATCCAGTACTGGGGTGGCCCGACGACGTACTCCGACACCCGCGGGCACCCGCGGCTGCGGATGCGGCACGCCCCGTTCGCCGTCACCCCGGTCGCGGCCCAGCACTGGCTGCGGCACTTCCGGGCCGCGCTGGACGAGGTCGAGCTCACGCCGGAGCAGGACGCGCAGTTCTGGGACTACGTGACCCACGCGGCCCAGTTCATGGTGAACACCATGGAGACAGCCGAAGAAATCTCTCCCCCTCGGATGTAACGACCGTCACCTCAGGCGACAGGTGTCCCCGACGGTCGCACTCGCGGGGCGACCCGACACCCCCGGTCAGAGGCCTCGTCACCATGGCGAGGTGGAATGGCGGTTTAACCCCCCAAACCGCTGCTCCGGCCCGGCGGTAGCGAGTTCCGAGAGCTACCGCCGGGCTTCTCGGTCCTGCTCGCCCGCCCAGGCAGGCTCAGCGCGCGGCGGCCTGGGCCGCCAGCAGCGGGGCGCGGTACGCCTCGGGGGGCTCCGTGGAGCGACCCGACTCGGGGTCGACGAAGACGATGGTGACGCGAGCCCTGGCCAGCACGGTCTCGCCGTCGTGGATCTCGGACACCAGCGTGAGCGACCGGGTCCCGACCCGCTCGATGCGGGACCAGCAGTCGTACGGCTCGGGCCGGAACAGGATCGGTCGCCGGTAGTCGACGTCGGTCTGTGCGACCACGATGCTGGCCCGGGGCACGTCGCTGGGCACCTCGGCCCACAGCCGCGACGTGAGGTAGAGCAGCCGCGCCTCCTGGAAGTACTCGAAGTACTTCACGTTGTTGACATGGCCGTAGACGTCGACGTCGCTGAACCGGACGTGGACGGCGTAGCGCCCGAGCTCCGAGGGCGTCACGGGTTCCAGGCGTGGCGGCCGGGGGCGCTCCTCCTCGGGCTCCAGGAACTCCTCGAGCCGGGCGCGCTCCTCCGGCGTGATCCTCCTGGGCCGCTCGGTCGTGAAGACGTAGGGCGTCAGCACGGTCGTGGCACGGACGAAGACGTTGCGCTCCCCCGGCCGGCTGCGCGACTCCCGGAAGATCTCGTAGGCGATGGTGAACGAGGCCGCCCGCACCTCGGTCACCCAGCACTCGATCATCACCGGCTCGAAGGTGAAGAGGAGGGGGCGCAGGTACGTGACCTCGTGCCGGACCACCACCACGCCCTCGGCGAGGTCGTCCTGGCCTCCGGCGCCGGAGTGCCCGTGCGGCCGGGACCCGTGGGCCCGGAGCATGTCGACCCGGGCCTCCTGGAGGTAGTCGACGTAGGTCACGTTGTTGACGTGCCCCAGCATGTCCAGGTCGGCCCAGCGCATCGGGCACTCGTAGACGTGGCGCACGGCGTCGACTCTAGGCGTGTCCTCCCGAGCCGGCGCCGCGCGCTCGTCAGTGCGCCGAGACGAGCCGGCGGTAGTACGTCGGGATGCTCTCGCGGCGAGCCACGCGGGCGCGGTGGTTGGTGGCGACGAACGCGGACACCGTCTGGCCGATGACCGCCAGCGAGACGATGGCGGCGACGACCGCAAGGGCGATGAAGGCGTTGATGAACGGGTCGAGACCACTGAGGTCGGGAGCCATGTTGCTCATGACGGGGTTCCTTTCTACGTCTGTAGAACAGTTCTACACCTGTAGAATGTCGCGGGCAAGCGGAGATCTTCCCCCCGGCGGCAGTTAGTGTCCGGAGTCACATGACCAGCACGCAGAACCCGCTCGTCCCCGCCGCGACCGGCCGCCGTCGCGAGCTGCTCGACGCCGCCCTGGGGGTGGTGGCCGACGAGGGCCTGCGCGGCCTCACCCATCGGGCCGTGGACCGGCGCGCCGGGCTCCCCGAGGGCACCTGCTCGGCGTACCTGCGCACCAAGCAGCTGCTGCTGCTGGCCGTGGCCGAGCACGTCGCCGCCACACTGGCCGCCGACGTCGACCGGCTCGCCCTCGACCTCGGGGAGTGCGACGGCGACACGGACCGGGCCGTGGCCCACACCCTGGCCCTCTTCGAGCGGTGGCTGGAGGAGCGCGAGCTGGTGCTGGCCAAGCTGGAGCTGTCCCTGGAGGCACCCCGCAACCCGGCGGTCGCGGAGGTGCTCGCCGCCTGGCGAGGCCGGCTGGTCGCGGTCGTCGACGGGATCGTCTCCCAGGCCGGCAAGCTGCACAGCCTGTCCCGGTCCGAGACGCTGGTGGCGTCCTTCGACGGACTGCTCATCGCCGCCCTGCAGAAGCCGGTGCCCGAGCGCCGCGGCTTCCTGTCCGAGTCCTTGTCCCTCGTCCTGCACGCCCTGACCGAGCCCGAGGCCTGTTGAGCCCCTGGCGGAGCGGCGTGACCGAGGGCACAGCACCGGTGGAACCTGTTCTCATCTAGGCTCGCCCCATGCCTGAAGCCGTGATCGTGTCCGCTGCTCGCTCGCCCATCGGCCGCGCCAACAAGGGGTCGCTCAAGGACCTCCGGCCCGACGACCTGACCGCCACGATCGTCCGGGCGGCACTCGCCAAGGTGCCCGAGCTCGACCCGTCCACGATCGACGACCACTACCTCGGGTGCGGTCTGCCGGGCGGCGAGTCGGGCAACAACATGGCGCGCGTCGTCAACGTGCTCATGGGCCTGGACGACGTGCCCGGCGCCACGATCACGCGCTACTGCTCCTCGTCGGTGCAGACCACCCGGATGGCGTTCCACGCGATCAAGGCCGGCGAGGGCGACGTGTT
>NZ_JAEMSS010000060.1 GCF_016462705.1 Nocardioides sp. | reverse complement strand
GTCCCACGCCGGCCAGCCCGACCCTGCCGCCGGCCCCGCCCGCCGACGCGCTGGAGGTCGCCCAGGACCGGCTCCAGGAGTCCGGCACCGGGCGCTGGGAGCTCTCGGTCTCGAACGGGAGGGGCGGTGCGGTCGTGACCGAGACCGGCTACTTCCAGCTCGACCCGCCCGCCTCGCTCTCCGCGCGCCACGGCGTCGCCGAGGCGCCCCGCAACCTGACGACCGTCTCGCAGGGACCGGATCTGTGGTTCCGGGCCAGGATCGGGTCGGACCTCGACGGCTGCTGGGCGCACCGCGCACTGGACGAGCAGAGCCCGAGCTCGCAGCTGGTGCCGCCCGCTCTCCAGGTGTTCCTCGCTCGCATGGTCGAGACCGGTGCGACCGCCACGACCATCGACGCGGCGGTGCCGCTGCTGACCGCGGCGGCGCCGTTCGGGGAGACCGTGAACCTCATGCTCCTGGGCCTGGACGCCGGCTACGGCAACGTACCCGTCAGGTTCTCGACGGCGGACGGTGAGCTGACCGGCTACACGGTGGCCCTGGACGACGTCCTGGGCGTCGCGCAGGAGGCAGGTGTCGAACCGTTCCCGGGGCTCACCGACCTGCACCTGGTCGCCGAGGTGCAGCTCGCCGACATCGGGGAGCCGGTGTCCCTGACGCCCCCGGCACCGACCGTGGTGGTCGAGCTCGGGCCCCGGGAGACCGTCGCGGAAGGTCTCGACCGGTGCGGGACGGTCTGAGCGCACCCGGGACCTAGGACTCTGGGGCCCCGCCGGCTCGTGGCGGACGCTGGAGGGGTGGACATCCTGGAGCTGCGCCGCCTTGCCCGCGACGTCATCGACGACCCCCGGCTGACCTACCGCCAGCGGATGCACAACCTCGCGGTGCTGGCCGAGAACGCCCTGGAGCCGCCGCCGGTGTCGGACGCGTGCGCGCAGGCGCTGGAGAAGCGGCTCATCTGCGACATGTACGAGGGCAACGCGCCGCACCGGCCCCGCTACGTCCTGCCCGACTACGCGACGTTGCTGCGCGACGGCTCGCGGTTCCTCGAGCTGGAGCCCGCCCGTGACCTCGACGAGGCGCTGACCACGCTGCTCATCGGCTACTCGCAGGTGCCGTCGATCACCGGCTATCCGGTGTGGCTCGGCGACCTGGACGCGCTCCTCGAGCCGTACGTCGGGGAGCTGGACGACGACGAGCTGCACCGCCGGCTGCGGTTGTTCTGGATCTCCTTGGACCGGATGTTCCCGGACGCGTTCACGCACGCGAACCTCGGGCCGCGGGACGGCCGGGTCGTGCGGATGGCGCTGCGGCTGGAGCGCGAGCTGCACCAGGTGGTGCCCAACCTCAGCCTCAAGGTGGACCCCGACCTCACCCCCGACGACCTGGTGCGGGACGCCGTCGAGACCGTCTTCGAGTGCGGCCAGCCGCACTTCGTGAACCATCCCATGATGGTCGCGGGGCTCGGCCCGTCGTACGGCGTCGCCTCCTGCTACAACTCGCTGCGCACGGGCGGGGGGTCGCACACGCTGGTCCGGCTCAACCTCGCCGAGGTCGCGAACCTCCACTCCGGCGACCGGGACTCCTTCCTCGACGTGCTGCTCCCCCACTACGTGGAGCTGACCGCCGAGCTGATGGAGGCCCGCATCCGGCACCTGGTCGAGGAGGCCAGGTTCTTCGAGCACTCCTGGCTGGTGACCGACGGGCTGCTGCACCTCGACCGCTACAGCGCGATGTTCGGCGTCTACGGCCTCGCCGAGGCCGTCTCGCGGGTCCTCGAGCACGAGGGCGGGTCCGGGCGCTACGGCCACGACCCCGAGGCCAACGCGCTGGCCGAGCAGATCCTGGCCCGCGTCAGCGAGCTGGTCGCCACCCGGCCGCTGCCCTACTGCGAGGGCAACCACGGGCGCGCTCTCCTGCACTCCCAGTCCGGCATCGACTCCGACGTCGGCGTCACCGCCGGCTGCCGCGTCCCCGTCGGGGAGGAGCCGGGCCTCGTCGAGCACCTGCGCACCATCACCCCGCACCACGAGCTGTTCCCCGCCGGCATCAGCGACGTGCTCGCGTTCGACGAGACCGCGCGCCGCAACCCCGCTGCCGTCGTCGACGTGGTCCGGGGGGCGTTCCGGACCGGCATGCGGGACTTCACCTTCAACCTCGACAGCAACGACTTCATCCGGATCACCGGCTACCTGGTGCGCAAGTCGGACCTCGCCAAGCTCGACGCCCCGACTCCCGAGGGCGCCCGGCACGGGAGCACCTTCCTCGGTGCCGGCTCGGTGCGCGAGTCGCACGTCGACCAGCGAGTACCGAAGCGGGTGGTGGCGCATGAGCTCGACGCCGGTCCGGCTCGCTGACGTCGTCCCGTTCTCGTGGGTGGACGGGCCGGGCAACCGGTTCGTGGTCTTCGCCCAGGGCTGCCCTTTCGACTGCCTGGCCTGCCACAACCCCGAGACCATCGCGCCGAGCGGTCCGGGGACCCGGCTCAGCGACGTCGCCGGCGTACTGGAGGAGATCCGCCAGGTCGAGCCCTACCTCGCCGGCGTCACGGTCTCCGGCGGCGAGGCGACCGCGCAGTGGCACTTCGTCCGCGACCTCTTCACCGAGCTCCGTGCCGATCCTCAGCTCGGCCGGCTGACGACGTACGTCGACACCAACGGGCACGCCCTGCCCCGGGTCTGGGACGAGCTGCTGCCGGTGACCGACGGGTTCATGGTCGACCTCAAGGCACTCGACCCCGAGGTCCACCGCCGGCTCACCGGACGCGGCAACGACCTCGTCCTCGACTCGATCCGCTACCTCCACGCGCACGGGCGGCTCGCGGAGGTGCGGCTGCTGCTCGTGCCCGGGTTCAACGACACCCCCGAGCAGGTCTCCCGCACGGCGGCGTGGCTGGCCGGCCTGGACCCGGGGCTGCGGGTCGTCGTCATCGGCTTCCGCACGCACGGCGTGCGGCCGGAGCACGCCGACCTCCCCGAGGCTGACCCCGATCTCCTGGAACGGGCCAGGACCGCCCTCGAGCAGGCGGGCCTGCACCAGGTGGTCACGGTCTGAACCGGAGCCGCGGACCGGGTCCGGCATGATGCGGCCATGAAGTTCCGACACGAGCTCCGGTACGACGCCGCGCCGTCCGAGGTCTTCGAGATGCTCGCGGACCCGGCGTTCCGTCAGGCGGCGTGCGAGGCACAGGACGTGATCTCGGCTGACGTCCAGCTGGACCGCGAGGGCGACGGCTTCAGCCTCGTCATCGACATGCTGCAGCGCACCGACGACCTCCCGGGGTTCGCCAGGACCTTCGCGGGCGAGTCCACGCAGGCCATCCAGCGGGAGACCTGGGCGGGCAGGGACGGCGGCGAGCTCCGGATCGAGGCGCCCGGCAAGCCCACCAGCATGCGCGGCACGATCCGGCTGGAGCCCGCCGGCGCCGGGACGACGGAGGTCGTCGAGCTCGAGATCAAGGTCAAGGTCCCGTTGATCGGCGGCAAGCTCGAGAAGCTGATGGCCGACAAGGTCACCGCCGGCATGGACGCCGAGCACCGGGCCGGCACCGCGTACCTGTCCGGGCAGTCCGGGACGTAGGAGGAGCAGCCAGATGAGCACCCAGTTCTCTCACGACCTCACCTACGACGCGCCGCTGGCCGACGTCGACGCGATGCTCATGGATCCCGGGTTCCGGGAGCGCGCGTGCGAGGCGCAGGGGGCGGTCCGCATGAGCGTCTCCATCACCGAGGAGCCCGGCGGGGTCACCGTCGTCGTCGACCAGGTGCAGACCTCCGACGGGATCCCGGGGTTCGCCAAGAAGTTCGTCGGCGACGAGATCAACCTGGTGCAGACCGAGACGTGGACCGACGCCGAGAACGCCGACGTCGAGGTCGTGATCCCCGGCAAGCCGGGCGAGATGACCGGGACCATCCACCTCTCCGAGTCGGGTGGGGTGACGACCGAGCGGCTCGAGATGACGATCAAGGTCAACATCCCGCTGGTGAGCGGCAAGATCGAGAACCTCATCGCCGACCTGCTGCGCAAGGCGCTCAAGGCCGAGAACGCCGTCGGCCGCGACTACCTGTCGGGCTGACCCGCGTCCTCGGCCTGGTCCTGCCGCTGGTCCTCCCGCCCGTCGACCGGTTCCTCGGTGCGGCGGCGCCACCAGATCACTCCGCCCAGGACCACGAACGGGCCGAAGGCGAGCACCAGCGTGAGCAGCTGCTCGACCGGGTGCAGCGAGCCCATGTGGAGAACGGTCACTGGTCGGTCCTGGTCAGTCCATGTAGGGGTAGCGGTGGTCGGTGGGCGGCACCATCGTCTCCTTGATGGAACGCGGCGAGGTCCAGCGGAGCAGGTTGACCGCCGCCCCGGCCTTGTCGTTGGTGCCGCTGGCCCGGCCGCCGCCGAACGGCTGCTGCCCCACGACCGCCCCGGTGGGCTTGTCGTTGACGTAGAAGTTGCCGGCGGCGAACCGGAGCTCCTCGCTGGCCCACGCGATCGCGTGCCGGTCCCGGGCGATGACGGCGCCGGTGAGGGCGTACGGCGCGATGCCCTCGAGCTGGCGGGCGACCCGCTCGAACTGGTCGTCGGGGTAGACCTGGACCACCAGGATCGGCCCGAAGTACTCGGTCGAGAACATCGCGTCGGCCGGGTCGGTGGCGACCACGACCGTCGGGCGGACGAACCAGCCGACCTTGTCGTCGGTCTGGCCGCCGACCACCACGTCCAGCTTGGCCTGGCGCCTGGCCCGGGTGATCGCTGCCTTGTGCTTGGCGAACGCGCGCGCGTCGATCACGGCGCCCATGAAGTTGGAGAAGTCGGTGACGTCGCCCATCGGCAGCGCCTCGACCTCGGCGAGGAACGAGTCCTTCATCCGGTCCCACACCGACGTGGCGACGTAGGCCCGGGAGGCCGCCGAGCACTTCTGGCCCTGGTACTCGAACGCGCCACGGATCAGCGCGGTCCGCACCACCTCGGGGTCGGCCGACGGGTGGGCGAGCACGAAGTCCTTGCCGCCGGTCTCGCCGACGATCCGCGGGTAGGAGCGGTAGCCCGCGATGTTCTCGCCGACGGTCCGCCACAGGTGCTGGAACGTCGGGGTGGAGCCGGTGAAGTGGATGCCGGCCAGGTCCGGGTGGGCCAGCGCGACCTTGGAGACCTCGATGCCGTCGCCGGGAAGCATGTTGATGACGCCGGGCGGCATCCCTGCCTCCTCCAGCAGCTCCATGGTCAGCGACGCGGCGAGCTGCTGGGTGGGCGACGGCTTCCAGATCACGGTGTTGCCCATCAGCGCCGGCGCGGTCGGCAGGTTGCCGGCGATCGCGGTGAAGTTGAACGGCGTGATCGCGTAGACGAACCCCTCGAGCGGCCGGTGGTCGGTGCGGTTCCAGATGCCGGGGCTGTTGGCGATCGGCTGGTCGGTGAGGATCTGCTTGGCGTAGTGGACGTTGTAGCGCCAGAAGTCGATGAGCTCGCAGGCGCTGTCGATCTCGGCCTGGTAGGCGGTCTTGGACTGACCGAGCATGGTGGCGGCGTTGATCCGCTGCCGCCACGGGCCCGCCAGCAGGTCCGCCGCCTTCAGCAGGACGGCACAGCGCTCGTCCATCGGCAGGTTGCGCCAGTCCGAGGCCGCGTTGCCGGCGGCTTTGATCGCGGCCTGGGCGTCGGCCTGCGTCGACCCCTTGAACACGCCGAGGACGTGCTGGTGGTCGTGCGGCTGCACCACCTCGACCTCGGGGCCCCCGCCGGCCTTCCAGCGGCCCCCGATGTAGCCGCGCAGGTTCTTGGGGCGGCGCTCGAGCTTCTCGATCTCGACCCGCAGGGCCTCCCGTTCGGGGGTGCCGGGCGCGTAGGTCAGGTTCGGCTCGTTGGTGGGAGCCGGGGGGAACGTGATGGCGTCCATGGGACGACCCTAGGACTTCGTCGCCCGCTTCTTCGCAGCCGCGGTGCTCTTGCGCCGCCCCCGAGGCGCCCGCGGCCGGGCCCCCGACACCGTGTCCAGCAGCTCGTCGAGCGCCTCGCGCAGGCACTGGCCGAGGACGTCGGCGTCCGGGACCAGGTCACGGTCGGCGGTGATCCCGTAGAAGACCTTGCCGTCGTAGGACGTGATGCCGATGGCCAGGGTCTGGCCGGGCAGCAGGGGCGGGACCGGGTAGGTGCCGACCATCCGGGCCCCCGCGGCGTACAGCGGCGACTGGGGGCCGGGCACGTTGGTGATCACGATCTGGAAGCCCCGGCGCAGCTCGAACGCCGCCACCCGTGACCCGATCGCGTGGAACGTCGCCGGTGCGAAGCCGGCGATGCCCGCCAGCCGGTTGGCGGCGACGGCGCGGCCGGTCTCCTTGTGGGACTGGAACGAGTAGGACACCTGGTGCAGCCGGACGACCGGGCTGGCCTCCCCGACCGGGAGGTCGACGAAGTGCGGGGCGACCTGGGTGCCGAGCGAGGTGGCCTCGAGCTCGCGGTCGATGACCGACATGGGCACGACCGCGTGCACCTTGCGCAGCCCGCCCATGGACTCGGAGCGGGTCATCAGCCACGCCCGCAGACCACCGGTGACCGTCGCGAGCACGGCGTCGTTGACGGTGCCGCCGTGGTCGTCCCGGATCCGGCGGTAGTCGGCCAGGTCGGTCGTGACCGTGACCACCCGGCGTTGCTGGGACAGCCGGCCCGACAGCGGCGTCTCGCGCTCGGGGCGGCGGCCGGTGAGCGCGTTGGCCACCCGGGCCACCCGGCCGGCGACGCTCTCGGCGTTGCGCAGCGTGGCGTCGAGGGTGCCGCGCACGGTGTCGGCCGCGGTGCGCGGGTCGGTCACGGTCTCCTTCAGCGCCGCTGCGAGCAGGCCCGCCGTCGACGGCTTGCGCCGCGCCGCCCAGTCGTCGGTCCAGTCCTGGGCGGACGGCACCTTCGGCTCGTCGTCCCGGTCGAGCAGCACCTGGCCGAGGTCGACGGTGTCGACGCCGTCGACGAGTGCCTGGTGGGTCTTGTAGAGCAGGGCCACCTGGCCGTCGGCCAGGCCCTCGACGAAGTAGACCTCCCACAGCGGCCGCCCGCGGTCGAGCGGGCGGGAGACGATCCGGCCCACGAGCTCCCTGAGCTGGTCGGCCGACCCCGGCCGGGGCAGCGCCGAGCGGCGTACGTGGTAGCCGATGTCGAAGGCCTCGTCGTCGACCCACACCGGGTTCGCGACCCGGCCGGGCACCTGCTGGAGTCGCTGCCGGTAGCGCGGGACGAACGCGATCCGGTCGGAGATGAGTGCGACCAGGCGGTCGTAGTCGAAGCCGGAGTCCCCGGGGTCGAAGATCTCGACCGTCGCGTTGTGGCGGGGGGCGGCGGGCGTCTCGTCGACGAGGAACGTGAGGTCACGCTGGCGCAGTCGCTGCACCTCTGCCACCTCCACCCCGTGCTAGGCCCGACGTGCGATTCTGACAGAGTTGTCCGGACCGCCCCGCATTCCGTCACTCATGTCACACAGGTCGGAGACGCCGCACTGAACGACATCCTCGCCCACGGCGTCGGCGGCTCCAAGGACCTGCCGATCCCCACCGAGCTCGCCGTTGCGGGCGCCGTCGCCGCGCTCACGATCAGCTTCACCGTCCTGGCCGTCGCATGGCGCTCTCCGCGGTACGACGCCGCGACGAGCGGCCGCCCCGCGCCGGCCCGGCTGGCCCGGGTGGTCGACGCGCCGGCGTTCCTCGTCGCCACCCGCACCCTCGGCTTCGCGATCTTCGCCTTCGCCGCGATGGCGGCCGTCCTCGGCGAGGACCGGCTCACCAACCCGATCTTCGGCATCGTCTACGTCTGGTGGTGGGTGGGGCTCGTCCCCCTGTCGCTGCTCCTCGGGCCGGTCTACAAGGCCCTCAGCCCCGTGCGCACCATCAACGCCGCCTTCGCCAAGATCTCCGGCACGGACCCCGACACGGGTGTCTTCACCTATCCCGAGCGGCTCGGCTACTGGCCGGCCGCGGTCGGTCTGTTCGCGTTCGTCTGGCTCGAGCTGGTCTACCCGCACTCGACCGAGCTGGGCCCGGTCCGGCTGTGGTGCGCCGCGTACATCGCCGCCATGCTGATCGGCGGCGCGCTGTTCGGCAGCAGGTTCTACGAGCGCGGAGACCCCTTCGAGGTCTACTCCACCCTGGTCTCCAAGCTCTCCGTCTGGGGCCGGCGCGAGGCCCGGTCCGAGACCGGGGAGGGCGGCGCCCACCTGCTGGTGGTCCGCAGCCCGCTGGCCAACCTGGACACCGTCGAGGTCCGCCCGGGTCTCGTCGCCGTCGGTGCGGTGCTGTTCGGCAGCACGGCGTTCGACTCGTTCAAGGACTCCTCGATCTGGATCAGGTTCATCCAGAACAGCGACACGATCTCGGGCAGCCGCGACCTCGTCGACGTGGCCAACAACCTGGCGCTGCTCTCGTTCTGCGTCGGGGTGGGCCTGATCTTCGCGGCCGGAACGATGCTGACCTCGGTCGGTCCGGGGACCCGGCGGCGCGACCTGCCCAACCAGTTCGGCCACTCGATCGTGCCGATCATCATCGGCTACATCGTGGCGCACTACCTGACCTACCTCGTGGAGTACGGGCAGCAGACTCTGATCCAGGTCAGCGACCCGTTCAGCGACGGGAGCAACTGGTTCGGCACCGCCGACTGGACGCCGAGCTACTGGTTCACCTACCACCCCACGCTGCTGGCGACCATCAAGGTGCTGGCCGTCATCGTCGGGCACGTCGTCGGCGTGATCGCCGCTCACGAACGGGCGGTCCGGCTGCTGCCCAAGCAGCACCAGCTGACCGGTCAGCTCCCGCTGCTGGTCGCCATGATCGCGTTCACCGTGGGCGGGCTGCTGCTGCTCTTCGCCGCCTGAGCCAGGCTCGCCGGCCCGCCGCCGTCGGGCCGACCTGGGGTGCGAGAGCCTCCCCGACCCGGCGCAGCGCCCCGACCAGCGCCGAGTCGGGTGCGGACTCGACGAGCGTCCGCCCGGTGACCAGCGCCCGGTCGACGGACTCCCGGTCCTCGGGCAGGAAGTGCAGGCCGACCGGGCGGGCGAACCCGGACACCATCGAGGCCACGTCGCGCTCGGCCCAGCCCAGCGTGGGCCGCATCCGGTTCACGACCAGGCGGACCGGGAGGGAACCGACCGCCTCGCGCAGCTCGACCAGCCCACGGGCGAGCCGGGAGAGGCCGACCGGGTCGGCGGTGCCCACGGCCACGACCTCGTCCGCGGCGGTCAGGGCCTCGACAGTGAGCTGGTTGCGGCCCGGGCGCGAGCCGTAGTCGGTGGCCGGGTCCTCCTCGAGGCTGAACCCGGTGTCGACCACGACGTGCCCGCGGTCCCGGGCGACCTCGAGCACGGCCTCGACGGTGCCGGGCCGGACCTCGGTCCACCGGTCCGGACGCGGGAGCCCGGTGACGACGCTCAGCCGGTGGTCCAGGCCGCGCCGCAGGCTGTCGAACCCCTGCTCCAGCGTGCCGGCGCCGGCCAGGCGGGTGGCCGCGAGCAGGCCGGACACCTCGTCGAGCACTCCCAGCACCTGGGCCACGCTCCCCCCGTAGGGGTCCGCGTCGACCAGGACCGTCGGCGCCCGGGTCGCCAGCACCGCCGCCAGGCCGGTCGCCACGGTCGTGCGGCCCGGGGCCCCGGCCGGCCCCCAGACGGCGATCACCCGGCCGCCCGCGGCTCCGGGCACCGGTGGCTGCTCCTGGGCAGGCGGAGGGTCGGACCGCGACGGCTCCGGCGGCCGGCGTACGGCGTCGACCAGGCCGTCGAGGTCGTCGGACGCGACCACCGTGGCCGCGCCGATCCGGGACGCGTGGACCCGCGCGGCCTCCAGGTCCGCGCCCGCCGGGCTCACCGCGACCGGCCGCACGCCGTGCCGGCGGAGGTGGTCGGTCGCCGGGACGTCGAAGCCCGGGGCGTCCAGGCCGACGACGGCCACGTCGGCCTGGCCCGCCGCGGCGGTGGCGAGCAGGTCGTCGACGTCGACGCAGCGTTTGAGGACGACCACGTCCGAGCGGTCGCCGAGCGCGGCGAGCGCCGCCGACTCCCACGCGGCCCCGGCGGCGACGATGAGGACGACGACCATGGCCCGGCGTCCTCAGCCGCGGCGGACGACGGTCATGACCGCGGAGTCGTGGCTGCCGAGCAGGGCGAAGAAGGCCGCCGTGTCCGCCTCCGGCACCGCCAGCACCAGCTGACGCCGGCCCGACGTGCCGAACGACTCCGCGAGGGCCGGGGCGTCGACGACGGTGACACCCGCGAGCGCCGGGCCGTCTTCCGCGGTCGTTCCAGGTGCCTCCTCCTCGGCGTCCGGCGTCGCGACGACGTAGACATCGACGACCGCTCCGGCCGTGACCGACGGCGGCACCTGCTCGGGCTCGACCGCGATCGGGACCTCGACAAGGCCACTCGCACCACTGGGCCCCACCGCGCTGCGCGCCAGCAGCTCCCCGGCGCCCACCCCGCGCAGCAGCTCCAGGTCGGCGGGCAGCTCGTCGTCCACGGCGTAGTAGCCGTCCTGGGCGTCCTCGTCGGCGAACCGCACCCGGGCCGCGACCAGGTCGTCCTCGGTCAGCCGGGCGCCGGCCCCGAGGTCGGAGGCCGCCGTCCAGACCTGGACGGTGTCGTCGGCCGCGGCGAGGAGCCGAGCGCCCGCGACGACCGAGCCGGCGACCAGGACGATGCCGATCGCGAGACGTGGGTCCCGCCAGCCGGGACGGCGGACACGCTGCGCCGGCGTCGCAGCGTCCCCGAGGCCCGTGGCGTCCCCGAGAGTGGTGGCCACGGCGCCATCCTGCCTCGCACCGGCCGCGCCGTCACCTGCCCATCCACAAGCCCTGGGGTCCGTCCAGCGGCAGGGGGCGCCGGGTGCGACGATGGCGCGCATGGCCGACCAGCCGCGGTTCCTGCTCCTCGCCGACGTCGCGGAGATCCTCAACACCTCGGTGGCGCAGGTCTACGCGTTGGTCCGCCGCAAGGAGCTCAAGGCCATGAAGATCGGCGGCCGCGGCCAGTGGCGGGTGCAGGCCTCCGACCTGGAGGACTACATCCAGCGGATGTACGCCGAGGCGGACCGGTTCATCGACGACCACCCGTTCACCGGCCGGGACGCCGAGGTGGACGCCGAGGTGGACGCCGAGGCCTGACCTCAGCCGACCTCGGAGTCGAGAGTGACGTCGAAGACGCGCTCGTCGCCGTCCCGCTCGACGGTGAAGGCCAGGGTCTCCCCGGGCTGGTGCGAGCGGATCGCGACGATCAGGGCGATGCCGTCGGTGACCCGCTCCCCCTCGAGCTCGACGACCAGGTCGCCCTCCTCGAGCCCGGCCTCCTCGGCGGGCTGGCCGTCCACCACCGAGTCGATGAGCGCGCCGTCGCCGTCGCTGCCGCCGGTCTGCACCTTGGCGCCGATCACGGGGTAGCGCGCCTCGCCCGTCTCGAGGATCTGGTCGGCCGTCACCCGGACCTGCTCGATCGGGATGGCGAAGCCCACGCCGATGTTGCCCGCCTCGCCGCCGATGCCGCCGCCGGCCGTGGCGATCGCGGAGTTGACCCCGACGACCTGGCCGAGGAGGTTGACCAGGGGTCCGCCCGAGTTGCCCGGGTTGATGGCCGCGTCCGTCTGGACGGCGTTGATGTAGGACGACGCGTCCGCGTCGCCGGTCGTGACCGGCCGGTCGACCGCGCTGACGATGCCCGCCGTGACCGTGGAGCTGAGGCCGAGGGGGGAACCGATGGCGACCACGCCCTCACCGATCCGCAGTGCCTTCGAGGCGCCGAGCGACGCCGGACGAAGCTCCGTGGCGTCCTCGGAGTAGAGGACCGCGATGTCGTAGACCGGACTGCGGCCGACGACCGTGGCGTCGTAGCGGTTCCCGTCCTGGTCGACGATCTCGATCGCCCCGTCGTCCTCGGCGGCCTGCTCGACCACGTGGTTGTTGGTGATGATGTGGCCCTGGGCGTCCAGCACGAACCCCGAGCCGGTGGCACCGCCCTCCTCGCCCTCGTACTCGGCCGAGATCTGCACGGTGCTCGGGAGGAGCTCGGCGGCGACGTTGGCGACGGTGCCGTCGTCGGCCTCGAGCGGAGGCAGCGAGACGGTGTCGACCTGGTCGAGGCCGCCGGCGACCTGACCCGGCGAGTCCGCGTCGCCCTCGTCGTCGAGACGGTCGTAGACCGCGGCTCCACCGATGCCGCCGGCACCACCGAGGATCAGAGCCATCAGTGCGGCGCCCGTCCAGCGCCAGCCGCCCCCTCGGCGGCCGGCACCGGCGGGAGCCGGCTCGGCCGGGAGCGGGGTGGTGCTCGGCGGCGGCGTCCAGGTCGGCCGGGGGCCGATCGCGCCCGGGGAGCCCAACGGCATCGTCTGCTCGGCGGGATCGTTCGGCTGGTCCGTCACTCCGACATTCTGACTGGTGGGGTGAAGCCTCGCCCCGTGGGGAGCGCGCCTGGGACCCCAGTCGGCGTCAGGGGGTGTCGCCGCGGCGGCTCGCGCCGACGCCGGCGGGCGTGCTGGGGGCGTTGCTGGGCGTGTTGACGCTGGTCGAGGGCGCCCGGCGCTCGGGGATGTCGGCCGGGGCGGTTCCCAGCGCGAGGACGCCGACCACGGCGGCTCCCGCGGCACCGCTGCCGAGTGCGACGAGTCCCAGGCGCCGGCCCCGGTGGTCGCGAGCGGCGCCGACGAGATAGGCCTCGCCGGGCGTGAGGTCCGGCGCCCCGATCAGGGACCCGCGCAGGTGGCCGGGCACCTCGGCCGGCGCCCCCCACGTCAGGCCGGCGAGCCGGGTCTTGACCCAGCCCTCGCGTTCGACGAGGTCACGGCAGTGGTGGCACAGGTGCACGTGGTCCCACGCGCGCTCCTCCTCCTCGGCGGACAGCTGCCCGTCGAGCAGGGCGCTGACCCGCGTGCCCAGGTGGCCGCCGATGCGGTTCACGGGCGGCCCTGGACGGGCAGGGGCCCGGTGTGGGGGCCGGAGTAGCGGGAGCGTCCCTCGGCGGGGGCCCGGTGCGCGAGGGCGGCTCGCAGCTGGGCCCGGCCGCGGTGGATCCGGGACCGGACGGTGCCGAGCTTGGCGCCGAGGATCTCGGCGATCTCCTCGTAGGTCAGGCCCTCCACGTCGCAGAGCACGACGGCGGCGCGGAAGTCGGGTGGCAGGGTCGCCAGTGCCCGCTCGACGTCGTCCTCGAAGTGCATGTCGGCGTAGGCCATGTCCGGGCTGGGCGAGCTGCTCCGCAGCCGGGAGGCGCGCTCGTCGGACAGGGCGTCGAAGCGGATCCGCTGCTTGCGGCGCGCGCCGTCGAGGAAGAGGTTGGTCGTCACCCGGTGCAGCCAGCCCTCGAAGGTGCCGGGCGTGTAGGTGTCGAGGGACCGGAAGACCCGGACGAAGACCTCCTGGGTGAGGTCCTCCGCGTCGTGGGCGTTGCCGGTGAGCCGGTAGGCGAGGCGGTAGACCCGGGCGGTGTGCTGGTCGACGATCTCGTCCCACGTGGGCACGCCCGCGGTGGGCCCATCGGCCGGGAGCGCTGTCGCGCCGGGCTGCTGGTCAGTGGCCACGTGGGTTCCGTCTTCCTGGGTCGTCGAGGGACCCCTCACGCTACGTCTGCCGCCTGAGCGTTCCCTGAGCCTCACGCGGTTCCCAACGACCGGCACCACGCCCGTGTTCCCGGCGGTTCCGGACCGGTCCGGGTGCGTCCGGCGCGATACGTTGCCCCTATGACCGAGCCGATCAACGCCGCGAGCTGGTCCTACGCCGAGCACTACGTCGCCGAGGACGACATCCTGGCCGCGGCACGGGCCCGGGCCGACGAGGTCGGGGTCGTCGCGATCGGGCCGGGCGGCGGGGCCACCCTGCGCTTCCTGGCCTCGGTGCTCGAGGCGCGCGCGGTCGTCGAGGTCGGCACGGGGTCCGGCGTGTCCGGCCTGTGGCTGCTGCGCGGGATGCGCGGCGACGGGGTGCTCACCACCGTGGACATCGAGACCGAGCACCAGCGGCTGGCCCGCGAGACGTTCACCGAGGCGGGCATCCCGACCCAGCGGGCGCGCACCATCGCCGGCGCGGCCCTGGAGGTCCTCCCCCGGCTCACCGACGGCCACTACGACCTGGTGTTCCTCGACGGCGACAAGACCGAGTACTCCGCCTACCTCCGCGAGGCCGTGCGGCTGCTCCGGCCGGGGGGCGTCGTGGCGTTCGACAACGCGCTCTGGCACGACCGGGTCGCCGACCCGTCCCAGCGGGACGCCGAGACCACCGCGATCCGCGAGGTCATCCGCGAGGTCGAGGACGACGACCAGCTGGTCCCGGTGCTGCTGCCGGTCGGCGACGGGCTCCTGGTCGCCAAGAAGGAGTGGGCGCCCGCGGACTAGGCGTCGCTAGCCCCGCGCCATCGGCTCGAACCCCTCGGCACCCTCGGCCA
Source organism: Nocardioides sp. (assembly GCF_016462705.1). Taxonomy (GTDB): domain Bacteria; phylum Actinomycetota; class Actinomycetes; order Propionibacteriales; family Nocardioidaceae; genus Nocardioides. Next base: position 8,565 of record NZ_JAEMSS010000060.1, on the reverse strand, counting down.
CCGCGACGATGTCGCACGGCTCGATGAGGACCGGCGAGGTGCCGATGATCCGCGAGCCCGGCGACTCCGCGGCGGACTCGGTGAACGTCTCCTGGAACTCCGCCCGCGCGGCGTCGTCGGCGAAGACGTAGCAGCCCTCGAACCACTCCCCCGACCGGGTCCGCCAGGTCTTGTAGCGCAGCCCGGGCATCCCGGTGAAGCGGGCGTGGGACGTGGACTCGACGTACGCCGCGAGCTCGTCCTCCACGCCGGGGGCAGCGCCCTCCAGCGACCACCGCACGGTGAGACCGTTCACGTTGCCGGGTTCCTTCCGATGCCTGCCAGGGGGTCCGCGCTCCCGAGCCACTCGAGGAGCAGCCGCGACCCGAAGCCGGTGGGGCCCTTGCTCCACTCGAACCGGTCCTCCGGGGAGTCACCGGTCGAGGCGATGTCGAGGTGCGCCCACGGCACGTCTCCGACGAAGTGCTGGAGGAACAGCGCGGCGATGATCGCGCCGGGGCCGCCCCCGGCGTTGTCGGAGTCCGCGATCCGCGACCCGACCTTGTCCTCGTAGGCGGAGGCCAGAGGCATCCGCCACACCGGCTCCCCCGCCGTGGTGCCCGCGTCGGTGAGCGCACCGGCGAGCGCGTCGTCGGTGGCGAACAGCCCGCCGACCTGCTGGCCCAGCGCGACCTTGATGGCGCCGGTGAGGGTCGCGACGTCGACGACCGCCGCCGGGTCGAGCTCCGCCACGGCGTAGGCGAGGGCGTCGGCCAGGACCAGACGCCCCTCGGCGTCGGTGTTCGTCACCTCGGTGGTCCTGCCTCCCCAGTGCCGTACCACGTCTCCGGGTCGCAGCGCGTTGCCCGAGATCGAGTTCTCGGCGGCCGCGACCAGGCCGATGACGGGGACCGGGCAGCCGACCGCCTCCAGGGCGGCCATGGTGGACATGACGACGCCGCCGCCGGTCATGTCGCGCTTCATGTTGGTCATCGCCTCGCCGGGCTTGATGGAGATCCCGCCGGTGTCGAAGGTGATGCCCTTGCCGACGAGCACGACCGGTGAGCTGCGCCGCTGGGCCCGGCCGGAGCCGCGCGGCCGGTAGTCGAGCCGGATCAGCCGGGGCGGCCGGGTCGAGGCCTGGCCGACGGCCAGGATCCCGCCGAAGCCCTCCTTGGCGAGCTGCTTCTCGTCCCAGACCGACACCTGGAGGCCCGCCTCGCCGGCGAGGGCCAGTGCCTGGTCGGCGAGCCAGTCCGGGGTCTTGAGGTTGGAGGGGACCCACGCGAGCATCCGCGACCGCCAGGCGGCGGCACCGGTCGCCTGCGCGCGCCCGACCTCCGCGAGGTCGTCGTCGGCGAGCCCGGCCAGGACCACACGCCGGACCGGCACCTGCTCCGGCGGGGCGGACCGCCACTGGAAGGCGAAGGAGCCCAGGACCGCCCCGACGACGAACGGCGTCAGGCCGACCTCGGGGTCGACGGCGGGGATCGTGGTGGCCAGGGTCGAGCGGTCGGTCGCCGCTCGCGCGGTCGCGGCACCCGCACGGCGGAAGTCGTCCCGGGTGCCGGAGCCGAGCCCCACCAGGAGCACCCAGCGCAGGTCCGGCGCGCCGGCGACACCGGCAGGCACCGGCACCGACGTCACCTCACCCGCACCCCCCGTGGCCCGTGCGGCCTCCAGGACCCCCAGGAGGTCGGTCCCGAGCAGGTCGCCGAGCTGGTCCGCACCCGGCCCGAGCAGCAGCGGCTGCCCCGCCTCGGCTGCGGGCAGCACGGGCAGCGCCACCACCTCGACCTCCGCGACCGCGTGCGGCAGCCCGCCATCGACCGAGAAGCCAGGCGGCGAGACCTGGGACGGGAACAAGGTCAGGCGGTCCTCATCGAGACGCTCAACCAACAACGTCCTTCAGGGCATCCCCGAGTGCGCCGGCCTCGTCGGCGTTGAGCTCGACCACGAGGCGGCCACCGCCCTCGAGGGGAACGCGCATCACGATGCCGCGCCCTTCCTTGGTGACCTCCAGCGGACCGTCGCCCGTCCGCGGCTTCATCGCCGCCATGCGGCACCTCGCCTTTCTCCGGCAGTGTCTGCCCTCTGCAACAAACGTGCGCCCTACGGCGCCGGTCCATTATCCCCCATCCCCGGTGAGCCGTGTCACGCGGCACGCGAGAGACTGCCTCCCATGCCAGAGTCCATGACAGACAGCAGTGCCGATTCCTCGGTCCTCTACACCGTCGTCGACGGCGTCGGGACCATCACGCTCAACCGCCCCGAGGCCATGAACAGCCTCGACATCGCGACCAAGGTGCTGCTGCGCGAGACGGTGCTGCAGGCCGCCGAGGACCCGGCCGTCCGGTGCGTCGTCCTGACCGGCACCGGTCGCGCGTTCTGCACCGGGCAGGACCTCAAGGAGCACATCGCGATCCTCGAGAGCGGCTCGAGCGAGGCCTTGTTCACCACGGTCGACGAGCACTACAACCCCATCGTCAGCGCGATCGACGCGATGGAGAAGCCGGTCATCGCGGCGGTCAACGGCGTGGCCGCCGGGGCGGGCGCGAGCCTGGCGTTCGCGTGCGACCTGCGGGTGCTCGCGGACACGGCCGGCTTCAACCTCGCCTTCGCCAACGTGGCGCTGTCCTGTGACACGGGGTCGAGCTACACCCTGCAGCGGCTCGTGGGCCGGGCCCGGGCGCTCGAGCTCCTCTACCTGCCGCGCACGGTCCGCGCCGAGGAAGCCTTGGAGCTCGGGCTCGCCAACCGGGTCGTGCCGGCAGCCGAGCTCACGGCCACCGTGGGCGAGCTCGCGACCCGGTTGGCCGCGGGGCCGACGCTGGCGCTCGCCGCGATCCGGCGCTCCGTGGCGTACGCCGCCGGGCACACGTTCGCCGAGTCCCTCGAGCTGGAGAGCGAGATGATGCAGCGCACCGGCGCCACCGAGGACCACCGGGCGGCGGTCGCCGCGTTCGTGGCGAAGGAGAAGCCGGTCTTCAACGCGCGCTAGCTAGCGCAGGATCTCCAGCTCCTGGTCGGGCGGGTTGGCGGACCGGAACGCGTCGAAGATCGCGAGCACCTGCGGCGGCGCGACCTTGCGCATCCGCTTGCGGCCCGGCTTGGCGCCGTACTCCACCGTGAGCGCGAACCCGCGGAAGTGCTTGTTGAACCAGCCGGTCATCGTGCCGTGGCAGACCCCGCCGCAGTCCAGGTTGGTCGTCGGCAGGTTGAGGTGGTCGGCGACCTTGCGGGCGAACCTCGGCCGCTTGACGTTGATGTCGACCCCGTTCAGCGGCTGGTGGAAGCTCAGGACGTAGTCGGGCCTGATCCTGGTCAGGAACCTCATCATCGCCTTGGTCTCCGGCTCGGACGCGGGCTTGGGCCCGGACTCGTAGTTGCCGTCGAGGTCGGCCCAGTTGTAGGGGTAGTTGCGGTTGAGGTCGACCCCCCGGGCGTTCTTGCGGGTCCCCCGGGCCAGCCCGTCGGGGTTGTAGACCGGCACCACCCAGAGGTCCACCTCGTGGACCGGCGCGCCGTCGCGCAGCGACGCCAGGATCTGCTGGGTGGCCCGCTCGTTGCCGTGCATCGTCGAGATGAGCACCACCGACGGGATGTCCTCGCCGAACTCCTCCTGGCGGTTGCCGAGGTGCCAGGCCCGGATCCGGCGCCCGGCGACGCTCTTGCCGATGACCTCGACCTCGAGCACGGCCGGCCGGGTCTCCGACGGGGCCGGCAGCGCCGCGGCCGGCGCAGGGACGGACGACGAGAGCCCGACGGCCACCGCGAGGGCGGTCAGCGGCCCGAGGAACCGCCGCACGTCAGACCTTGCTGAACAGGTAGGTGTAGGTGAAGATGCACACGCCCACCAGCATGCCGACGTGCGCCAGGATCGAGAGACCCGGCCCCTCCGACCAGCTGTCCTGGAAGCCCTCGGACGCGTGCCGTCCGCGGCTGGGCAGCCAGCGTACGAGCATGAGCAGGCCGCAGACGGTGACGATCCACCAGAACGTGAGCGCGATGATGCCGACCAACGGGTCGCCGAGCGCACTGTCCTCGGAGAAGACCAGGAACAGCACCCAGGAGACGACCGCCAGCAGACCGGAGCCGGTGTGCATGTTGAGCAGCAGGGTGCCCACGTAGGCCCGGCCCGCGCCCTGGCCCTGCCGCATGCGGAGGCGCGTGAGCACCACGACGACCAGCGCGAGGCCGGTCAGCACGTAGACGATCACGTCCGTGGACACGGGCGGAAGTGTGCCCTACCCTGCGCCGTCCTCGCCACGGACGCGCTGAGGCGCCTCGGGGTGGGTCTCTGGTCGGGTCTGCGCGGTGGCCGCCTCGAGCTGCCGGGCCAGCCGGTCCAGCAGGGCGTCGACCTCGGACATCCGGTAGCCCCGGAGTGCCAACGAGAAGCGGGTGCGCCGCAGGTCGTCCGCGCCGATCTCGCCGACCGGGAGCAGGGGGTCCGGGCGGTCGTCGTACGCCTCGGACATCGGCTGGCCGCGGCCCGCCGCCACCACCGCGACCGCACCCATGACCAGCACCAGCAGGATCGCGAAGAACCACATCATCGGGCGCTCACGCCCCGTCCCGGGCGGCGACCATCAGCGCGACCGCCTCGTCGATGTCGTCGGTGACCACGAACATCTCGAGGTCCTTCTCGCTGACCTTCCCGTCGACCAGCGCCTTGTCCCGCAGCCAGTCGATCAGGCCGCTCCAGTAGTCGACTCCGACCAGCGCCACCGGGAAGCGGGTGATCTTGCCGGTCTGGACGAGCGTCAGCGCCTCGAAGAGCTCGTCGAGGGTGCCGAGGCCACCGGGCAGCACGACGTAGCCCTGGGAGTACTTCACGAACATCGTCTTGCGGGCGAAGAAGTAGCGGAAGTTGATGCCCACGTCCGCCCACTCGTTGAGGCCGGACTCGTAGGGCAGCTCGATGCCCAGGCCGACGCTGACTCCGCCGGCCTGGCTGGCGCCCTTGTTGGCGGCCTCCATCGCCCCCGGGCCGCCGCCGGTGATGACGGCGAAGCCGGCCTCGACGAGCTTGCGGCCGAGCTCCTCACCGATCGCGTACGACGGGTGCTCGGCGGGGGTGCGCGAGGAGCCGAACACCGAGATCGCCGGTCCGAGCTCGGCCAGGGCACCGAAGCCCTCCACGAACTCGGCCTGGATGCGCATCACCCGCCACGGGTCGGTGTGCACCCAGTCCGAGGCACCCCGCGAGTCGAGCAGGCGCTGGTCCGTGGTGCCCGCGTCGACCTGGTCGCGGCGCTGGACCACCGGGCCCTTGAACTTGGACCTCATCCCAGGCCTCCTGTCAGCCAGTCGGTCAGCTGGCGCTCGCAGCGGCGCAGGTGCTCGACCGGCACGAGCTCCTCCTGCTTGTGGGCCAGCATCGGGTCGCCCGGCCCGAAGTTGACGGCCGGGATGCCCAGCTCGGTGAAGCGGGCGACGTCGGTCCAGCCGAACTTGGGGTTCACCTCGCGGCCGACGGCCTCGATGAACGCCTTGGCGGCGGGGAGGTCGAGGCCGGGGAGCGCGCCGGGCGCGCTGTCGAGCACGGTCACCTCGAACCCGTCGAAGAGCTCGCGCACGAAGGCCTGCGCCTCCGCCTCGCTGCGGTCGGGGGCGAAGCGGTGGTTGACCTCGACGACGCACTCGTCGGGCAGCACGTTGCCGGCGACACCACCGCGGATCGAGACGGCGTTGAGCCCCTCGTGGTACTCCAGGCCGTCGATGACCGGCTTGCGCGGCTCGTAGAGCCTGAGCCGCTCCAGGATCGGGAACGCCCGGTGGATCGCGTTGACGCCCATCCAGCTGCGCGCCGAGTGGGCGCGCTCGCCGACCGAGCGCACCTCGACCCGCAGGGTCCCCTGGCACCCGGCCTCGACCTCGGCGTTGGACGGCTCCATGAGGATGGCGAAGTCCGCCTGCATGACCTCGGGATGGGTCTGGCTGAGCTTGAAGAGCCCGTTGAACTCGGTGTCGATCTCCTCGCCCTCGTAGAGGATGTAGGTGACGTCGCGGACCGGCTCGGGGATGCCCGCCGCGAGCTTGAGGATGACCGCGTCGCCGCCCTTCATGTCGCAGGTGCCGAGACCGTGCAGCAGGTCGCCGTCGGGCCGCGGCTCGTAGCGGCTGGGCAGGTTGCCGTTCGCCGGCACCGTGTCGAGGTGCCCGGCGATGACCACGCGCTCCCCGCGGTCGAGGTCGGTGCGCGCCACCACCGTGTTGCCGTGCCGGGTGACGGCCAGGTGGGCGTACGCCGCCAGCGCGGCCTCCACCGCGTCCGCGATGGCCCGCTCGTCCCGGCTGACGGACTCGATGTCGACCAGCTGCGCGGTCAGCGTCACGACGTCGGCGGTCAGGTCGATCGAGGTCACGGGGGCCAGTCAACCAGCCGCGCGCGCCTCGACGTACGCGGCGAGGTTGGCCAGCGCCATCCGGGTGCCGGCCGCGTTGTCCTCGGCCCGGACCGCGTCGGGGATGCCGTCGTGCCGCAGCTCCACCTCGGTGCCCGCGTCCACGTCACGCAGCGTGGTGGTCATGGTCATCTCGCCCGCCAGGGCAGGGTCCGCCGACTCGAACTCGAGGACCTCGACCACCTGCGCGTCGGCAACGAGATCGGCGAACCGTCCCGAGTAGGTGTCGGTGCCCCCCTCGGTCTTGCCCAGCTGCTCCCCGACGTAGGTCAACGACACCCGGAACCGGCCGCCGGGCCGCGCCTCCCACTCCAGGACCTCGGCGGTCATGTCGTCCGGAACCCGCCACCGGGCCACCGCGTCGGCGTCGACCAGGGCGGAGTAGACAGCGGCTCGCGGGGCGCGCACCACCTGGGTGGCGGTCTGGGAGTACACCCGTCCCAGCCTAGAACTAGAACACGTTCCAGTTCCTGCCCTAGGGTGTGGCGCATGCGCAACGGCGTCGTCCTCTTCTCCTCCGACCGCGGGATCACGCCCGCCGCCCTCGCCAAGGCGGCGGAGGACCGCGGGTTCGACACGATCTACGTCCCGGAGCACACACACATCCCCGTCAAGCGGACCGCCGCGCACCCCGGCACCGGCGACGAGACGCTGCCCGACGACCGCTACCTGCGCACGCTCGACCCGTGGGTGTCCCTCGCGACCGCCGCCGCGGTCACCGAGCGGATCGGGCTGTCCACCGCGGTGGCGCTGCCGGTCGAGTCCGACCCGATCACGTTGGCCAAGCAGATCGCGACCCTCGACCACCTCTCCGGCGGCCGGGTCACCATCGGCGCCGGGTTCGGCTGGAACACCGACGAGCTCGAGGACCACCACGTCCCGCCCGGCAAGCGCCGCACGGTGCTCAAGGAGTACGTCGAGGCGATGCGCGCCCTCTGGACGCAGGAGGAGGCGTCGTACGACGGCGAGTTCGTCAGCTTCGGGCCCTCGTGGGCCTACCCCAAGCCGGTCCAGCCCCACATCCCGCTGATCATCGGTGCCGGCGGCGGTCCGAAGACCTTCGCGTGGATCGCCGCGCACGCCGACGGCTGGATGACCACGCCCCAGCAGACCGACATCAGCGGTCAGATCGAGGCGCTCAAGTCCGCATGGGCCGACGCCGGGCGAGAGGGGATCCCCGACATCCGGGTCCTCATCGCGTTCCGCCCCGACCCCGACGACCTGGCGCGCTGGGCCGAGCAGGGCGTGGCCGAGCTGATCTGGGGTGTCCCGGACAAGTCCGAGGACGAGGTGCTCGCGCACCTCGACAAGATGGCCGGGCGGCTCGGGGTCAGCGCGAGCTGACGTAGGCCTCGATGCCGTCGAGGATCCGCTCGAGCCCGAACGACAGCTCGCGAGCGGGGTCCGTCCCGGCCTGGTAGGCCTCGCCGGCCGCCTGGCCGACCCGCCCCGCCAGGGGGTAGTCGCGGTGCGCCGTGAACTCGCCGAGCGGTCCGGCGTTCGCCTCCCACCACTCCAGGTCGCTGACGCCCGACTCCTTCTCCGCGGCGCGCACGGCGTGCTCGGACCGCGCCACGTTGGCCGCGAACCCGACGACCAGGGTCACGGTCTGGTCCATCTCGACGTCGTCGAGGCCGACCCCCTCGACCGCCGAGAGCTGCCACTCGTAGCGGTCGCCGACGTGCGGCCCGAGCCAGGGGCGGACTCCGGTGACGTCGAGCAGCCAGGCGTGCTCCCGGCAGTCCGCGAGCTGGACGTCGGCCACCAGGCGCAGTCGCTCGCGGAGCGTGCCCGGCATCGGCGGGAGGTCCCGGCGCCCCACGACCTGGTCGACCATCAGCACCACGAGGTCGCTGCGGTTGTCGACGTAGGTGTAGAGGGTCATGGCGCCGATGCCGAGGCGGCGCGCCAGCACCCGCATGGACACCGCCGCCAGCCCCTCCTCGTCGGCCAGGGCGATGGCGTCGTCGACGATCCGATCGAGGGTCAGCCGCTGCCGCGGGCCGCGCCTCGGCGCCTCCGCCTCCTGCGGGACGACGTGCCGCCACAGCAGTGGCAGCACGGGGTCCGGCTCGACGGGCACAGCGCGACCCTAACAACTCCGGCCCACAATCTCGTACGGCGTACGGAACAAATGATACGGTGCCGATGTTCAACTCCGTACATCGTACGCGAT